>NZ_ANAT01000005.1:0-444028 GCF_000411595.1 Paenibacillus lentimorbus NRRL B-30488 | reverse complement strand
CCGCCTCTCTCGAAGCGACCTCTTAATCATAACATTTTCAGTTTGCTAGGTCAATACTTTTTTAAAAATATTTTCGCTAGGCTTGCCTTTCTATTAAAAAGACAACAAAAAGAATTATATCAGCATCATCACTATGTGTCAAAGCTTTTTTTCATTTCTTTATATAGTAAAAGCGCAGCCTGTTGCAGCTGCGCTTTTTCGTTTATACTTCTTCCGTTTCTTCCGGCTCTTCTTCATTCTTTTCGACAAGCGCCACAGTGGCTACATGCTCTTGATCAGACATGCGGATCAGACGGACGCCTTGAGTTACGCGTCCCGTAGTGGAGATATCATTAATATCCATTCTGATTAACACGCCGCTTGCCGTAATAATCATTAAGTCCTCTTCGCCTTTTGTTGCTTTCACGGTTACTAACGGACCGTTGCTGTCAGTGATTTTACATGTTTTAAGACCTTTTCCGCCCCGGCTTTGAACTCTGTATTCTGAAGCCGGTGTGCGTTTGCCGTAGCCGTTTTCTGTCACTATGAGGACATGGGAGTCTTCTTCAAGAATCTCCATACCTACAACGACATCATCGTCTGTCAGCGTGATGCCTTTAACACCCGCAGCTGTGCGTCCCATTTGTCTTACATCTTCTTCAGGGAAACGGATCAGTAAACCGTTCTTCGTTCCGATGATGATTTGTTTCTTGCCGTCAGTCAGGCGGACGGCCATCAGTTCATCGTCTTCCCGGAGACCTAGGGCGATCAGCCCGTTATTCCGTATATTCGCAAACTGGGACAGTGCCGTACGTTTCGACACCCCTTGTTTGGTCGTAAAGAAGAGGTATTGCTCCTCATCAAACGTGCTGACCGGAATAATGGCATTAATCCATTCGCCTTTTTCAACTTCCAGAAGGTTAATAATCGGAATGCCTTTTGCCGTTCGGCCGTATTCAGGGATTTCATATCCTTTAGAACGGTATACCTTCCCTTTATTAGAGAAGAACAGGATCGTATCGTGCGTTGATGTGGAAATTAAGTGTTCCACAAAGTCATCTTCATTCGTTCCCATTCCCTGTACGCCTTTTCCGCCCCGTTTTTGGCTGCGGTATGTGGACGCCGGGAGACGTTTAACATAGCCGTTATGGGTCAGTGTGATGACGATATTTTCTCTCTCGATAAGATCTTCATCTTCAATTGTTTCAAGACCGGACGTCACAATTTCAGTGCGTCTCTCATCATTGAAACGCTCTTTGATTTCATTAAGTTCTTCACGGATGATCTCAAGAACTCTTTCTTCATTGGCTAAAATATCTTTCAGCTCAGCGATAAGCGCAACAAGTGATTGATATTCCTCTTCAATCTTTTCGCGCTCCAGACCGGTTAATCGCTGAAGGCGCATATCCAGAATGGCTTGCGCTTGTTTTTCAGTCAGTGAGAATTGTTCGATCAAACCCGTTCTCGCAATTTCAGCCGTCTGGGAATTGCGGATAAGAGAAATAACGGCATCTAAATGATCGAGAGCAATTCTTAAACCTTCCAAAATGTGAGCTCTCGCTTCCGCTTTGCGGAGTTCGTAAGCCGTTCTGCGCCGGATCACAACCTTTTGGTGATCAAGATAATGCTCCAGACATTGTTTCAGGCTTAGTACCTTCGGCTGTCCGTCAACGAGCGCCAGCAGGTTGATCCCGAAAGACGTCTGCAGGGCCGTTTGTTTGTACAGGTTATTCAAAATGACGTGAGCATTGGCGTCACGGCGGATCTCAATGACGATTCTCATTCCGTTACGGTCGGATTCGTCTCGCAGATCGGTAATTCCTTCGATTTTTTTGTCCCGGACAAGATCCGCGATTTTTTCAATTAATCTCGCTTTGTTCACCTGATAAGGAAGTTCCGTGACAATAATTCTTTCTTTTCCCGATGAAGTCTCTTCGATTTCAGCCTTAGCCCGGATTGTGATTGATCCCCGTCCGGATTCATACGCCTTGCGGATGCCGCTCCGGCCCAAAATCTGACCTGCAGTCGGAAAATCCGGGCCCGGGATGTACTCCATCAGCTCCTGGTTTGTAATCTCAGGATTCTCACTTACGGCAAGCACGCCTTCAATGACTTCTCCAAGCTGATGCGGGGGAATGTTTGTCGCCATTCCGACCGCAATACCGGCAGCCCCGTTTACGAGCAGATTCGGAAATCTCGAAGGCATGACGGCAGGCTCTCTTTCTGAACCGTCATAGTTATCTTGATAGTCAATCGTGTCTTTCGTAATGTCACGCAGAATTTCCATTGCGATTTTTGACATTCTCGCTTCTGTGTAACGCATCGCGGCCGCTGAGTCGCCGTCAACCGAACCGAAGTTGCCGTGTCCGTCAACAAGCATGTAGCGGTAGTTAAAATCCTGCGCCATTCTGACCATTGATTCGTAAACCGCTGAGTCACCGTGCGGGTGGTACTTACCGATAACTTCACCGACGATACGGGCAGATTTTTTATATGGTTTGTCACTGGTCATGCCTAAATCATTCATTGCGTACAAAATCCGTCTGTGAACCGGCTTCAGACCGTCACGCACATCCGGAAGCGCCCGGGATACGATAACGCTCATTGCATAGTCCAGGAAGGATGTCCGCATTTCCTGACTGATATTGACTTCACGTACTTGTGGTGTGTTTTGTTCACTCATTAAAAAAACCTCCCTGAAGTATCACATGAAATAATGTGGGAGTAGATTGTCCATTATGATCTTCAATACGATTTCACTATTCTCCATTATATCAATAAACTTGTGTTTATACACATTAATTTAGTAGAATATACGGGTTTTGCGGGTTTTCAGAGGCTTTAGAAGCCGCTTTGAGAAAAAAGCCTTATTTCTTAACGAAAATAAGGCTTTCTTGGTTAAATATCAAGATTTTTCACGTATCTGGCGTTTGCTTCTATGAAGTTTCTCCGCGGTTCTACTTTGTCACCCATCAGCATTTCAAAAGTCTCGTCAGCGTCCATTGCATCTTCAAGATTGACTTGCAGAAGCGTTCTGGTCGCAGGGTCCATTGTCGTTTCCCAAAGCTGAGTCGCGTTCATTTCTCCAAGACCTTTATAACGCTGGAGGCCGGGCTTAGGTGATTGCGGAAGCTCTTTTAACAGCTCATCAAGCTGCTTATCGTTATAAGCGTATTCCACCCGTTTTCCCTGCTGCACTTTATAAAGCGGCGGCTGGGCAATGTAGACATAGCCGTTTTCGATGATTTCCCGCATGTATCTGTAGAAGAACGTTAATAAAAGCGTTCTGATATGGGCGCCGTCAACATCGGCATCCGTCATGATGACCACTTTATGATAACGCGCTTTTTCAAGATTAAAATCTTCTCCGATTCCTGTTCCGAGGGCCGTGATCATTGATCTGACCTCATTGTTTGAGAGAATCTTATCAAGTCTGGCTTTCTCAACGTTCAGAATCTTACCGCGCAGCGGCAGAATGGCTTGGAAATGACGGTCCCGTCCCTGTTTCGCTGATCCGCCCGCAGAGTCACCCTCTACGATATACAGCTCGGAAATGCTCGGATCTTTAGAAGAACAGTCCGCCAGTTTGCCCGGCAGATTGGAAATCTCAAGCGCACTTTTGCGGCGGGTCAATTCCCGCGCTTTTTTCGCCGCCATCCGCGCTCTTGCGGCCATTAAACCTTTTTCAACGATTTTGCGGGCTGAGTCCGGATTTTCAAGAAGGAATGTTTCCAGCGCAGAAGAAAACAGCGTATCAGTGATCGTTCTCGCTTCGGAGTTGCCGAGCTTCGTTTTCGTCTGCCCTTCGAATTGCGGATCAGGGTGCTTAATTGAAATAATGGCAGTCAGCCCTTCTCTCACATCATCCCCGCTTAAATTCGGATCATTTTCTTTGAAAATCCCTTTTCTTCTTGCATAGTCGTTTATGACACGGGTCAGACCGGTTTTAAATCCGGCCTCGTGCGTGCCGCCTTCGTATGTGTTGATATTATTTGTGAAAGAATAAATATTGCTTGTATAGCTGTCGTTGTATTGCAATGCAACTTCAACCGTTATGCCGTCTTTCTCGCCTTCAATATAAATCGGCTCTTCATGAACGACTTCTTTGGAACGGTTTAAGTACTCAACATAGCTTTTGATTCCGCCTTCGTAGTGGTACTCGTTTTTCCGTTCTTGTCCTTCACGTTTGTCTTCAATCGTGATGTTTACGCCTTTTGTCAGGAAGGCCAATTCCCGGACACGGTTTGAAAGCAGATCATAGTCATATACAGTTGTTTCTTTGAAAATTTCCGGATCCGGAACGAAGTGCGTAATCGTTCCGGTCTTATCAGTATCACCGATCACTTCAAGATCGGCCACAGGTACACCGCGCTCGTACGCCTGATAGTGGATTTTTCCGTCACGATGAACCGTAACGTCAAGAGTGGTCGACAAGGCGTTTACGACGGACGCCCCTACACCGTGAAGACCGCCGGATACTTTATATCCGCTTCCGTCAAATTTACCGCCGGCGTGGAGAACGGTCATGATGACTTCAACCGCAGGGCGGCCCATCTTCTCCTGGATACCGACCGGAATTCCGCGCCCGTTGTCCTTAACGGTAATGCTGTTATCTTTTTCAATCTCGATGTTAATATCTGTACAATAACCGGCCAGGGCTTCGTCAATACTGTTGTCGACGATTTCCCACACCAAATGGTGAAGGCCTTTGCTGTTAGTTGATCCGATGTACATCCCCGGTCTCTTTCGAACAGCTTCCAAACCTTCTAATACCTGTATCTGATTCTCATCATAACTATTTTGCTGCTGTTCCATAGCCATGCACATTCACCTACACTTTTCTTAAACGATAATATATTCATTGTAAAGATCCGCTAAGAATCTATTTCTAACATAAATTGCGCACGTTTCTTCAGTGTGCCGGAAGATAAGGGAGAGTAATATATATTCTCAGTCGTGACTACGATAGACTTTGGCGTGCCGTTTACGGACGGCACTACTTTTTCTTTCTGTCTGTCCAGAAATTCTTCAACGATCGGCGATACATTGACCTTGCAGTCAAAAATGCCGACAATATCACGGGTTGAAACGACAAAGTCGTCACCTAAATGAATATACAATCGCTCACCTCATTTCTTCACTTCACTAACGTACCGTTTTCCACACGGAACATTCCTGCTTGATGTAAGGTATCGTGGTCAATGCCATCCACGCTCGTCGTGGTGACAAATGTCTGCACACGGCCTTGGATCGTATGAAGCAAATGGGACTGCCGGTAATCATCCAGCTCGCTTAGTACATCATCCAAAAGTAAAATGGGGTATTCTCCGATTTCTTCATGAATCAAATCTATTTCAGCCAGCTTCAGAGACAAAGCCGTCGTACGCTGCTGTCCCTGCGAACCGTAAGTCTGCACATCGCGTCCGTTCACATAAAAAAGGACATCATCCCGATGCGGTCCGAATAATGTGACGCCTCGTTCTATTTCTTTTTCTTTTAATTTCGAAAAAGACTCCTGGTAGCTGTTACCTATTTTCGACAAATCTTTAGGATCTGATACATCAAGCGCCGTGTGATACTTAAGCGTCAGTTCTTCAAGTCCCCGGGAAATGCCGGAATGGATCGGCTGCGCCCATTTTTCAAGCTGCGCCGTAAACTGCAGACGTTTGGCGACAACTTTTGCGGCTGCTTCAATCAGCTGATCAGTGAGAACGTCAAGCATGGTCCGGTCAGTCTGTTTCCGGCTTTGCAGCTGTTTCAGAAAATGATTCCGCTGTGAAAGGATTTTTTGATAAAGAGATAAATCATACAGATAAACGGCAGAAACCTGCCCGATCTCCATATCGAGAAATCTTCTCCTCACCTGAGGGCTTCCTTTGACGAGATTTAAATCCTCAGGGGCAAACATAATGGTGTTCAGCGCTCCGACATACTGACTGAGTTTTTGCTGCTCTATATGATTGACCTTGCCCTTTTTACCTTTTTTGGAGATGACAAGCTGCATCGGGATGTCCCCGTTGCGCTTCATCACTCTTCCTTCTATTTTAGCATAGTCTTCGTCCCACCGTATAAGTTCTTTGTCATTTGAGGTGCGGTGTGATTTTGCCATCGAAAGGACATAGATGGCTTCCATCAGATTGGTTTTGCCTTGGGCATTTTCCCCGATGATCACATTCACCTTGTTTTCGAATTGAAGCTCAGCGCGCTCATAATTACGGTAGGATGTTAATTCTAAATTTTGGATATACAACCGCTGTCACCCGCTTTAATTGACGACTTGAAATGAACCAAATCCTTCAATCGCGACCACGTCTCCAACGTAAAGCTTTCTGCCGCGGCGATTGTCAGGTTCATTGTTGACAGTCACCTCATGCTCGCTCAGAAACCACTTCGCCATGCCGCCGGACTGAATCACATCGGCTAATTTTAAAAACTGGCCAAGCGTAATCATTTCTGTATCAATCGAAATCGGATTTGCCATAATATCGACCTCTTTCAAATATCACTAATATCTAATTGTACTAAAAAATCCTGAAATAAGGAAAGGGAAAACTTGAGGGAGCGGCTGATGAATAGAAAAGCTGCCGAACTAAGCCGGCAGCACATTATGTTTGATTAATACGTTCTGACCGGAAGGATGAGCTGAACGATGGTCTCATCATTCGGCGTACGGATAAGAAACGGTCTCATCGCTCCCGTAAAGCTGATGCGGATGTCCGCTCCTTCAAGTACTTTCAGTGCGTCCATCATATATTTTGGACTGAATGAAATATTTAATTCCTCGCCGTCAATCTGGTCAGCCAGCACAGCTTCGACCACTTTCCCGATTTCCGGAGAATTTGATGAAATCTCAAGCGAATCCGCCGGTTTGGCAGAAAGTTTTACAACATTGTTGCGGCCTTCTCTCGCCAATAAAGAAGCACGGTCTATCGCCTGTAAAAATTCCTTCGTGTTCACGACGATTTCCGTTTTGCTTTCCTGCGGAATTAAGCTGGTCGTGTCCGGATAGTTTCCGTCAAGCAATCTTGAGAAGAACAATACGTTTTTCGCTTTGAACAGAACTTGGGTTTCTGTAATGACGATATCCACCAGCTCTTGGTTGTCATCAAGAATTTTGCTCAGCTCGGTTAAGCTTTTCCCGGGAATGACGACGTTATAAGAGCTGTCTTCCGGAATATCAAGCTTCGCCTTTCTTAAAGCGAGTCGGTGGCTATCCGTGGCAGTGCATAATAATTCACCGTTTTCAACTTTCCAGTTTACACCTGTCAAGATAGGGCGTGTTTCTGAGGCGGACACAGCAAACACGGTTTGGCGGATCAGGTTTTTCAAAAGATCCGTCGGAATCTGAATGGCGTGATGCTCTTCGATTTGCGGTAGATGCGGATATTCATCTGCATCAAGGCCGTTTAAATTAAATTCGGCTTTTCCGGAACGGATAATCGTTAAATATTGATTTTGAACTTCGATTTCAACAGTCGCCATCGGCAGTTTTTTAACGATTTCACTGAAGAAGCGCGCTTGCAGCACGATACTTCCCGGCTGATCGATCGTCACGATTTCTTTATCATCATCTTCTTTCGGAATGAATGACTCAATTGAAATATCAGAGTCACTTCCTGTGAAAGATACTCCTTCATCTGAGGCGACGATCTTAATACCGGTGAGAATGGGAATTGTGGTTCTGGATGAAACGGCTTTTAGAACGTCTTGTACACTTTCGACTAACCGATCTTTTTGAATCGTAAATTTCATGTTTATCCTCCTAACGGATAATATAATTAATATATTTTAAAAATAGCAGTAGTAATAGTAGGGCCTGTGGATTTGTGGATAAGTTGTGAAAAAGACAGGAAACACAGCCTATCCACATGTGGACAGACTGTGTATGGCTATGAAAAAGTTATTCACACTTTCCCCGATTCATCCGAGGACACTATTATTTAAGCAGTTCTTTTATTTCTTTCACCTGCTGCTGAAGCTGCTCGTCATCAATCAGCAGTTTTGAAATCTTTTCGTGGGCGTGAATGACGGTTGTATGGTCTCTCCCGCCAAATTCTTCCCCGATTTTAGGCAAAGAAGAATCCGTCATTTCTCTTGAAAGATACATTGCAATTTGTCTTGGGAAAGCCACGGATTTCGTACGCTTTTTCGCTTTGAAATCTTCAAGCTTAATGTTGAACTGCTGTCCGACAATCCGCTGAATCTCTTTTATCGTAATGACCTTCGGCTTAGAAGACGGAATAATATCTTTCAATGCTTCTGCTGCCAGGTCTGCGTTAATGTCTTTATTGATTAAGGATGAATAGGCGACAACCCGGATTAATGCCCCTTCCAGTTCGCGGATGTTGCTGTCAATCTGATTCGCGATGTAAAGCATGACCTCGTTCGGAATATCAAGGCCCTCCGCCTTCGCTTTCTTTCTCAGAATGGCAATCCGCGTTTCCAGATCCGGCGGTGTGATATCTGTAATCAATCCCCATTCGAACCGCGAACGCAGGCGGTCTTCAAGGGTCGGGATCTCTTTCGGCGGTCTGTCACTGGAAATCACGATTTGTTTGCTTTCTTCATGAAGCGTGTTGAATGTATGGAAAAACTCTTCCTGTGTTTGTTCTTTTCCGGCTAAAAATTGAATATCATCTATCAAAAGTACATCAACGTTCCGGTAGCGGTTGCGGAAATCAACGGCTTTATTATCGCGGATTGAGTTGATGAATTCATTTGTGAATTTTTCAGAAGACAGGTACACCACTTTGGCTGAAGGATTATGATCAATGACATAATGGCCGATCGCGTGCATTAAGTGGGTTTTTCCTAAGCCGACTCCCCCGTATATAAATAAAGGGTTGTACGCTTTAGCGGGTGCTTCCGCCACAGCCAGTGATGCTGCATGGGCGAATCGGTTTCCCGATCCGATGACGAATGTGTCGAATGTATATTTCGGGTTGAGCATGCTTTGGGGAAAATCAGACGGTTCCTCTTTTGCCGCTTTTTTCACTTGCGGTTTCGGCAAAAAGTCTTCTTCGTCCTGATTTTGAGGAATGACAAATTTGACGCTCAATTCTTCCCCGGTTAATTCATATATGGTATCTGCAATGAGATGTAAGTACCTGGACTCCAGCCAGTCTCTGGCAAATTCATTGGGAGCGGTGATGGTTAAGGTATCTCCTTGCAGCGAATGGGCTTTCGTCGACTTCATCCAAGTTTCGAAACTCGGTTTGCTTAGCTTTTTCTCAATTTGAGCTAGAGCTTGATTCCAAAGATCCAATATATTCTCCATTATCCGGCACAGCCCTCCTTTTCTTTAAAAATCAGCGCCCTTCCCCTGTTATAGAACACAAAAAAAGAGCATATGGCTCTGACCATTCGTACACACGAAATGTTGAAAACATATAGTATAGTAGAAAAATAGCTTTTCGACAAATTCCACAAGTTGTGGACAACAATCTACACAAGCTGTGTGAAAACAATCCACAACTTATCCACAATTTGTGGATAAAGAGAATGGACTGGATAAGTAATTAAGAGTTAAAACACAAATATAATATCAAATTAAGCGAGGACTTGCAATGGTTCTCGTAATCTTATCCACAAACCTGACAACTTGTTGAAAAATCTTTGTCCACAGGGGTTAGCAATGTGAAAATGTTGTCGATAACGATTGTGGATATTAAAAAAAGACCGAAAAATTATCCACATGACGTTTTTTCGGGGGAGCGCGGCTTTTTTTGTGCGTTAAAAAAAGGAATATGAAAAATAAGGTTTCTAATCTGGTTAAGGTATGTTATCCTATTATGGTTGTAAGAAATAAAAGCACTGCTGAAGTTGACAATGAATAGGCAGCACAAATATAATAAGTAAGACTGTCTTTAACAGCTATTCCTCGAGGGAGGTGTCATAAATGAAAAGAACATTCCAACCGAATAACCGTAAACGCAGTAAAGTTCATGGCTTCAGAAGCCGTATGAGTTCAAAAAACGGTCGTCTAGTATTAGCACGCCGTCGCCGCAAAGGCAGAAAAGTATTATCAGCTTAGGCCACTGAATAATGTCAGTGGTCTTTTTTCACATTAAGAGAAAAGAGATGTCATGCGTCGCCCGGTACTGGAGAAATTTCTTCAGTATTCCGGCGGCCCGTTTTTTTAAATAGAAATAAAAGTTTCTGCGAGTGAATATCGGAGTGAATTAAAGTGAAGAAGCGAAATCGGTTAAAGAAAAATGAAGATTTTCAAAAAGTGTTTAAACGCGGAACGTCTATGGCAAACCGCCAGTTCGTGCTGTATACGCTCGATCAGCCGAAACAGGAAGAGCTCCGGGTAGGGCTTTCTGTCAGTAAAAAAATCGGCAATGCCGTCGTGCGCAATCGGGTGAAGCGGTTAATCAGACAGGCTGTTCAGGAGGAAAAAGAGCTGCTCAAGCCGAAAGATTTTATTATTATCGCAAGAAAACCCGCCGGAGACCTCAGTTTTGAAGAAACGAAAAAGAGTCTGCAGCACTTATTCAGAAAAACCTCATTATATAAGAAATCTTCGTCAAAATAGCTCATATTTTGTTTTCTTCACGTTTTTAAAAGCGCTTCCTTTTATTTGGCGAAAAATGAACGCCATTTGAAACTGAAAGATGCTAAAATACATACAAGGTTTATAAAGATTGGTATAGGAGGAAACGTTCTTGAAAAGGAGAATATGGTTACTACTGAGTATGGTCGGTATGCTCGTGCTGCTGGCCGGGTGCTCGAGTGTGAAAGAGCCGATTACGGCGAATAGTCCGCATTTCTGGGACAAATATGTTGTGTATCCATTGTCAGAAGTCATTACGTACGTAGCGAAACTGACGGGCGATAACTATGGTTTATCGATCATCATCGTTACGATTTTAATTCGTCTGCTGATTCTGCCGCTGATGATCAAGCAGCTTCGAAGCTCAAAAGCGATGCAGGCGCTGCAGCCTGAAATGCAGAAGCTCAGAGAAAAATACAGCTCTAAAGATCAAAAAACGCAGCAGAAGCTTCAGCAGGAAACGATGGCCCTGTTTTCAAAGCACGGGGTAAACCCGCTGGCAGGATGTTTCCCGATCCTGATTCAAATGCCGATTTTGATCGGATTCTACCACGCCATTATGCGTACGCAAGCCATTTCACAGCACAGCTTTTTATGGTTTGATTTAGGAGAGAAGGATCCTTACTATATTCTTCCTATCGTTGCCGGTGTGGCCACTTTTGTCCAGCAGAAGCTGATGATGGCGGGAAATCCGACTCAGAATCCTCAAATGGCAATGATGGTATGGATTATGCCGATCATGATCATCGTATTTGCGATCAACTTCCCGAGTGCGCTGTCTCTGTATTGGGTAGTCGGAAACCTGTTTATGATTGCTCAGACATTCCTTATTAAAGGACCTGACATTAAACACGATCCGGAAACGCAGAAAGCCGGAGGAAAGAAAAAGTGAAGAAGGTGACTGCTGCGGGACGGAATGTCGAAGAAGCAGTTCAATCAGGCCTTCAGGAACTTCAACTGACGAAAGATCAAGTAGAAATAACGGTGGTGCAAGAAGAATATAAAGGGTTTTTGGGTATTTTCGGAAAAAAGAATGCGATCGTAGAACTGGAAGAGAAAAGAAATCCTGTTCAGGAAGCGAAAGCGTATTTAGAAGAAATCATCCATTCCATTGCCGGGCCTTCTGAGATTGTTACGGAAGAAAACAAGAAAACAGTCTGTTTTCACATTAAAGGTGAAAAAGCGGCGCTGCTTATTGGCAAAAGAGGACAAACACTCAATGCATTGGAAACATTGACGCAGCTTGTTTTGAACCGCGGCTCCGGCCAGTATCGCCAAGCCGTTGTCGACGCTGAGAATTATCGGCGGAAAAGAAGAGAAATTCTGGATCAGCTGGCAAACAGGCTGGCCAAGCAAGTGTCGAAAACGAAAAAGATGTGCATTTAGAACCGATGCCGTCAGGTGAAAGAAAAATCATCCATGACGCGCTGTCAAAGCATCCAAATATCAAAACGTTTTCTACCGGTGAAGGCCGGTACCGCCATCTCGTTATTTCCCATAAAGATAGCAGAAAACCGAAGTCCGGGTAAAATCGGAACTTCGGTTTTTTTATTGGTAAAAATGGCTCTATTCCTAAGCAGAATCGCATTTTTTTGCGTTTAAGTTTTTTCTTTTTCGGTCTATGCTGTTGATAAAAAAGGTTTTAGGAAATAAAATTAATTGTTATTCACATGTGGATAAGTTAAAGTAATAAGGGATGAATTTCTGCCTTTGTGGATAACGTATCTTCCACTTCAAACCAAACTATGTTATCTTTTAATTTTGGCGTAAATAAAATTTTTTATATAGATGGAAACAGAGATAAAGAGAGGTGAACAGCATGGATACAATTGCAGCGATTTCAACTCCGATGGGTGAAGGCGCGATTGCGATCGTTCGGCTGAGCGGCCCGGAAGCCGTAAAGATCGCCGACAAAATGTACAAGGGTCCGAAAGGCAAAACGCTCAGTTCGGCAGAATCGCATACCATTCATTACGGGCATATCGCGGACAGTACGACGGGACGGATTATTGAGGAAGTCATGGTGTCTGTTTTAAGAGCGCCCAGAACATTCACAAGGGAAGATGTCATTGAAATCAACTGTCACGGGGGTATTGTGACGGTTAATCAGGTGCTCCAGCTTGCTTTAAGAGAAGGTGCGAGACTGGCAGAACCCGGTGAGTTTACGAAGCGCGCATTTTTAAACGGACGGATTGACCTTTCACAGGCGGAAGCGGTGATGGATCTGATCAGGGCCAAAACGGACCGTGCCATGAATGTCGCCATGAACCAGATGGAAGGACGGCTTTCCGCGCTTGTCCGCCGTCTGCGTGATGAGTTGTTAGAAACACTTGCCCATGTTGAGGTGAATATAGATTATCCGGAATATGATGACGTCGAAGAAATGACGCATCAGCTTTTAGTGGAGAAGGCAAGCGGCGTGAAGAAAGAAATCGAGGCGCTGCTCCGTACGTCCGAGCAGGGGAAAATTTTGCGAGAGGGACTGTCTACCGTGATCATCGGCCGTCCGAACGTCGGGAAATCCTCTCTGCTTAACAGCCTTGTCCATGAAACGAAGGCGATTGTAACCGATATTCCGGGAACGACGCGTGATGTGATAGAGGAATATGTCAACGTGCGAGGCGTGCCGCTTCGGCTTGTCGATACCGCCGGAATCCGCGAGACAGAAGACATCGTCGAAAGAATCGGTGTGGAACGGTCACGGCAGGTTCTGAAGGAAGCGGATCTCATTTTGCTTGTGCTTAACCACAGCGAAGCGCTTTCTGAAGAAGATGTTAAATTGTTTGAAGCGGTTGAGGGAATGGACGTCATTGTCATTATGAATAAGACGGACCTTGAGGCTAAGATTGACGCTGAGCGCGTCAAGGAACTGGCGAAAGGCAGGCCTGTCGTCACGACCTCATTGCTGAAAGAAGAAGGCATTCAAGATTTAGAGGAAGCGATTCAGTCGCTATTTTATACAGGAGCGATCGAAAGCGGAGATCTCACCTATGTCAGCAACACCCGTCATATCTCGATTCTGCATCAGGCCAAGCAAGCGATTGATGATGCGCTGAACGGAATTGAACAGGATGTTCCGATTGATATGGTGCAAATTGATTTGACAAGGTGCTGGGAGCTGCTGGGCGAAATCATCGGTGATGCCGTCCACGAAAGCTTAATTGATCAGCTCTTTTCACAATTTTGTTTAGGTAAATAAAAGGGAGGAAAAAACCATGGGGTATGAAGCAGGCCAATACGACGTGATTGTCATCGGCGCCGGGCATGCCGGTGTTGAGGCTGCCCTCGCATCCGCGCGCCAGGGAGCCAAAACGCTTGTTTTGACGATTAATCTTGATATGGTTGCGTTTATGCCATGTAATCCGTCTGTCGGCGGCCCCGCGAAAGGGATTGTCGTCCGCGAAATTGACGCGCTCGGCGGAGAGATGGCTAGAAATATAGATAAAACTCATATTCAAATGAGAATGCTTAATACAGGAAAAGGTCCGGCCGTACGGGCGCTGCGTGCGCAGGCGGATAAATTCCAATATCAGCACGAAATGAAGCATACGCTGGAAAAAACACCGAATTTGACACTTCTTCAAGGGATTGCCGAGCGTTTAATCATTGAAGACGGAGAGTGCCGCGGTGTCATTACGCAAACGGGTGCTGAATACAAGGCAAAAACGGTCGTGCTGACAACCGGAACGTATTTAAGAGGGCGGATCATTCTCGGTGATCTGTCTTACTCAAGCGGCCCGAATAACCAGCAGCCGTCTATTAAACTTTCTGAGCACTTAGAGGAGCTCGGTTTTGATCTCGTCCGTTTTAAAACGGGCACGCCTCCTCGTGTCTCAAGCGATTCCATTGATTACAGCAAAACAGAAATCCAGCCGGGGGACCCGGTTCCGCGCGCTTTCTCATATGAAACGGTTGAATACATTACCGATCAGCTGCCTTGCTGGCTGACTTACACGAGTCCTGAGACTCATGAGATCATCGACAGCAACCTGCATCGTTCGCCGATGTATTCCGGTATGATTAAAGGAACGGGACCGAGATACTGCCCTTCGATTGAAGATAAAGTCGTTCGGTTTAATGATAAACCGCGTCATCAGATTTTCCTTGAGCCGGAAGGCAGAAATACGCAGGAAGTATACGTTCAAGGTCTATCCACGAGTCTTCCTGAGGACGTGCAGCAGCGGATGCTGGCGACCATTCCGGGACTGGAAAAGGTGCAGATGATGAGAGCGGGATACGCGATTGAGTATGACGCGATTGTACCGACGCAGCTCTGGCCTACACTGGAGACGAAAAAATCCCTAACCTGTACACAGCCGGTCAAATTAACGGTACATCAGGTTATGAGGAAGCAGCC
Source organism: Paenibacillus lentimorbus NRRL B-30488 (assembly GCF_000411595.1). NCBI lineage: Bacteria > Bacillati > Bacillota > Bacilli > Caryophanales > Paenibacillaceae > Paenibacillus > Paenibacillus lentimorbus. The sequence continues at coordinate 429,137 of NZ_ANAT01000005.1, read as the reverse complement.
GGGCAAGGAATTATGGCAGGGATCAACGCAGGCCGCAAAGCGCTTGGAAAAGAAGAAGTGATCCTCAGCCGTTCCGATGCTTATATCGGTGTATTGATTGATGATTTGGTAACGAAAGGAACCAATGAACCGTATCGTCTGCTGACTTCACGGGCGGAATACAGACTGCTGCTCCGTCACGACAACGCGGATCTTCGCCTGACGGAAATCGGCCATGAGATCGGCTTAATTTCTGATGAGCGCTATGAAGCGTTTGAGAAGAAAAAAGCGGCGATCGAGGCAGAGAAAAAACGTCTCTGGTCTGTTATTATCAAGCCGTCTCCTGAGAATCAGGAATATATCCGTTCACTCGGCGGAAGCGAGCTGAAAGACGGAGTGCGCGGCACAGATTTAATGAAACGTCCGGAAATGAACTATGAAACAGTGACAAAACTTGCGCCTGCAGATTCTCCGGTTCCGCAAGATGTGGCGGAACAAGTGGAAATCCAAGTGAAATATGAAGGATATATCGAAAAATCCTTGCAGCAAGTGGAAAAGCTGAAGAAAATGGAAAACAAAAAATCCCTGATCGGATTGATTATGACGCCATTAAAGGAATTGCTACTGAAGCCCGTCAAAAGCTGAAAGAAGTGCGTCCTTTATCAGTTGCTCAAGCGTCCCGTATTTCCGGCGTCAATCCGGCAGACATTTCAATCCTGCTGGTATACCTGGAGCAGGGCCGTATTGCCAAGGTAGCTGAATAGAAAGGATGACGGCATGAATATAGAGGAATTTACATCCAGTTTAGCGGAGAAAGGGATTTCCCTTTCTGACCGCCAGCTGGAGCAATTCGAGTTGTATTATCGGATGCTCGTGGAATGGAACGAAAAAATGAATCTGACATCCATCACTGAGAAAAAGGAAGTTTATCTCAAGCATTTTTATGATTCGATAACGGCGGCATTTTATATTGATTTTGAAAAGGTCACCACTCTTTGTGATGTCGGCGCCGGCGCCGGTTTTCCAAGCCTGCCCGTCAAAATCTGCTTCCCGCATCTGCATGTCACCATCGTCGATTCACTGAATAAGCGGATTACGTTTTTGGAAACTCTCTCTGATGCTTTACAATTAGAGCATACGACATTTGTCCATGACAGAGCGGAGACATTCGGACAGCGGAAAGACGTCCGGGAAAGCTTCGATCTCGTGACGGCCCGTGCGGTGGCGCGTCTGTCGGTCCTGAGTGAGCTTTGTCTGCCGCTGGCCAAGAAAAACGGTATATTTGCGGCACTAAAAGCTGCAGCCGCTGATGAAGAGCTGAAAGCGGGGCAAAAGGCGATTAAAGTATTGGGAGGAGAGCTTGAACAAGTTCATTCCTTTACACTTCCCGTTGAAGAAAGTGAACGGAACATTATGATCATTCGCAAGACGAAAAGCACTCCGAAAAAATATCCGAGAAAACCGGGTACTCCAAATAAATCGCCAATTGAAGGGTAATTTAGACAGCCTGATGTGACAATTCCATCATATTTTCTGCAAAATTGATGAAGATACAGCAGGAAAAACCATGAGAAAATAGAATTATAAAAATGGCAGTTTTTAAAGGTGGTGTAGGTACATGAAGCATTCATTCTCTCGTTTCTTCGGGTTTGGTGAGAAGGAAGAGGAACCGGAGATAGCTGAGCATGATACAAACAAAGAAGAGATACTCGAAATACCGGTACATGCTATCGTTCCCAACCGTTTTCAGCCACGCACCATTTTCTCAGATGAAAAAATCAAAGAGTTAGCAATGACTATCCATACACACGGCATCATTCAGCCGATTGTTGTCAGACATACAGAAGATGAAGGACAATATGAGCTCATTGCGGGTGAAAGGCGCTGGAGAGCGGTACAGACGCTTGAATGGGAGAAGATTCCCGCAATTATTAAAGATTTTTCTGATACGGAAACAGCATCTGTCGCTTTGATTGAAAACCTGCAAAGGGAAGAATTGTCCTCCATTGAGGAAGCTCATGCGTACGCAAGGCTGTTAGAACTTCATGATTTAACACAGGAAGCCTTGGCGCAGCGCTTAGGAAAAGGCCAGTCAACGATTGCGAACAAGCTCCGATTGTTAAAGCTCCCGGAACCCGTCCAGGATGCGATTATGGAGAAAAAAATTACGGAACGTCATGCAAGAGCACTGATTCCGCTCAAACAGCCGGAGTTTCAGGTCACATTGCTTGCGGAAATCATTGAGAAAAGCTTAAACGTCAAGCAGACGGAAGACAGAGTGGTGAAAATGCTTGAACAGAATAAGCAGAAACCAAAGCCGAGACGCAAAGCGTTCAGCAGGGATACAAGAATTGCGATGAATACGATTCGTCAGTCACTGTCGATGGTGGAAGACAGCGGCGTCAGGCTGAACACTGAAGAAGAAGAATTCGAAGAGTACATCCAGCTTACCATTCGGATACCTAAATAAAAACTCTCCTGATCAGCAGGGGAGTTTTTATTTTAATCAAAAAACTATTTTAAGATAATGATAGATTTATTGTGCACTATACATTATATATGTAAAATTTTATCTTTTTGTGTCGTGAATTGTCTTTTTACAGTCAAAAAAGTCACTTTATCGGAGAACTTATATTAGAAAGTGTCTTTTTCGTTTACATTTTTTTCACTTGCTGATAAACAAATTATGAAAAAAATAAAACGCTTTACTCTTTTTTTGATAAGATAGAAACAAGACAGTACATGTTCATGTGAAGGTAGGTGACATCGTGGGAAAAATCATAGCAATTACGAACCAAAAAGGCGGAGTCGGGAAGACGACGACTTCTGTCAATCTGGGGGCTTGCTTGGCTTACATAGGTAAAAGGGTTCTTCTTGTTGATATTGATCCGCAGGGCAATGCAACGAGCGGATTAGGGATTGAAAAAGCCGATGTGGATCATTGTGTGTACGACATTTTAGTAGATGATGCAGATGTTACAGATATTATTAAACCGACTTCAGTAGAGAACTTAGATGTCATTCCGGCCACGATCCAGCTTGCGGGAGCGGAAATCGAATTGGTTCCGACGATCTCACGGGAGGTCAGGCTGAAAAGAGCATTAGAATCAGTGAAACAAAATTACGATTACATGATTATTGATTGTCCTCCGTCTCTCGGGTTATTAACGATTAATGCGCTTACCGCTTCAGATTCAGTCGTTATCCCGGTTCAGTGCGAATACTACGCTCTTGAAGGATTGAGTCAATTATTAAATACAGTTCGGCTTGTGCAAAAACATTTAAATACCGACTTAATGATAGAAGGAGTGCTTCTGACGATGCTTGATGCCAGAACGAATCTCGGCATTCAAGTGATAGAAGAGGTAAAGAAATACTTTAGAGATAAAGTGTATCAAACCATTATTCCTCGCAATGTCCGTTTAAGTGAGGCGCCGAGTCACGGCAAGCCGATCATATTATACGATCCGCGTTCGAGAGGTGCGGAAGTATATTTAGATTTAGCAAAGGAAGTGGCAGCGAATGGCTAAAGGCGGGCTCGGAAAAGGGATTAACGCGTTGTTTAATCAGGTTGATTTGTCTGAAGAGACAGTGGAAGAAATTAAAATCAGTGATTTACGCCCCAATCCTTATCAGCCAAGAAAACAATTTGACGATGAGTCATTAGCTGAACTGAAGGAGTCCATCATTCAGCATGGCATTCTTCAGCCCATTATCGTGAGAAAATCATTGAAGGGCTATGATATTGTAGCAGGCGAACGCCGTTACCGCGCCGCAAAACTTGCCGGTAAAGAGACAGTGCCGGCTATCGTGCGGGATTTATCTGAATCGCTGATGCGGGAAATCGCTCTTTTGGAAAACCTTCAGCGTGAAGACTTATCACCGCTTGAAGAAGCTCTGGCATATGACTCACTGCTGAAGCATTTGGATTTAACCCAGGAACAGCTCGCTAAACGGCTCGGGAAAAGCAGGCCTCATATTGCCAACCATTTAAGACTGCTGACGCTGCCGGAAAGCATCCAGAACCTCATTGCAGAAGGTACGTTATCCATGGGACACGGCAGAACCTTGCTTGGTTTGAAAAATAAAACAAGCTTGAACCGCTTGTGAAGAAAGTGGTTGAAGAACAGCTGAACGTCCGTCAGCTTGAGCAGCTGATTCAGCAGTTAAACAACAATGTTCCACGTGAAACAAAGAAAAAAGAACCTGTTCAAGATGTTGTGTTAAAAGAGCGGGAATCGTATTTGCAAAATTACTTCGGAACAACAGTCAATATTAAGAGACAAAAGAAAAAAGGGAAGATTGAGATTGAGTTTTTCTCAAATGAAGATCTTGAACGTATCCTGGAACTATTGTCCGAGAGAGAAGCGTAAAAACCATCTTTGTTTAAAAGATGGTTTTTTATATACGTCTTGTCAGCTTATGAAACGGACTGAGCCGTTCCTGCCGGCCTTCTGATTTATCTGTCAGCTGTAACCCCTCTGCTAAAACATTTGCCATGCTCATAACAAGATGAAGCCTCGTATTCTGCAGGACAAAATACTCCATAAACCCGCTGACATTGACGATTCCATTGATATGGACGTCACCGATTTCAGGAAGGTCTTTTTGAACACCTGCTCCGGGCTTCAGCGGCCCATCGCCGATTTGAAATGAGCCTACGCTTTTGACGCGGCCTAAACAAGCATCAACCGCTATAATAAACGGATTTTTATGTAGATGTTGAATATCTTTCAGCTTGTCTTTCATATTGACGGCGTGAACAGGATCTGACAGCGTGCCGTAAACGTGCAATCTGCCTAAATTCATTTTTTCTAACTTTGTTCCTACGAGCGGACCTAATGAATCTCCGGTCGACCGATCTGTACCGATACACACGGTGACTAACGGTCTGCCGGCTGCTTTACGTAAAGATGAAGTAAGGATCGCTTGTATTTGATTCGCAGCAGAAGAATCCGTATGGGATACATATTGTTTTGCCCGTTCTTGAGAAAAAAGCCCGCCTTTTCGATTCATAAGGTTCACTTCCTTGTCATGTCATACGAGTATTACATTGTTGTTTTTGGTGATGTATGGTTGTTTACAGTATATCCAGCGCTGCCTTTTTTTATGCTTATGTCATGATCAGCATGCCGGTTGTTTGAAAAGAGCGGGATAGAAAAAAGAACCCAGAGCAGTTGTTCTCTAAGTTCATGAAAGAAGTAAAACCATTTGATCTACATCAACATATTGCTGATGATCTAATTTCAGTGCTCTTTTTTCTGCAGAGAAGAGGATAAATCCTAACTGAGCGCAGAGTTTTTTTACGGGTTCATTTGTTGAAGTCACAGAGAGATGGAGCTGTTCTGTGTCTTTCATCTTTTTTGCTGGGCTGATGGCTTCCGTCATTAAAGCTTTTCCCGCGCCTGACCCTCGGTGTTTGGGGGAAATATACATAGAACCAATAACCGCAATGTGTCTTAGTTTAAACAGCGAATGCTTGGAGATCTTGAGGATTCCTATCAGTCTGTCTTGTTCAAAGGCGCCAAGCACGATGGCATTGCCGGCTTCAAGCCTGGCTTTGCATTTTTCGGACAGCCATTCTTTCTCCTCATCATAGCTGACGGCGAATGCGTCCGGGTGATCTTTTAAAGCTTTGAGCCTGATATCGGAGTAAGGCTGGGTATCACTTGCGGTTAAACGCCTGATGTCCATGATTTGAGCGCCTAACATAAATAAATTTTCTGAATAGTCAATCGTCGTTATCATACCATATTTGTCCCATTTGTATGAATGTTTGCCGCTGTCACTCAATATAGTAGCAATATGCGGAGATGATCAGAAATTTTATGAGGTGATGAGGGTGTGGAGAGCCGGGATGAAGTGGATGCTGCTCATATTAAGCAGCCAGATTGGGGCCGGGTATGCAAGCGGGCAGGAAATATGGCAGTTTTTCGGTGTCGAAAGCGGACTGGCTATTGTATTGTTTACAGTCATGTTTACGATTTCGGCTTATATTGTGTTGAAGATCAGCTATCGGGTTCAATCAACGCACTTTTTACCTGTGCTTGAGCATCTGATGGGGCCGGCTCTTGCTAAAGTCTATGATGTGCTTATTATGTTTTATTTGTTTTCAATGACGATGGTTATGATTGCCGGCGGCGGTGTGACGCTGCAAATGTACAAGCTGCCGTTTTGGATCGGTATTTTTCTTCTTTGCATTGTAACCGTCGGTTTATTCTTTTGGGATATAAAAGGAATATTATCTCTGAATAGTATTTTGATACCCATTCTTGTAGCGGGGCTGTTATATGCATTGGTCTTTTTTCAGACAACCCATCATTACACGTGGACGATAGATTTGACCCGCCAGTATAATTGGCCGGCAAGCATTACCTTCACGTCCTTAAACATTCTTTCTGTTGTCGCTGTTCTTTCTTCAATCGGGAAAGATATGAAGGGACTGGGAGAAGCCAAAATCGCAAGCGTTGCAAGCGGGCTGATTTTCGGTATGATTTCATTTGTTTACAATGAAACGCTTGTACAGCTTTCAGGCAGTCTTACACAATATGAGATTCCTCTTTTCGCCGTCCTTGAAGGCGCTCCTTATCCGTTATTTCTTTGTATGGCCGCCGTGCTTTTTTTAGCCATCTATACGACAACGGTGACCGGTCTTTTCGGGCTGTCCAGCCGCATGCTTGCATTTGTGAAATTGCCGAGATGGACGCTCGTATCTCTTCTTTTAGCTGTGATGGTGCCTTTTACGACAATCGGTTTTTCAGATTTGATCGCCATTTTATATCCCATTTACGGGCTTTTAAGTCTTTATCTGCTGGTATGTCTTCTTCTTTACCCTATTTTAGGGAGATGGAAAAAAGTATAATGCTCATTTTGAGTGCGGCCGTTGCTCTTATCCTGTCTTTTTTTGTACAATAAATAAAGCAGTCTATGGAGAGAGGTGAAGGGTCTTGGCGGATAAAGACTTTGGCCTGAATGATATTGTTGAAATGAAGAAACCGCATCCTTGCGGTGAAAACAGGTGGAAAATCATTCGGATGGGAATGGATATTCGGATCAAATGCACGGGTTGTTCCCACAGTGTCATGATTCCGAGAAGAGATTTTGAGAGAAAGCTGAAAAAAGTACTCGTCAAGCATGAGGAGCCTACATCATAAGGGCTGGCGCTCATGCTTTTTCATATAGAGGAGAGGAAGAGGCCCGATGAGCAAAGTGCATCAGTCAGCGTGCCCGCTGAATTGCTGGGATAGCTGCGGCTTTTTGGTGACAGTTGAGGATGGAAAGGTGACGAAAGTAGACGGAGACCCGAATCATCCCATTACGGAAGGGAAAATTTGCGGCCGGGGCAGAATGCTGGAGACGAAAACGAATGCGCCGGAACGGCTTCGTTTCCCTTTAAAAAAGAAAGACGGCGAATTTGTCCGGATTTCCTGGGAGCAGGCGTTAGATGAAATTGCTGAAAAAATGGCGGTGATTAAGGAGACGTTGGGCACTGCCGCAGTGCTGCACAGTCATGACTACGCCAATAACGGTCTTTTGAAGGCGCTCGACCAGCGTTTTTTCAATGGATACGGCGGTGTAACCGAGATTGCGGGCAGCATTTGCTGGGGTTCCGGCATTGAAGCGCAGCGCTGGGATTTCGGGCGTTCTTACGGGCATGGACCGCTTGATATTTATCACAGCAAGCATGTGATCGTATGGGGCAGAAACGTGTCCCGGACGAATATGCACCTCTATCATCATCTGCAGCAGGTGAAGAAAAAAGGAGCGACACTGACGGTCATTGATCCTATTTTTAACCCGACTGCAAAGCTTGCCGACCGGTATATATCCGTCAAACCCGGCATGGATGGCTGGCTTGCGGCGGGTGTTTTAAAAATATTATGCCAAACCGGCAGAACCGATTCTGATTTTATTCAAAAGCATTCGGTCGGTTTTGAGGAAATAGACAAGCTTCTGCAGACGATTTCTTTTGAGGAGATCATTGAGAAAACAGAAACGTCTTTAGAAGTGCTTGAATATCTTGCCGATTTATATGCTGACGGTCCCGCCTCCACTTTTATGGGTCTTGGGATGCAGAGATATAAAAACGGGGGCGGGACGATACGGTGGATTGACGCTCTAGCTGCGGCGAGCGGAAATGTCGGTATCAAAGGCGGCGGCGCAAACTTCGGAAATGTGCAAGTCGGTGAAAGCTTTGCAAAGGCCGAGCTCACTCGTCCTGATTTGAAGAAAAGTTCGAGAACGTTTTCGATGATGACTCAAGCTGAAGAGGCGCTGAATGCAGCCGACCCGCCGATTGAGATGATCATCGTGACGTGCGGCAATCCGCTGACACAGGTGCCGAATACAAAAAAAGTGAAGGAAGCGTTTGAAAAAACGCCGGTCACAGTGGCCATTGATTCGGTCATGACCGATACGGCGAAGCTCTGTGACTATGTGCTGCCGACGGCCGTTGTTTTCGAAGAGGAAGATATTTATTATTCCAGCATGTATCATCACTATGTTCAATATGGCAAGAAGCTTGCGGAACCGCAGGGAGAGGCAAAATCAGACCGCTGGATCTGGACGGAACTCGCAAAGCGTCTCGGATTCGGGGAGCTGTTTGATTACAGTACGGAAGATTTCTTAAAAATGGGGCTCTCTTCTTTGGAGAAAGAAGGAATCACCCTTGAGCAATTAAAGGAAAAAGGACATATGCCGCTTCCGGTTAAACAGGTTCCATGGAGTGATTTTCAATTTTTAACCCCGAGCGGAAAATTTGAATTCGTCTCGTCACTGGCAGAAGAGAAAGGATACAGCGGCCTCCCTCAATTGGAAGTGCCGGAGGAGTCTGTTTATCACGACGCCGGACTGGCCGGGAAATATCCGTATACGCTGCTGTCCATTCACCCGCAGCGCTCCAATCATTCACAGCACGTGCCGTTTATTGAAAAGCTTCAGCAGATTCAGGTGGACCTGTCGCCGGATATCGCGGAAGAGCTTTCTCTTCAAGACGGAGATACGGCAGAGGTTTACAATGACCGCGGCCGTCTGCGCGGCAGGGTGAAAATCATGAAGCAGGCTCACCCGAAGACGGTGAATATAGATGAAGGCATGTGGGCGGCATTCGGAGGCTCCGTCAACATGCTCACAAAGGATTCAAATTCCGATAATGGAATGGGAAGTACGCTTTTTGACTGTCTGGTAGCGGTTAAAAAAGGATAATCTAAGGAGAGAGAGGGCGGGAAATGCTTTTTTCTCAGCTTGTCTTTTCCTATGAACCTCCTTATAATTGCTCTAGGTTTACAATACGTTTATACGATGATGGTTTGATATAGAGGAGATGAAAGAATGGCTTTAACTGCTGGAATTGTCGGTTTGCCGAATGTCGGAAAATCGACGTTATTTAATGCAATTACCCAGGCTGGTGCCGAATCAGCCAACTACCCGTTCTGTACAATTGATCCGAACGTGGGAATCGTGGAAGTGCCGGATGAACGTCTGCAAAAGCTGACTGAATTGGTGAACCCGAAAAAAACGGTGCCGACTGCGTTTGAATTCACTGATATCGCGGGGATCGTAAAAGGCGCATCTAAAGGTGAAGGACTCGGAAATAAGTTTCTTTCTCATATCCGTCAGGTTGATGCGATCTGCCACGTTGTACGTGCATTCGCTGATGACAATATTACGCACGTGTCAGGGAAAGTCGATCCGATTGACGATATTGAAACGATCAATCTTGAATTGATTCTTGCCGACATGGAGACAGTCGAAAAACGCATCACGCGTGTAAGCAAGCTTGCGAAGCAAAAAGACAAAGAAGCGGTTTTTGAATTTGACATTCTGTCTAAATTGAAAGAAGCTTTCGAACAAGAAAAGCCTGCCCGTTCCGTTGAATTTACGGAAGAACAGCAAAAGCTTGTGAAGCAGCTTCATTTGCTTACGTCAAAACCCGTGCTTTATGTGGCGAATGTAAGCGAAGATGAAGTGGCTGATCCTTCAGACAATGAATACGTTGCGAAAATCCGTGAGTACGCCGCGGGTGAAAATGCCGAAGTTATCGTCGTCTGTGCGAAAATTGAGTCTGAAATTGCTGAATTGGAAGGCGAAGAAAAGCAAATGTTCCTTGAGGAGCTCGGCATCGAAGAATCAGGTCTTGATCAGCTGATTAAAGCGTCATACTCTCTTCTCGGCCTTGCGACATACTTTACGGCGGGCGAACAGGAAGTGCGCGCATGGACATTCAGAAAAGGCATGAAAGCTCCTGAGTGTGCGGGTATCATCCACACTGACTTTGAACGCGGCTTTATCCGCGCTGAAACGGTTGCTTATGAAGACCTTTTGGCAGGCGGCGGAATGTCCGGAGCGAAAGAAGCCGGAAAAGTGCGTCTGGAAGGTAAGGAATATGTAGTCCAAGACGGAGATGTCATTCATTTCCGATTTAATGTATAGGACACAGTTGTAAAGGGACAAGAGCTTTGGTATAATATAAACTTGTGAGTAATAGAATTATTGCTCCTTGCCCATTATAGGGCCGCTTAGACCAAAAGGAGGTGCAAACAGATGAAAAAGTACGAAGTTATGTACATTATCCGTCCGAACATTGACGAAGAGTCAAAGAAGGCAGTTATCGAGCGTTTCAACAACGTATTGACTTCTAACGGAGCGGAGATCACTGGAACAAAAGATTGGGGTAAACGTCGTCTTGCTTACGAAATCAACGATTTCCGTGACGGTTTCTACCAAATCTTAAACGTTCAGTCTGAAGCTGCAGCGGTTGCTGAATTCGACCGTTTAGCTAAGATCAGTGACGATATCATTCGCCACATCGTTGTTAAAGAAGAAGAATAAGCAATTTGAAATATATAATGTTAAAAGGTGGTCTTTCATATGCTTAACCGAGTTGTATTAGTCGGAAGACTGACAAAAGACCCAGAGCTTCGTTATACGCCAAGCGGTGCGGCTGTCGCCACGTTTACTCTTGCTGTGAATCGTACATTCACGAACCAGTCCGGAGAACGTGAAGCCGATTTCATTAATTGTGTCACTTGGAGAAGACAAGCCGAAAACGTTGCAAACTTTCTTAAAAAAGGAAGCCTTGCCGGCGTAGACGGCCGACTCCAGACAAGAAATTATGAAAATCAGCAGGGACAGCGTGTCTTCGTGACAGAAGTCCAAGCTGAAAGTGTTCAATTTCTTGAGCCTAAAAACAGCGGCGGTTCTGGATCAGGCGGATACAACGAAGGAAACAGCGGCGGAGGCCAATACTTTGGCGGAGGCCAAAATGATAATCCGTTCGGCGGAAATCAGAACAACCAGAGACGAAATCAAGGGAACAGCTTTAATGATGATCCATTTGCCAACGACGGCAAGCCGATTGACATCTCGGATGATGATCTTCCGTTCTAATAGATTATCGCTATATTCATAACGAGAAAGGTGGGAAATGACAATGGCAGGAGGACGCAGAGGCGGTCGTGCGAAACGCCGTAAGGTTTGTTACTTCACTTCTAACGGCATTACGCACATCGATTACAAAGATGTAGATCTTCTTAGAAAGTTTGTTTCTGAGCGTGGTAAAATCTTACCTCGCCGTGTAACTGGAACAAATGCGAAATACCAACGTAAATTGACTATCGCGATCAAACGCGCACGTCAAATGGCTTTACTTCCATACGTAACTGGCGAGTAAGCCGAAAGAAAAGAGCAAGAGCCTGCGGGCTCCTGCTCTTTTTTTATATCAGTCCTCCTCCATCCTGCCGAAATGTTTCACATGAAACATGGAAGTGCTTCTTACACCTTTGTTATCTTGCTCCTCTATTCAAATACGCGTACTTATGCAATGAATTTGTTTATACTGAAGAACAGGGGGTGGCTGAGATGGAGACAGACAGAAATATCCTGACTGATGAAAAGTGGAGGGCAATCATACGCAATGATGCTTCTTATGACGGAGCATTTTATTATGCAGTAAAAACGACGGGGATTTTCTGCCGGCCTTCTTGTAAATCGAGAGTTCCGAATAAAGAAAACGTGCTGGTGTTTGATACGGCTGATGCAGCGCTCGATAAACATTTTCGTCCCTGTAAAAGGTGCCGGCCGAACGGTCTTCGTCTTCCTGATGAAGAATGGATTGCTCAAATCATTGAGTACATTGACCGCCATTATCACGAATCTCTGACTCTGAGTGTACTGGCCGAAATGTGTCACGGCAGCCCCTATCATTTACAGCGGACATTTAAAAAAATCAGGGGAATATCCCCGATTGAGTATATACAGAAAAGAAGATTGTCGAAGGCGGAACACCTTTTAAAGCATACTGATATGACAGTCATGGAGATCGCTCTGATTGTCGGGATTCCAAACACAGCGCATTTCGCCACTCTTTTTAAAAAGAGAACCGGGAATTCGCCCACAGAATACCGAAAAACTGCCGGAATGGGACAGGGAGGTTCAATATGAGTAAAGAGACAATGGTCTATTGGACACTTTTCACACGGAATGATTGGAGCCTGTATACAGCCGCCACATCTAAGGGGCTATGCTTTATAGGTTCAAATCATGGAAGCTTTGAAGAGCTTGAGCAGTGGGCAAAAAAATCACTGCCGCAATACCGATTGGCACGTGATGATGAGAAGCTGGCGTCTTACACGGCAGAGCTGTCCGAGTACATCGAAAATGGCAGATCAACTTTTTCAGTGCCGGTGGATCTTTACGGGACAGAATTTCAGCTTGCTGTATGGAAAGCGCTTATGGACATACCGTACGGCAAGACATACTCCTATTCGGATATAGCAGAAATGATTCAGAAACCGGCAGCCGTAAGAGCCGTGGGCGCCGCAATCGGGAAAAATCCGGTATTGATTACGGTTCCGTGCCATCGCGTCATCGGAAAAAACGGGAAACTGACCGGATTCAGAGGCGGTTTAGAAATGAAAAAGCAGCTGCTGGCATTAGAGGGCGGAAACATTGAAACACTGGAATGCGGGCTGAGCCGGACAGGAGGGAACACATGAAACTGATTTCTTGGAACGTAAATGGCTTGCGTGCCGTGATGAAAAAGATAGATATCAATACTTACGTTCAGGAAACGGCAGCGGATATTTTATGTCTGCAAGAAACGAAAGTACAGGACGGACAAGTATCATTACAGCTTGAAGGATATCACGGCTATTGGAACTATGCGGTGAAAAAAGGCTACTCAGGCACGGCTGTTTTTTCGAAAGAAAACCGCTTCACGTGTTTTATGGATTGGGAATTGATGATCATGATCAAGAAGGACGGGTGATCACACTTGAATTTGAGAACGTGTTCGTCGTCAACTGTTATACGCCGAATGCCAAACGCGGATTAGAGCGAATTGATTACCGTCTTCAATGGGAAGCCGATTTTAAGGAGTATCTGCAGAAGCTTGACCGGGAGAAGCCCGTGATCTTATGCGGCGATCTGAATGTCGCACACAGGGAGATAGATTTAAAAATCCGAAAGCCAACCGGAAGAACGCCGGTTTCTCGGATCAAGAGCGGGAAGCGTTCAGCGCCCTGCTGAACACCGGATTTACCGACTCATTCCGCTATTTATATCCTGATCGGGAAGGCGCCTATTCCTGGTGGTCTTACAGGACGAACGCACGTGAGAAAAACATCGGCTGGCGGCTTGATTACGTCATTGTTTCAGACAGACTGAAGACGCGGATCAGCCAAGCGGCCATTTGTGCCGATATCATGGGCTCTGACCATTGCCCTGTTGAAATGACAGTGGATTTATGATGAGATAGCAGTAAGAGAAATCCACTCTTGCTGCTTTTTTATCACCGAAAATGGAGGAGCACATGGCAAATATAAAAGAGATTGCGAAACTGGCGAATGTGTCGGTGGCCACCGTATCACGCGTATTAAACCGACACCCGTACGTATCTGAGGAGAAAAGGCGTCTTGTGAATCAAGTGATGAAGGAGCTGGATTATACCCCTAATCGAACCGCCATTGATCTGATTCGCGGAAAGACCAATACGATCGGCGTGATATTGCCGTACAGTGACCATCCCTGCTTTGACAAAATTGTAAACGGTATCACGAAGGAAGCGTTTGCCCATGATTACGTGACAACCCTTCTCCCCACCAACTATGACCCCGCTATAGAGATGACCTATTTCGAACTGCTGAAAATGAAAAAGATTGACGGACTGATTGTCACGTCCCGCGCGAATGAATGGGAAACCGCCGTGCCTTACCTGGAATACGGCCCCATTGTCGCTTGTGAATATACGCAGCATCAAGAGATTCCCTGCGCTTATAATGACAGGCAGGCAGCTTACAGAGAAAGCTTTTTGTATTTGAAAAACCGCGGACATCAAGACGTTGCTTTTACATGTGTGCGGGAAGCGGAAAAAAGCCCGAGTACGGCCGACAAGGTAACCGCATATAAGGCCGTTTTCGGCTCTCTTGATGAAACCCGTATTCTGATCGGATGCCATGATATGGACGACGGGAAGCGGGCAGGTGAACACTTCTGGGGTTTCGACAAGGCGCCGACGGCCATCTATGCGCACAGTGATGACGTGGCTGCCGGCTTGTACCAGTTTGCGAAAGAACAGAAATGGGACGCGGAGATCATCGGCGAGGGAAACCTGAGCGTCAGCCGGGCATTGAATATCCCATCTCTGGAACTTCATTTGGAACGGGTCGGAAGGGAAGCATTTTTGCTGTTTTTGCACGGAGAAACGGCTAAAAAACAAATTATGCATCAATTTCAGCGGAAAAAGTCTTGAGCTGAAATGGGTTTCATGCTTTATAACTAGATTGAGAAAAAAGGAGGCGGACATATGCGAATTGAACATGCGGCCATATGGGTGAAAGATTTAGAACGGATGAAAGAATTTTATGAGAAATACTTCGGCGCCAAGGCCAATGACCTTTATCATAATGAGAAAAAAGATTTCAAATCGTATTTTCTTTCGTTTGACTCCGGATGCAGGCTGGAACTTATGAAAAAAGGCGGCATTGATGAAGCTCCGTTACAGAATATGACCGGATGGGCGCATCTCGCAGTTTCTGCAGGCAGCAAGGAGCGGGTGAATGAATTGACGGAGACGTTTAAAAACGACGGATTTCAGGTTGTAAGCGGCCCGCGGGTGACGGGTGACGGATATTATGAGAGCGTGATAGAGGATGGGGAAGGTAATTTGATAGAAATCACAGTGTAACAGTGCGGGGAACCCGCACTGTTTTATTGATTAAATTTGCTGAGCATTAGTTTTCGGACCGAAGAGGATTAACAAAACGGAACATAGAAGCCAGCAGCCGCCGATGAACAAAAAGACGCTGATGTAGCCGAGCTTAACGGCAATAAATCCGACGAGCAGGGAACCGAATATATTGGAAAAACGGCCGAGCCCGTACGCCAGCCCGCTCCCGGCCGAGCGATATTCCGTAGGGTACGGCTCCGATGTATATGCGTATAAGTTTGAGGTGAAAACCCGTTCCGTGACGTTGACGACAAATCCAAACACAATAATCATGACGGGAATAAACGTCATGCCGTATAACAGTCCGGCAATGGCAGTCAGAAAAGCGCTTGCGGCCAGAATCCATTTCCTTTGGAACGTCTCGGATATCATGGAACCGAGCAATGCGCCAAGCGGTGCGCCGACAGAGTGAAGCACATTGTACCACAGCGTTTTTTCCATGGTGATGCCGTTGCTTTTCAGCAGGCTGGGCACCCATGAAGCAAAGCCGTAAAAGCCAAAGGTTTCAAGAATCCATACCGCTGACAGGATGATGGTGATCTTTAAATTCCTGCCCTGAAACAGCCCTAAGTAGCCCGCGTGCTTCACTGTATGTACTTCTGCCGCCTCTTTTGGCGCGGGAAGCGGGCCTTTTTCTTTCTCTATACGTGCTTCAAGACGGTTCATAATGGCGTTTGCCTGATCATATGCGCCCCGATTTTCGTGCCATCGCGGCGATTCCTCAAGCCGGCGGATAAAAAAGAAATAAATGAGACCGGCCGCCCCCCATACGAATACGAGCCGCCACCCCCATGAGCCTAAAGGAATGACAAAAGCGGAAACAACGTTTGTGACGGGAACGCCGATTAGTCCGATCATGGCGCAAAAGGAGATGTATTTTCCCCGTACGGATGATGGGAAAAATTCCGCCAAATAGCTGTTCGTCACAATCATGGCGGCCGCGACGCCGAGCCCGGTCAAGAAGCGAAAAATCATTAAGGACGGAATGTCCCATGCCAGCGCATTCAGAAAAGATGAGATCGAAAAGACAAGGACAAAACAATTCAGCGCTTTTTTCCTGCCGATCCGATCGGACAGCCTTCCGCCGATGGAGGCGCCTAAAAACATGCCCAGGAAGGATGCGGCCGTGATGTCGGCAATGACGGACAGCTTCACGCCCCAATGCTCAATCAGCGCCGGAGCCACGTTGCTGAGCGTAAACAGGTCAGCGAGATCGAAAAAATAGATGATTCCGAGAGCGGTTAATACTTGATAGTGCACACGCGAAATGGGGAGACGGTCTAATCGGTTCGCTACATTTGAGAATGTCTGATGTTTCATAAAAAACCCCCTGATTTAGCAGTTGTAATCAGAAAATACTGTAAATTTATCTGACGAATACATTATAAAGGTCTTTTTTTGGCAAAAACAGAGTGTAAATAACCAGAGCCAAAGGAAACGGCATAGCGCTTTCTTCTTAAAATATATAACATTTCCTATATCTGTTTCTGTTTATATTGTAAAATGTTGAAGGAAAGGAAGTTGATGCATAAATATGAATACATTTGTACGGCCCTCAGAGGGAAGAAATAGTGTATCGAGATATCTTCTTTCTCTGTTGCTCATTGTGGGTTTGTTCTTTTTCGGAAGCATGCTGACTGTGTTTTATATGTTTCTCACGTCCGCTTTCAATCCTTCACTGACGATAAATTGGGATGAGGCGGCATTAAGTGACCCGCTGGCGGATATTTATTTACAGCATATCGTCTATTTCATAGCGATTCCGGGCATTTGGATAGCGGTTCGTTTCATTATGAAGCGGCGGTTTATATCCATCATCACACCGAATCAGTCGCTGAACTGGAAGAGAATGTTCTTTGGATTCGGCACATATGTTGTGCTGATGTTTATCGCGGGGCTGATTGATTTTTCAATTCACCCGGATCGTTTCTCGCTTCAGGAATTCCATGCTTCACGTTTTCTGCTGCTGTTAGCGGCAGCCGTCTTGTTGGTTCCGATTCAAACCTCTGCGGAGGAATTTCTCTTTCGCGGTTTTCTGCTACAGTTCGCCGGAAAATTGACGGCAAACGCGGTGGTTCTGACGGTCATTATCGGCGGATTATTCGGCGCACTTCATTTCGGAAATCCGGAGATGGATAATGGGGCTCTATGGGCGGGAATCGGATATGTCACCATCGGCATGATCTGGACCTTTATCACGATTAAAACGGGCAGTCTGGAGATGTCCCTTGGCGGTCACGCTGCCAATAATATGTTTTTATTTATCTTTCTCACAGAGGATCATTCGGTGTACGGCGGCATTCCGTCGGTATTTACAACAGCAGCCGGGGGCTATGAAATATACGATTGCATATCGACTCTGGTGATCAATATCATCTTCGCATGGCTCGCATTCCGTTTTGTGAAAAAAGAAAAGCAGCAGGCCGCCTAGGCTCTGCTGCTGATTTGTAAGGTGTTCATCGCTTCATCAATATCCGTCGTCGGCCTCCGGCAGGCGAAATTCTCACAAATGTAGACCGTTGTCTTCCCATCGATCATTTGATAACCCGCGGCAAAGTCAGAAATGCCAGCAAGCTCATCCGGATGTTCTGCGGCGAGAATCGTATAGGCGGGAGTGAAATGCTCCTGAAGCGCCTCAATGAAACGTTTTCTGTCCGGGTCATCTTTCCTTCCGAACACAACGATTTCTTTTTGGGGCATTGTGTGTGCCAGTACGCTTTGCATGAAGAAAGCGTTGCTGCTCGGATAGGCCTCTATTTCCCGTTTGAACACGGAAAACATCACTTCGGCTTTTTCAATCAGTGATACATCACCCGTCAGGCGGCCGAGACGAAGCAGCTGTACGGCAGCCGCGCTGTTTCCGGAAGGCACGGCCCCGTCATAAACCTCTTTTTCCCTGACAAGAAGGGTCTCAGCATCATTCCCCGTAAAGAAGAAACCCCCGTGCCGTTCATCCCAGAACAGCTCCAGCATGCTTGTACATAACGTTTTCGCTTTCTGCAGATAAGACGGATGAAAACCCGCTTCATACAGTTCAAGATAAGCCCAGATGAGAAAAGCGTAATCATCGATAAACCCTTTGTTTTTCACTTCGCCCTCGCGATAGCGGACCATGACGCGCCCGTCCGGCATGAGGTGCCGTTCGAGAAAGCGGATGGCTGTTTCCGCCATGCTGAGATAGTCAGGCTCGTGAAATACCTTTGCGGCTTTTGCCAGCCCGGCAATCATGAGCGCGTTCCATGAGGTCAGCACTTTGTCATCTGTATGCGGATAGCTTCTGTTTTCACGGGCCTCCAGCAATTTTGTTCTTGCCTCTTCAAGACGTTCGGCCAGCTCACGTTCGGTGAGGCCGGTCTCTTCGAGGATAGCCTCACGCCGCGTGAAAATGAGGTGCGGGATGTTTTCGCCTTCAAAATTGCCTTGATCTGTGATGTTATACACCTTGCAATAAAGCGGGCCGAGTTCATCACCGAGAAGATTCATGATTTCTTTTTTGGACCATATGTAATATTTCCCCTCACGGCCTTCGGTATCAGCGTCTAAAGCTGAGAAAAAGCTGCCGTCTTCATGCATCATTTCCCGCTGAATAAACGTTACGATCTGCATCGCAATCTGTTTGTAGCGCTCATTACCCGTGACTTGATAGGCTTCCGTATATGCGGTCAGGAGAAGGGCGTTGTCATACAGCATTTTCTCAAAATGCGGCACGAGCCATTCATTATCAGTCGAGTAGCGGGCAAAGCCGAATCCGATATGGTCAAAAATTCCGCCGTTCGCCATGCCGTCGAGTGTCTTGGTTACGCCGGCCAAAGCCTGTTCCTTGCCCGTATAGCTGTAGTAGCGAAGCAGAAACATGAGCATATGCGGCATCGGAAATTTCGGAGCCTGGCCGAACCCGCCGTACACCGTATCAAACCCGCCGGCCAGCTGGCGATACGTGTCATGAACCGCCTGTTCGCCAAGCATGCCCTCAGCCGGGTGAATCTTGACTTCAAGATGAGCGGCGGCGTTTTCGGCGATATCCTCGACATGCTGCCGGTCATTCGCAAACGTTTCGGACAGATGTTCAAGCACATCGATAAAGCCCGGACGGTTAAATTTGCTCGTCTTCGGAAAATACGTCCCCGCATAAAATGGCTTCTGATCTGGTGTGACGAACACGTTCAGCGGCCACCCGCCCTGCCCCGTCATCAGCTGGCAGATTCTCATATACACGGAATCCACATCAGGGCGCTCCTCACGATCAACCTTGATGGCTATGAATTTATCGTTTAACATACCGGCGATCTCTTCGTCCTCAAAGGACTCGTGAGCCATTACGTGACACCAATGACACGTCGAATAGCCGATGCTGACAAGAACCGGCTTGTTTAAGCGTTTCGCTTTTTCGAAGGCTTCTTCTCCCCAAGGGTGCCAGTTTACGGGGTTGTGGGCGTGTTGGAGCAGATAGGGGGACTTCTCCGTGATTAAACTGTTGGGTTTACTATTGTTTGGCATGGGCTCACCTCTTTCATAAAACAAATGATCATTTCGAATTTATTTTTCCATAATTTAATGTATTTTATTCTTTTATGATTTCGTGAAAGGCTTCATTAAGTATAGAAGAGGAATTCTTATAAACAATTATATCCTTTCGGGTAAATGATGTTTATACATCTCGATAGCATTTTTGTGTTCTTTTAAAACTGCAATTGTTTTTGGATGTGGTCTTATATAAATCAAAGGATAGTCGATTTCATCAAATTCTTGTCGAATTGGGAATGCTAATCTCTCTTTATCAAGTGAAAATTGAGCGTCAATTCCTATTTTATTACCGCGAGAATCTAATCGAATCCATTTTTTAAGTGAATGAAAAAATACAGCATTTAATGCGTGAATACAATATCCCTTATCTGGCGTATTAAACAACATTAAACGCTGATAACAAAAGCCTGTCGGTATTCCTTCTGAGCGCAATAGGGCAGCTAATAGGTTTGACTTTGCATAGCAAATTCCCTCTTTAAAGGTTAATACTTCTGAAGCATTACAAGTTACTCGCTTTGATTGAATATCCCAAGTATGGGAAATTTCATCTCGAACAAATTCATAGGCTATTTTTACTTTTTCTATTTCTGTCTGCAAAGGATTGAAAAGTTCATTTGCAAGTGCACAAATAATAGGATTAGAATAATCAACTTCATTTAATTCAAGTAAATAATCATCAAAGTTTTTAGATTCACATGTCAAATTCATTTCTTCACTCCCCTCCCCACATTTTAACGAATGATACTACAGTATAGAACATGATTGGAAATATATTAAGAAGAAAATAAGAGATTACTTAAAAGCATAGTTTGAATATTTATAAAGTGTATATGAACAGGTGTAACACAAATTATGATTAGTTCTCTGCCTTAAAAATATGTAATGGCACCAATTTTTGGTCTTAACCACACTGAATGTTAGGTTCTCTTAGAGCCTTCACAAAAAATGAATTAGTTAAATCAGGAAAATTTGAAAGACCCAAGACATTGTTTATAAATAAGATAATGGCAAAAACAGCTATCACTATAATCATTATCATGTTTTTAAATGGTTCTTTAACGCGCACCATTGCCAAAGTTCCGACTATAGCAAAAATTACAATCAGAAGTGAACCGAATGCAATCCAGCTTGTATCCCAATAACCGATAATTAAAGCTGCTAATTCATAGACACCTGTGAACACACGAAACCATTGTGGTAGTCTCAGTATATTAAATTCTTCGATAGCCGTTTATCGCCTGTCAATTTTCTGAAACTTGTCATAAGAAACATAAATATAGAGAACGTTTGCATAACAATCATGACAATATGCATATTTAACATCTCCTTGTGATCATTAATAGATATTAGAATAGTATTATGATTTACAATGATATCCCTTACGCTGGAATCCGTGCGTACGAGACCTGCTAAGAGGGCAAAAATCAAATTATGCCCATAAGTTTGCACTTACTAGTACCGTAGGGTATATGCGGCTCCAATACGAAGCTTGTAATATCCCCCATTCAATTAAATACATCTGTCGTACTGTCATCGCTTATTCTTTCTCGCCCTCTGCTGCCTGTCACTGATAGATAAAAAATTTTACTTATGTCCTAATGTCCGGTTATTCTAAGAGTCATGCCACCAAGTGCATGTCAGGAATTCAATCTATAGAGATTGAATCTTTTCTTCATGTGATAAATGGTTAATTTTAAAACTTGTTGAACCGGAATGCAAAGAGTGACAAGTCAAAGATATATAAGAAAGTTTTAAGGAGATTAGAATTTTCTAATCTCCTTAAGCATCGACCATTTTTTTTGCAATTAGCTTAAAATCTTTTTCACTTATTTCAAAATGTCCAAATCGAAAAGAATACCCCCAACGCTGCTCGTCTTTAATGAAAGAAAGCTTTGGGATTAATGGGCGAATCGGTGTTTCTGTGCAATAAATAAAACTTATTTTTCTCCGAAAAGGTTTGAAGTCATTTCCCATTTCAAACTGAAAAATATTATTATCTACAACTTTACCTAAAGCAGTAAATTTTTGATGTGGAGTACTTTCCTTAAAATGTACCTTTGGAGAGTAATAAATGATCCAATCACCTTTATTCATCTTTTTAAAGGTGCCTCTTTGCCATGACAAAGCTGAGCAAACCCGCCTTGGATTGCTTTCATTACATGGTCTCGAGAAGCAACCCCAATCCAGTATCTTTCATTTCCCACTAAATTCAACACCCGCAATTATCCGGTATGTTCTTGTCTTGAACTGGGTTTGTGATAGGAAAGTTCATTTCTTTCCATGCTGCAATACCCCCGGTCAGCTCTTTCACTTTGTATTCATGTTCTAATAAAAACTTTGCAACTTTGGCAGCTGTATTGCACCAGACATCCCAACAGTAAACAATAATTTCTTTTTCTTGCGGAATTTCGTTTAAACGAGATTGCAGTTCTTGTTCAGGAATAACATGAGCATCTTCAATGGTTACATTTCTTACATGAATTGGACCGTTTCTCACATCGATTAAGTAGTATTTCTCAGGATTCATTTGCTTCGCTTTCAAATAATCCATAGGGCTTATCGTTGCGTCGAGGCGTGCGTTAAAATAATCGAGAGCTTGCATATTGTAAAACCTCCTGTTTTTTAGAGTGATCTCCAGATTTTAATAAGAGAATTTTTAAGTAATTGTCTTTCTTGCTGGTTTAATGGAGCTAATACTTCTAATTCTGTATCCATTAAAAACTCCCAGCGTGAATCCAATACATCGTTACCTTTTTCGGTAATCTTAAGGCTGTAGGATCTTCTGTCATTAAGATTCTTTGTTCTCTCAACGAATCCCAAAGTTTCCAAATGATCGATATGACTCACCATCGTTGTCCGATCGATTTGAAGATTTTCAGAAATCTCTTTTTGTGATGAGTAAGGATTTTCTTTGATAAATAAAAGAACTCCGTATTGTCTTGCATTAATCTCGTATGGGATAAGCCCTTCGGCAAATTTTCTTTCCATGCGCTGAAGAACTTTTCCGAGTAAAAAACCATAGGATTGATTCCATTTCTCCAAATAAATTCACCTCTAATGATAATCACTTAACAATATAATCAGTATAACTGATTAATATTCAGGAAACAAGGTTAAAGTTTTATGTTTGGTAAGGTATGTCTAACTTGAAAACGGAATAGCCGATGCTGATAAGAGCCGGCTTGTTTTCGCGTTTTATTTTGCATTAACGATCAACTATTCCCTACATCTGCCCAATGATTGCTTTGTCAAACTGTATTGTTTTTTTATCAAGCAGGCTCAAGAGGTAAATCAGTTTGAAATTATTTTTACATACATCCCTTCCTCAGCTTTTTTCTTAGCATTTTCGTTCATCGTTTTGATTTCATTTGATAATGCAGAGGAAGCGATAAGTTTGTCATCATAGAATACAGACGGATCAATAAGCCTCAATTTATTCTTACGATGCAAATGATAATCAGCCTTATCTTCTTTAACAATGACTCTTCGATGTAAGCGGCTTACAAGATTTTTCACATCTATATCCCCGGAAGAACGCAAGATGTTCATTACTTCTTCATCTGTTCCGAGCAGTGTGTTTATGTTAATGATTTCTTTATCCAAGGCGGTTTTTAAAGTCTTAGCCAAATAATCATAACCGTAAATATTAAGAGGGTTCATAAAGAAATCAATAACTTCTTTATAATAAGTTCTTACAAACCATTCAGCAGTTTTTATATTTTTTAAGTATATTTTTCCTTCTTTAATTATTAGATGATCTAAGAAATGATCAACTTCCTCCATTGTGATGTTTTCGTACTGATACATATCTCTTAAGGTATAATCGATTCTGTCAGCGCATAACTCAGGAGCTGGCTGTTCGAGCAAATTCCAATTAGAGGTGTCTAATAGAATGTCCTTGTAATTTAATCCATATGTACTGAGAATATGGGGGATTTCTGAATCAGTTATGATTTGATGATAAATGTTTTCGTGATAATCCTCATTTTTATTGTTAAACACAAAATCAATAACGTGTGAAAATGCAGTATGAGATACATCGTGAAGTAAACCTGCGATTTGTTCTTCTAAAGAACCGCCAAGCTTTTTTATGAGGAGCATTACGCCTATGGAATGTTCATACCTCGTGACATTCCACTTTTGATTCACAACATAACTTGCTCCTCCTTGGTAAACCCCTTTTAGTCTTTGTACTGGATGACTGAAAATAAGCTCTTCAAGAATTCCATCTATTTCATCATCGCCATAAATACTATCTGTTATCTTCATTTTCCTTACACCCCTTTGATGCGCTAATTGCAGAAACTGAAAGTCAAGCATGGCAAAGAAGTGCAACCTATCGCATCATGGATTTTCTTCCCTTTAATATTGATATACTTAACATATCACAATTCTGAAAAATTCATTTGAGCCTAATTTTATTTGCTTTCAGATAAGTGAAACACACCCCGGCGACTGTAACCATCCCGCCTGTCAGTGCAATAAACGCAGGTACCTCACCTAACCACACCCAAGAAATGACCAAGGTTATAGCGGGTGTTAGGTAAAGTGAAATGGCTGCTTCTGAAGCACCGACGAGTGAAGTGACGTATGCAAGTGCAAAGTAAGGCACAACCGTTGGTAATAAGCCTAAGTAAACGATAGACAATGTGGAATTCATAGATGCGTGAACAACTTCTCCCCATAATCCAGGAAGAAACATCAGCATAGGCAATGTTGCACCCCAAATGGTGAATGTCACAAATGGAATAAAACCATATTTTTTTATATAGCGGGCTTGAAAAACGAAATAAATACTCTCCGAAAAAGCTGCCAGCAGGATTAACAAAATGCCGTTCACTGAATTTGTATAGTTTCCTGCCCCGAAAGAAATGATCGACACACCCAATAAACTTATGATAGAGCCAATCCATTTATAAAGCCCAAAATGTTCACCAAAAAACAGACGAGATAACATTGCAGAAAAAATAGGTGTCATGGTCACGAGTAAGCTCGCAACTCCAGCGCTGACTGTTTTTTCTCCGATATTCAGCAAAATGTGATATAGTGCAAAACCTAAAAATCCTAAAGAGAAAATAACAGGGATATCTTTCATGTCAGGTAAACGCATATGAGTCAAAACAGCAAAAACCACCAATGCCATTGACCCAATCAACAAGCGAAACAAAGCGAGGTGTTCCGGCGTGTAACTCTCAAGACCCGCGCGAATTCCCGGGAAAGCTGATGCCCACAACCCAATCATCAGACTGTAAGATATGCCGATTCGAACTGTTTTCTTTCTCATCTTTCTCACTCCTCTTTACAAAAACCAACCAGTTATTTAATGTTTTTCTATATTAATAAAGATTTGATGAGATGACTTCAACCAGTTAAATAGATTTTGACCCAACCACTTTAGTTTTTAAGGAGGATCCTTTTTATGAGCGCTCCAGAAGAAAAAAAGATGAGAAAGCTTCCTAAGTACATACAAATCATTCAATTTATAAAAGAGAAAATAGGAAATGGAGAATGGCCGATCGGAAGTAAGATTCCAAGCCAGCGCACGCTTGCCAAACACTTTGAGGTGAACAGGAGCACAGTCATTACAGCCTTAGAGGAATTGATGGCGGATGGATTAATCGAAGGCAGAATGGGCAAAGGGACAGTTGTTACGAACAATACATGGACACTTTTGGCTAAGAATTCCGCCCCCGATTGGGATCAGTATGTAACCTCCGGAATTCAGCAGCCAAGCCAAAAAATCGTTCAAGAGATCAATAAATCAGAATCAAAAACTGATCTTATACAGCTCAGTAAAGGAGAACTTTCACATGAGATTTTTCCTTTAGCTGTTATGAAAGAGATCATGGGAAAGGTATCTCAAAACATAGAGGCATTCGGATATGAGGAACCAAAAGGATATTTGCCTTTGAGAGAGGCATTAAGCGGCTATTTAAGAACAATCGGCATTCAAGCTTCTCCTTCTTCCATTCTTATTGTTTCTGGCGCGCTGCAAGCCTTACAGCTTATATCAATGGGGCTTTTACAAAGAGGATCGACCGTATTTCTCGATCAGCCTTCCTATCTTTATTCATTACACGTATTTCAATCAGCCGGTATGAAGCTGACTGGAGTTCCTATGGATCATAATGGACTTTTGCCGGAACATATCCGCATGGCAAGGGGGGAACGGGGAGGGCTATCTTATATACAAATCCTTGTTTTCATAACCCGACAGGTATTTTAATGTCAAAAAAGAGACGAGAAGAAATCCTTGCGGCAAGTGAGAATGCACAGCTTCCCATTATTGAAGATGACATTTATCGTGAGTTATGGATCGATGAGATTCCTCCAGATCCTATTAAAACAATTGATAAAAATGGGCATGTACTTTACATAGGCAGCTTATCGAAAACATTAAGTCCGGGCTTGAGGATTGGATGGATCGTCGGGCCGGAACCAGTGATTGAACGTTTATCCGACATAAAAATGCAAACAGATTACGGCTCCAGTTCGTTATCCCAGAGAGTAGCGGCTGAGTGGTTTATATCCGGTGAATACCAGCAGCATCTAGAACAGGTGAGAAGTCAATTAAAGGTGAGAAGACAATTGGTCATGAGTCTTTTAGAAACCAATTTGAAAAATGTCGCTGCATGGAATATCCCAAAGGGAGGATTCTTTGTCTGGGTAAAAATATTGCCTTCCATATCCATGAAATTACTTTATACCAAAGCCTTATCAAAAGGGATTCTGCTCAATCTCGGCAGTATCTATGCTGAGGAAAAAGGGAATTATATTCGCTTATCATATGCTTATGCATCTCTTGAAGACCTTCAAAAGGGAATTTATGAATTGGGTTTGATGATTAAGGAATTGGCAAGCAGATAAATTTAAAAGACAGCGGCATACCGGAATTCAAACTGCATGGTTCGTTTTAAACTTGGCGAATCGGGATGCAGTGAGTGACAAGGCAGGGATAGATAAGAAAGTTAAAGGAGGTCAGAATATTCTAATCTCCTTTAACTTCGGTCAATCTTGCATCCTTAATATACTAAAGATTAAAAAGGAAGAAGTCCGGCCGTTTGTTATTCGGTTAAGCCAGCTCTTTTGTCATTAAGACATGCGGGATGCCGTCTTCCATAAATTCCGGTGAATCTGTCTGATAGCCCAGTTTGTGATAAAAGCCTTCCGCATGTGTTTGTCCATGCAGTTTACATTGGGTGATGCCTTTTTCTTTTACCATGTTTTCTAATTCGCTTATGATTACTTTGCCCAACCCGTATTTGCGGTAAGGTTTCAGGATGCAGATTCGTTCGAGCTTGCCTGTATGGTTTACGATGCGGACCCGTCCTGTGCCGGCAGGCTGATTTTCATGATAAACCAAGACATGCCCGCACTGTTCCTCAAGCGTATCGAACTGATCAAATTCATCGGATTCAGGTACTTGCTGTTCCTCAATGAATACTGCTTTTCTAATCTCGAGCGCTGCTTGTAAATCAATTTCCGTTGTTATTCTTTTTACCCTCATCATTAACCAATCCTTTTCACATATTAGTCTGGACTGCACGGCTTGCTTGTGGTCTTATAGAAGTAGCGATAAAACAATTATATTGTAAATGCAACAAAAATACGAAGGGTTTGAAAAGATATGACTGATATTTTGCGGGAAATCGGCATGATCGCACGGGCATTGGATTCCATCAGCAATATAGAATTTAAAGAATTAGACTTAACAAAGGGGCAGTATCTCTATCTTGTGCGTATATGTGAAAACCCGGGAGTGATACAGGAAAAACTGGCGGAAATGATTAAAGTTGACCGGACAACAGCGGCGAGAGCGATCAAGAAACTGGAAATACAAGGATTTGTTGAAAAGCGTCCTGATGATCAAAATAAAAAATAAAAAAACTGTTCCCGACCGAAAAAGGGAGAAAGGTTTATCCGTTATTGCAAAGAGAAGGAGAGCACTCTGCGGAAGTAGCCCTGTCCGGCTTTACGTCTGAGGAAAAAGAAACCATTTTCAGCCTTCTTCAGCGGGTGAGAAAAAATATAGAGCATGATTGGGAATATGTGAAGAAGGGAAACAAAAGGGACTATTAATGGATGATAATCCCTTTTACTGAATAATTGCGTTGTGAATGATTAAAGTCATAAATGGATACGTTATCTGTGAAATCTCCTTCCTCGGTTCCTGCTTCAACTAGCCGATAGGCTTATTTTTAACGAAAAGTATCAATTATGGTATATTTAAATAAGACAAAATAATTGAAGCGGGGAATGATATGAGTACAATCGAAAAACAAAGACGTAAGAAATTCAGAGCGAAATCAATCGTACGGGCCATCATGGTCATCATCGGCGGAATTATTGCCGCGTATGGACTGGAAACCGTACTGATTCCGAATAGTGTATCTGACGGCGGTGTAACCGGACTCAGCATTGTCGGTTCACAGCTCTTTCATTTGCCTCTTGGGATCTTGATTGCGGTGATCAATATACCGTTTGTCTGGTTAGGATATAAGCAAATCGGGAAAGGTTTTGCGTTTCTATCAATTATCGGTATTGTCTCACTTGCCGCGGGCACGAGTTTTTTCCACCACACGCCGGCTATCATTGAGGGAGATACCCTGTTAATCACCGTTGTCGGCGGGATTATTCTCGGCTTGGGAATGGGATTGGCATTGCGCAACGGCGGCGCCTTAGATGGTATTGATATGCTGGCTGTGCTGCTGTCACGGAAACTGCCGTTTGGCACGAGTGATCTCATTTTATTTTTAAACATTTTTGTGTTTATTTTGTTTCTTTTGTATTCGGGCTGCAAGGCGCATTGCTTTCCGTCATTGCTTACTACATCGCATCCAAGGTGATCCATGTGGTTGAGGAAGGCTTAAGCGGTTCTAAAACATTTCAGATTATCACCAACGAGCCTGCATTAATGGTAGAGACCATTCGTGAAGAATTGGGCCGGAGCGCTACGTATAAAGAAGCATACGGCGGTTTTTCTCATGAAAAATTCAAAGAAATCACATGTGTCATCAACCGTTTGGAAGAAACCAAACTGAAGGAAATTATTAATGACATTGATAATCAAGCCTTTGTGACGGTATATGATGTCGCTGAAGTAAAAGGCAGTAATTTCAGAAAAATCCATAATCATTAAGAAGCGAGCTGCCGTTCACCGGCAGCTTTTTTTAAAAAAAGAGAAAACACTTGCAAAAAAAGAATAACGGATGTATATTATTGATATATCAAACATTGACTAGTCAATTAATTGCGCAAAAGAAAGTAGGGATGGGTTTTGACAGCATGTTGTTCAGAGGAAGGCGAGATTTTGTATCAGCTCCAATCACTGCACAAAGTGATCGGCACGAAGTTTGAAGCGTGCACCGGAATCAGCCAATCCCGCCTTGAGCTTCTCGCCGTGCTTTTTTACGTCGATGAGATCAGCCAAAGCGATCTTCAGAAAAAGGTGAATATTGATGGCGCAGCCGTGACAAGACACTTGAAACAGCTTGAAGCCAAAGAAATGGTCACAAGAAGGCGGAAGCCCGAGGACAACCGAATTATACTTGTCCGGCTTACTGATCAGGGGCGGGCGAGAATTGAGGCTTCCAAAAAAGAGAAAGAGCGTTTCATAAAGGAAATGCTTGCCGGTGTCAGCGAGGAAGAACGCAATATGTTAAAAAACGTATTGTCGCAGATGCAGAATAATATAGAAAATATGAAAGCATAGGAGTGTATTACACATGAAAACAGAACTGAAAACAAACGACTTTATGGACATTATGAAAGGGCGCCGTTCCATTCGGAATTACGATCCGGCCGTAAAAATCAGCAAAGAAGAAATGACTCAAATTCTTGAAGAAGCAACGACAGCGCCGTCTTCAGTCAACGCGCAGCCGTGGCGTTTCCTCGTCATTGACAGCCCTGAAGGAAAAGAAAAACTCGCGCCGCTTGCCAGCTTTAACCAAACACAAGTCAGCACATCATCTGCGGTGATCGCGGTTTTCGCAGATATGAACAGTGATGACTATTTAGAAGAAATTTATTCAAAAGCAGTCGAACTGGGCTACATGCCGCAGGAAGTAAAAGACAGACAAATCGCTGCTTTGACGGCGCATTTTGAAAAACTGCCGGAGCAAGTGAACCGTGAAACGATTCTGATCGACGGAGGTCTCGTTTCCATGCAGCTGATGCTTACAGCACGTGCGCACGGCTATGATACAAACCCGATCGGCGGCTATGATAAAGAAAAGATTGCCGAGGTTTTCGGAATGGATAAAGAGCGTTATGTACCGGTCATGCTGTTATCAATCGGAAAAGCGGCAGACGAAGGATATGCTTCCTACCGTCTTCCTATCGAAACAATCGCACAATGGAAATAAGGTTGAAGTGAAGCTGAGAGGAGAGGGACAGTGGACATAATTGCGGCTGTTTTCGTCGGAATTGTAGCTTTAGAACATATATTTATCATGATACTTGAAATGTTTTTTATCAATTCGAAGGCTGCCAAGCGGTCTTTCAAATTGCCGAAGCATTTAGAAGGTGATCGGAATGTGGCGGTCATGTTTGCAAATCAAGGTCTGTATAATGGATTTCTGGCTGCCGGCCTCATTTGGGGACTGATCCTCGGAGCTGATCCGATTGGCCATATGATTCAAATGTTTTTCGTTATTTGTGTGGTCATCGCGGCCATTTTCGGAGGCTTTACTTCAAACAAATCAATTATCGTAAAACAAGGACTTCCGGCTGTTTTAGCGCTTATTTTTCTTTTATTGGCGTAGCAGACGGAGTGAGGGCTTCCGGAAAGGAAGCCCTCTTTTTTTATTCTGTTTTGAAAATCAGTTTCGGCCGCCGCGGCTTTTGTATCCCTTGTTCTTAGTCATTTGATGTTAAATGATGTTTAGTTTAGTTTGAAAGCCGATGCTTGCGCGCATCGGTTTTTTTCGTCAAGACGGCATTGTTCAGCCGAAATGTTCAATCACACGCTGTTTGAACGTTTCAGCAACAGGGGATAAAAATCTGCCTTTTATCCAGGCGATGCCGATCACGCGCTGGCATTTTGGCCAGCTGATGCGTATTTTGCTATGACGCGGATTTCTTTATTTCATTGAAGCCCGGAAGCTCTTTAAGCAGCATGAGTATTTGCTGATTTGCCTGAAAACAATAATGCTACTGACTAAATGCTCTTAGGGAATACCTTATACCCAAAAGGGACTTGCACCAATAAAATTCATACCATTCATCGGTTATTATTTTTTCGAATAATTCTATAATTTGTTTTACCAAATACGTAGAGAGGGTGCTTTAACCATGATAGAATTATTTGAACACTCGGAATTTGATAAATGGGATCAAAGGAGAACATCGAGAAGATTGACTCATGATTTTGAGGTTGAGGTAAGTGCGGATAAATTATCACAACCGATTGATGTTGATGTTTATTTACAGGGCGACACCACCAGGGAAATGAAAAATATGGATGATTATCCTTATCGTTCTGTTGAAAATTCAATTGAATTTATAAAAGAGGTAAGATCTCATGGGATTTATTCGATAACTCTCCGTCTTGTCGGAAAGCCCTCTGATAACTGCTGGGATATATATGATGTCTTAAAGGACCATGTTGATGCGTTTAAGACAATACGAGCACGTTATCCTAAGGGGACTCTCCATATCACAGTGGATCCATTCAGTATTGGATTAAATAAGGACGGAACATGGGGGATTAAACACAGTTCCGGTCAATTAGATTACCTGCAGACCATTGAATTAATTTCTAATATTACTATGAGTTTCAGTCAAGCAGGAACTGACTCTATTTTAACTTTGGGAAGAATTGAAGGTGAGGTCGAAGTAACAAAAAGAGTATTAGAGAAAGTTGGTGCAGACACCACAATCACCTCGTTTTCACAAAATACAGAAACAAAAAATGCTTATATGTATTTAGAAAACACACCAGCACGCTTGGACACGGGTCAAAAAATTTTAGTTGGAAACATCACAGAGATGAACTTACATACGCTTATTGATATTTATGAAGGGACAAACACAGTTATTATAAAACCTATCGAGAATTTTCATTTAATCACATTTACCTCTTTATTTTTGAAAGATAAATATAAAATCATAGATTTTCTAACCGCTGAAAAAGTAAAAAAGCACTAAGTAGTCATCCTTCTATGAGAGAGAAAGTTTTAGACATTCTTTTTAATATTGATGATTTTTTTGCAAAGTGTAAGAAAGTCAAAATAGGTGGTTACACTGTTTCAGGTACCTATTATTTACAAAAAAACTTTGAAAATGAGAAAGGAAAGTATTTTTCATTTGGCGTTATTGATGAATTGTTAAAAAATGCTGTTTCTGCTTCAGACTCCAGTATTTCTAAAATTATTGATAGAAATGCATTATGGTATATAAAACAAAAAGGGAAACTGCTTACAGAATTGAAATAAATAATATTAAATTAAATGTATGATAAAAAGAATAACCTTGAGCACCTTGCGCTATGAGCCAGGGTGTTTCATTTCTTTCATACTAAGGAAAGGTGTAAATCTATGAGCAAAATCGAAGTGAATACTCCGCCAAAACTAAACCATCCGTTTCTCGCCGGAATGTTGTTTATGATTGTTGGTACGCTGTGTTTTGCCTCAAAGTCGATCTTTATTAAGTGGGCTTACTCATTCGGAGCCACTCCGGAGTCAACGCTATTTTTCAGGCAAGTGATTGCAACCCCTCTTTTTTGCATCATTTTTTTTATATATCGTGCAAAATTATCTGAAAAACCGGCAAAGGCTGATATAGTCAGAGCAGGAATCACGGGTTTGCTCGTTTTTTTCTATCTCCGTTGTTGGACTTTATCGGGCTGCATTATGTTTCAGCTATTGTAGAAAGGATGCTCGTTATGAGTTATCCAATTTTTGTCATGATTATCTCGTTTTTTGGAAAAATGGAGAAAATCACCGCTGCAGACATCATTTCTGTCGTTGTGGTCAGCATAGGAATCTTTTTTTCCATTGGCGGCTGGAATCTGCACGAATTGAGTGCGAATATATTTGGCGCTTTTCTCGTTCTTCTGTCGTCCGCGGTTTACGGACTTTATTTGGTCTTATCCGGTCAGCTTGTTCGCAAAGTAGGCAGTATCCGTATGAATGCATATGGGATGTCCTTAGCAAGCATTGCCATGGTGCTTTTTTTAATCGCAAGAAAGGGCTTTGGCTATCAGACAGAGCTATGGTCGTTTCAGCCAACCGTATATTTCCTTTTTTTAATCATTGCTGTATTTACAACAGTCGTTCCTTTTTTATTTATGCTGGAAGGTATCAAACGGATTGGGGCAGTGAGAGGGTCTTTGATTTCAATGATGGGCCCGATCATCACAATCATCTTTGGCGCCTTTTTCTTGGGTGAGCGCTTAACATGGATACAGTGGATAGGCTGTTTCATTGTCCTAAGCATGATTACTTTTTCGGAAGGCAGGAAGATCAAATTAAAAATGAAAACCTGACATGTGAAAGCCTCCCGTGAGTGTTTAGGGAGGCTTTCACTGTATTTATTTCATATAATGAATAATATTTTTAATAATTGTTAAGCCAACCTGATGCTGCGCTGACATGATCGATTCGGGATGAAATTGAATAGCTGCGATAGGAAGATTCCTATGTTCAACTGCCATCACAATGCCCTCATCTGAGATCGCTGTAACCCGAAGGTCTTCAGATACGGACTGTGCAAAAATGGAATGATAAAGGCCTGCCTCAAATTGGCAAGGCACGTCTTCGAATAATTTGGAGTTTCCGGTCAGATGTACCAGATGCTTCCTACCGTGTCTCGGTTCATCTAAAATACCGAGTGATCCCCCAAAGTATTCAACAATCGCTTGAAGTCCTAAACAGACACCGATAATTGGGATTTGTTTGCTTATACATAAATAAATGGTTTCATTCATCATAAATTCTGAGGGAAGCCCTGGACCAGGGGAGAGAAAGACTAAATCAAAGTTTTCTTCTTTTAAGATTTTACGAGCATAGCTGTGTCGCATCGTGACCACATCAGCTCCGAACTGCCTTAAATAATTCGCCAGTGTATGAACAAATGAATCCTCATGATCAACCAGAAGAATACTTTTTGAGGAAAGGACTTTGTTTTCCTGACACTCTTCTTCTCCAGCTCTCCTCATAACTCCTCTAATCGCACTCTTGAGAGCCTGTGCTTTTAATTGCGTTTCTTTTTCCTCTTCATCTGGAATAGAATCGTATAATAAAGTGGCACCCACTCTGATTTCCGCCTGATTTTCCTGCATATATATTGTTCTAAGTGTAAGACCGGTATTAATATCGCCATTAAAAGAAATATGTCCGACTGCCCCCCCATACCATTTTCGGGGTGTCTCCTCATGTTGTTCAATCCATTTAACAGCTGACCTTTTAGGAGCTCCTGTAATTGTTACCGCCCACATATGCGTGATAAAGGCATCCAGAGAATCAAAATCCGGTTTTAACTGCCCTTCTATATGATCCACTGTATGAATCAAATGTGAATAGATTTCAGGCTGTCTTCTGCCAATCACCTTGACCGTCCCAGGAACACAAATTCTCGATTTGTCATTCCGGTCAACATCAGTACACATCGTTAGCTCAGATTCATCTTTGTTTGAATTCAACAGCTTAAGGATTTGCTCTGCATCTTCTAACGCATTCTCGCCACGCTTTATTGTACCTGAAATCGGGCAGGTTTCTACCCTTCTTCCTTCTACCCGGACATACATTTCGGGGGATGATCCGACTAAGTATTCCCCGCCTAAATTAATGATGAATCCATAAGGGCTCGGATTCAAATGTTGCAGCCTAAGAAAAACATCTGACGGATTATCAGTATACTTTTCATAAAAGCAGTGCGTCGGAACAACTTCGAATAAATCACCCTTTATAAAAGATTGTGCGGCAGTGCGGACCAAATCCGCATATTTTCCTTTCACATACGCTTTCGGCTGGATTTTTACAGCGGGATGTTCATCTTGAAAATATAACTGATCACGTACCAGCGAATTTGTATCATATGATTTATATGAAAATTCATATTGCAGTTGATATGCTGTGGACAGTCTGTGATCGACTATTAAAATTTCGTCAGGTATATAGAGCAGCAGATCGTTTTGATTTTCATTTCGTTTATGTTTTAATTCTGTAGGTTCAAATTGAAAAATCAGATCATAGCCAAACGCTCCATAAAACCCGAGGAATGAATCCTCCGGGGAAAAACAAACTCATTATATATTTTATTAAAGTAAAAATGGATGGCTGTTTACTTCTGTTTTCCTCAGAAAAAATTCCTTGCGGACCAATAATTTTCCCCTTCAATTCGGTATTTTTTCTACAGAGATGTCATAGATTTCTTCAAAATCTGAAAGATGATCGTTTATATATTGTAAGAGCAATTTCCCTCGGTTATTTAAGGCGCGTAATTTAAATGAATCCTTGAACGACCGCAACTCAATTGGCGGATTAACAAACCCCATGTCCCAGCGTGAATAGCGGCCCGGATACTCATAACCGCTTGAAAATAAAGCGCCTTTTTGTGTGTCAACACCTTTTACAATTGTATCAACATGTTCGGCTGCTGTTGCACGATTAAGCAATTTCTGAGTCCGAGTGATGACTAACCCATTTTTTGTGTAATATTGCTTACTTCCATTCTTCAACAACGGGAAGTCTTTAAGAATACTCATGTATGGTTCCTCCTTAATTTACAGGAGAAAACTGAGTTAAACAGTATAAGATTTTTCTACTTTCCTCAGCTATCCTGTCTCAACTAATCTAAACTTTGCTAATCTGTATCTTATTTTATATAACATGATTGAATATTGCAAATTAACTAAAATTAGTGTTTTTGTAATATTGACTCGGAATATACCGTTATTCTATATTTAACCAAAGAATAAATTACCAGTCGAAAAAAGAGTTTAGAATGAGAATTAGAGGAGCTTAGTTAAGGAGAGAAAGTAAATGGAGATAAATCTTTTGTTAGTCGACGTCTATCCTTTGTTTGGTTATGGAATGAAATCAATGCTTGAAACCAAAAATGATATGGAATCAGTGAATACCCTTTATGTAAAAAGTAAGGAATATTCAATAATAGATGAGTTCCATTTTGAAATTATTGTAATTAATATAGAGCATCATAATATTAGAGAATGTATTGCTTTTTTAAAACACCTTCAAAGCACAAGATATCGTTTAACGTCCAAAATTGTTGTAATAATAAAAAAGGGGTTGTTCCAAACCTATTTTGATGAATTGATAAACCTTGACGTCAAAGGCTTTATGACTGCCGCTTCGGATGCAGATGGCATAGCCGAGATGTTTTATTTAATTCAAAATGATCAAATAGTAATCAGCAAAGAGCTATCAAAACATATGAATAAAAACAGTAACAAAAATTTAACAACTAAAGAAATACAGATATTAAAATTAATCTATAATGAAAAAACAAATAAAGAAATTTCTCATATTCTTAACTATTCGATAAGTACGGTAGAATATTATATGACTATGATTTTTAATAAACTTTCTGTTAAATCAAGAGTTGGCGCAATTAGAGAGGCGAACAAACTGGGGATATTAGCCAACAAATAACATTCAATATTCCTCATTAAGCACACTTTACAAAAATCTGCCGATGCCTGCGCGCAACGGCTTTTTTGTCCGGAATCCTGTACATCATTTACTCTTTCATCTGACTCAATATCTCGCGATAAGTGCCGATTTTCTTTATCGTTAAAGAAATGATATTTTCGATATCAGCCAGCTATTTTTTCAGCTTGCTGACGTGTTTCGTTAAGATTTCCACCTTCGTTTTGACGGAAGCTGCATATTCTTCGGTCATAGGGGTTTTATGAGCGAGAGCAAAGCCCCTGGTGTGAATGAATTCAGTCATCTCTTCAACAGAGAGCCCCGTCTTTTTTAAGCATTGCAAAAAAGATAGTGTGTCGATGTCTTTTTGAAAGTAAATGCGCACACCGCTTTCTTTTCTTTGCGGCGGGGAAAGCAAGCCGATTTTTTTCATAACAACGAAGGGTATCAATAGAAAAGCCAAAAACGGTGAAATATAACCGAGTCCGATTTTGGTGGGCACCCACAAATACCCCCACACGAACGTAACAATGATAATCGCACTGATGATTTTAAACATGTGTCACTCCATCCTTTTTAATTGTTATTTGCTGATAGCCTTCTTTCTGCTAATAAAGCCTAATAGATGGAGCGGACTCCATGTCAATCTGTTTTTTTAAAAAAAAGCTGATCGGCAAATATGGTATGATTTACATAATCAGGGAGTGGGGTTGCAGAGGATGAATACGAAGAGAGCGTATTACGCTATTTTATACAGCCAGACCGCTATCAACTTGGGGTTTTCACTTTATACGATGGCCGTCATCTTGTTTTTGTTTACAAAAACCGGTTCGACAGCGATGGCCTCTCTTATGACGCTCGTCAGCATTGTATGCCGCGTATTGGGCAGCGCCGTTTTGCCGCTGGTCACCGGCCGGTTCACGCTTCGTTCTTTGTTAATCAGTTCTCAATTGATACAGATCACACTGTTAGTCTGTTTGTTTTTGTCATCCAAACCGGTTCATCCGCATTCTTTTTTCTGCTGTTTTGTCTGATCGGAGGCATTTCTTTTTGCAACGGATGGTTTGCTCCGATAAAAAGCGCGTTGATTGGGGAAATCATTCCTCCTGATCGAAGGGCGAAAGCGAACGGTTTATTATCGGCGGCGGATCAGACCGTTCAGTTTGCGGGGTGGTCTCTGGGCGGCGTCATCATAGCGTTCCTGGGAGAGAGCGATACAATGATCGTCACTGTCATGTTATTGGTTTCTTCGGTGTTGGGCATCATTCTGTTTCTTCGAGTACGCATGTGTGCGCCGGCAGCAGTCAGGAAACGTTCCCTTTTTGCAGATGCGGCAAGCGGCTGGGTGTATTTATTTCAGCAAAAACAGCTCAGGGTTCTCATTGTGATGGATGTGATCGAATCGTGGGCAGGCATGATATGGATCGGGTCTGTGTCCTTGACTTATGTGCATGACGTCCTTCATAAAGGAGAGGCTTGGTGGGGGTATGTCAACGGAGTCTATTATGCAGGGACGATGATCGGAGGACTGATCATCTATAAGTTATCCGGTAAGTTTCAGCATCATCTCATTCCGCTTATGCTGACGGGAGCCTTGGCATATGGAATGTTCACGTTTATTTACGGGCTGATCACAAGCGCCGTTACGGCCCTTTTTCTGGTGCTGTGTATGGGGCCGGCTTGTGTATTACGAGATCTCACGCAGGAAACATTACTTCAAAACATCACGACCGAAAAGACACGGGTCAATATATTAGCGGCGAGATCAGCTTTAGTTCAGTTCATTTTTATGTTTTCCATTATCGGAACGGGGATTATCTCAGATGTATTCGGCGTGCGGTTTATTTATATCGGCGCAGGCCTTCTCTTATTAATTTCGGCTTTTATCGGATTTTCTCAGCTGAGAATGAAGAAAATGGTACAGAGCGGCATGTAGTGTAGTATAATTAGGAACGTACGTTCTATATCGAGAGAGGAGAGGGTAATGTGGGACATCTGGCACTGCAATTGTATGATTATCATCTTTGGGCAAATCAGCAAATATTCACCCGGCTTAAAGAGCTTCCGGAGGATGTGTACCGTAAGGAGATTCAAAGTGTCTTTCCGTCGATAGCCGGTGTATTGACTCATGTGTATCTGTCCGATAAGGGGTGGTTTGATGTGTTCTCCGGAGAGCGTCTGGAGGATACGCTGAAATCAGCTGAACAGCAAAAAGGGGACATCTTGTCTAAAGAGATAGAAGAGCTGGAAGATCTATTTTTGGAATTATCAGACCGGTATCAACTATTTTTGCAGAAGGAGGAAAATATCAGCCTCCCCCTTGAAATAGAGCATCCGTCAGGTGACATCATGAAAACCGCAGCTGCCGATATGATCCTACATGTTGTGAACCACGGAACGTATCATCGCGGGAATATAACAGCCATGCTCAGACAGATGGGGTATGCTTCTGTGCCGACGGATTACGGTATTTATTTATATATAAACAAAAAGTAAACAAGACAGCCCACGCGGCTGTCTTGTGATATCCGTAAAAAAGCCAAATCATATGAGTGATTTGGCTTTTTCGTTTGCTATGCCATGTTTTGCAGCCGTTCTAAACTGTTTTTCCAATTCGCTTCAAGCGCTGTAAAAGCAGCGGCGGCATCTTGCTGTTCTAATGCGTGAATGATATCAGAGTGTTCATTATATGATCTGTTTAAAGCGCCGCTTTCACTGAAATAGCGGATTTCCAGTCTCTGAATTTTGACTTTCAGGCTTACAAGCAATTTGTGAAGTTCAGCGTTGTCCGCAAGCAGAATGATGTGATGGTGAAATGCATTATCCGCTTCCAGAACGGCCATTTTATCGCCGTCTTTCATCGTTTGAAGAAGATTTTCATTCAGCTGTTTCAATTCTTGAATCACGGCATCGTCCATACGCGGGAGGGCTTGCTGCAATGCGAGTTTCTCAAGCGTCCAGACGATGGAATACAAGTTTTCCGCTTCTTTTAACTCAATCGGAGCGACAAGCGTCCATCTGTTCGCTTTTGTTATCACCAAGCCGTCATCTTCCAGCCGCAATAAGGCTTCCCGTATCGGGGTGCGGCTGATTCCCAATGTTTCCGACAAATCCTTGTCCTTTAACTTTGTTTCCGGTTTGAGCTTGCCCGTTATGATCCAGTTTCTGAGTGTGCGATACACTTCGTCCCGCATGATGGTTCTTTTCAGCACAGGTTCTTTGTTTTGATTATCCAATGGAACACCTCATGAATCGTAGTATACATATTGGCATTTTACCACAGACCGGGCGCCGGTTAGAAATGAAGAGGGACATCTAAGAATGAATCGAACCGAGATGCTTCATCTCAATATGCTGAAAGTCAGCGGAGCCGCCTTCAGAAAAGAGCGTGATTCCCTGATCTTCGTGTTTTGGGAACACTTCATTTGTCAGAACGGTTTTTCCGTCGTCTGCAAATACTTCAATACTGGTTTTATCTACGAGAATTTTCAGATGAACGCGCCCTTTGTTTCCGTCAAATGGGGCTTTGCTTTCGACGTATGCGCCGGTTTTATCAGGCTGGTCTGTAAACGATCTGTTCACATAGGCACAGCCGTCTTCTGCTGAAATACCGACATCAATATGCCGGCTTTGGTCTGCTGATTCTCTGAGTCTGACGCCTGCATTTTTGATATCTGACCAAGCGATATCCATATCAAGCTGATATGTATCACCTTTGATCGGCAGTGTCTCTGAACCGTTCACCTGTTTGTGTTCTATGCTGTCAGTTGAAGAGGTTAATTGGTTCAATGCTTCAACCGGCTCTGACACAAGGCTGTATGTGCCGCCGTCCTGCTGCTGAAGGCGGATTTCACGGACGATAGAATCCGTGCCGTTAAAGCCGTTTTTTAGTGTCGGTGTTTCATTCGGATAATCCCAATTGTTCATCCATGCCAGCGCATAGCGTTTTGTCAGCGGATCTTCGCTATTACCGTCTTCAAATGTGACGCCGCCGTACCAGTCAAAGCCGTAATCGAGCCATTGCGGTTCTTCTTGATCGGCGGTAAATTCCTTCCCGTCAAAGTTTCCGGTCCAATACGCGTACGTATTCGGTTTGCCTGCGGGTTTGCCGTTTGCGCTTGCGCCCAGAACCCATTTGGCTGTTCCGTCATCTGCACGCATCATATAAAGGTCGGGGCATTCGACGAGGCCGATCTGCTGAGTGATAAAGCCGCCCGTGTATTTCCAATTTTTTAAATCGGGTGATTCATAAAAACCGATTTTTTCTCCTTCGGCCATGGCCATCACCCATTTGTCATCCTGTTCATCCCAGATCACTTTCGGGTCCCGGAAATCCTTAGTTCCCGGGTTTTTCATAACGGGCTGATCACTATAGGAAGTAAACGTTTTTCCCTTATCCGTGCTGTACCATAAATATTGTTCCTGGGCTTTTGTTTTGGCAGTCGGCTGCGTTGTGACGGCGACCAGCGCGTTTTTGCCGAAGCCCGACGTGTTGTGTTTATCAATGACGACAGAACCGGACCATATATCGCCGTTTTCGTTGGTGTATTTCGGAATAGCCGTGCCTTCGTCCGTCCAGTGCACCAAGTCCTCTGATACGGCGTGCCGCCATTCTGTGCCGTTGCCGTTCGGGTAATCCCGATTATAAAGATAGTAGTAATGATATTTTCCCTCGAAAAAAATGGGCTTTTGAGGGTCGTTTTTCCATTTGTCCGGAGTCGTAAAATGATACGCCGCCCGGTAATCCTTCTTATGCTCCGTATTGTTTGTGTCAGAGGAATTGTGGTTTTTGTTCGGCAGTAAGCCGACAAACAGGAACGCACCCAAAAAGATCAATATTACAACGGGCCATTTTCGTGCCATGATTGAGTTCACCATCTTGTTGAGAAATAAAAGAAAATGCCAATGAAGTATCGGCATTTTCTTTTTGTTGTTATTAGTTGTTAACCGTAAGCTGTCCTTGTTCAAGGATGCTGTTTTTAACAACGGATGTTTTCTTGCCTTTGATGTTCATTAAGAAGCTTGGCGCAAATGTTGCCTTTTTATCCTCAAAGAAGCCTCTGTTTGTCATGTAGCTTGTGATCACGACATTGTTGCCTTTGGCTTGCGGCACTGCGAAGTGAGAGTAAGTGAACGTTACATCGTTAGGATCAAGACCCATTTGCAGGACAAGACCAGTTTTGTTCAGCGGCTTGTAAGGACCTGTTAAAGAGTTTGATACATAACCAAGCATGTAAATATCGTTTGAGTTAATACCGTCGATCGTCATTTTTGAACCGCGTGAATCAGTGAACAGGTACCATTTGCCGTTCATTTTGAAAACATTCGCACGCTCGATTTCATCAGTTACCGTGTTTGAAGTGATCAGCGGCTTCATGACTTTTTTCAATGTGTAATCATCGTTTAACTCTACCATACCGAGGGCGCCGTTCGCTAATTCAGCATCGCGTTTTTTAGCGCTTTGCTGAAGCTTCTGACTTTCTTTACGGAAGAAGTTTGTGCTGCCGCCGTAGTACGCTTTGTTAAATAAAGATTCTTCGCCTTGGTATCCGTTTTCTGTTCCTGTGTTGGCTTCGAATACAAGGTATTTATGGCCTTTGTCTTCAACGTAGTGAGGGTCTCTCAGCGTATGGTTGTCGCCGGATGTATAGTTCCCTTCATCGATAAACTGCTGAACGTTTTGATATGTTTTTCCGTCGCCGTCAAAAATCGTTTTATGATCTTCGACTCCGTTGATCTTGAGCGTGTCATCAGCTTTTGACACATTTACCTGCGCCGTTGTCAGGCTTTGTTTGCCGTAATGTTTACCGGAAAAGTCAGTGTAGAATAAACGGATTTTTCCGTCAGATGTAAAGGTTGCAGAACCGGACCATTCTTGTGTCTGTTCTTTCAGGATTTCATCGTTGGCGTCGAACTTATCGCTGTCTTTAAAGACACGGCCCGCGTTTTTCCAGCTGTCGATCGAGTTGTCGCCGACTTTTTGGTAAAACATGTAGATGGATGTGTCATCAGCGTCTTTCGGGCTTCCGGCAAGAGCAAACACGACGTGATAGCCATTGTATTCAGCTACTGTTCCGTCAGCGTTTTGGAGCGGCCAGCTGTCCCACACATCCAGTCCTTTCGCGGACTCGATATTTTTAATTGTTGATTGGTCGAATTGAGGAACTTGGTATTTTTCACTTTGCTGCTGTTTAGGGATCTGCAGCATATCATGGCGTGTGATATGAGAGACGCCGTACGTTTCTTTGTAAGGTTTTTGGGTATTTTCTTTCGCGAAGGCTTGAGTCGCTCCCCCTGCCAGAAGTGCAGTCGTAAAAGTTAGAACTGTGGCTCGTTTTGCAAATTTTTTGATGTTCATGTTCATGTCTCCTTTTGTATGTACCTTTTTTTGCGATCTGCCGATTCGATCCTCCTGCATTCATGGATGGCAGGTTTGTTACAGAAAAAAAGACCTAAAATATGTATGGGGTGACGCCAAAGAATACACTTTGCCCTTAACACATTTTAGGTCTTGCCTGCTTTATCAGTAACAATCCTGCATGATTTACTTGTCGACATCATTCTATTAGACTCTGATTCTATTGACAACTGGTCTATTTTCCTCTTTTGGATGATAGTAAAATGAAAAAAGGCCTTTTAATATATGGGTAATTGAGACTAAGGGGTGCTCTGGGCCTAGGAAATAACCTCTCTAAAAAAGAGAGGTTATTTTTCTTGATAGATAATAAAGCGATGGTGGCTAAAATCAGCAAAGTACCCAGCCATTCTGATATTCCGAAGGGAACATGCAGCCAGATAACAGCTAAAAAAGCTGCCGACAGCGGCTCTGCACAGGCAAGCAGGCTGGTTTCAGAGGCACTCAGATATTTCAGGCTTTCCAAGTAGCAATAAAAAGCGATGAGCGTTCCGAAAATGATGATAAACACAATCGCGGCATATGCAGGAAAGGACCACTCGCCTTCAAATGTCCAGGGCGGGCGGATCAAGCTGAGGGCGGCTCCGCCGATCAGCATGCCCCATCCGACAACAATGGCGGATCCCCATTTCTTCAGCAGACGATGCGGCTGAAGGGTGTAAAACGCCAGTGCAAACGCCGAACTGATTCCCCAAAAGACGGCCAGACCGGATATGGACAGGCTTCCGGCATTCCCGTGCGTGACCAAAATGAATGTGCCGGCAACCGCCAATAAGACGGCGAGCAGTTCTTTTCCCGAAGGAATTCTCTTTGCGCGAATCGCTAAAAAGCATGTAATGATCGCCGGCCCTAAATACTGAAGAACGGTAGCAGTTGCCGCGTTGCCGTACTCAATTGCCGCGAAGTAGGTGTATTGAACGCCTAACATTCCGAAAATCCCGAATAAAAGAAGGGGAATTCTGTCCCGTCTGTCTTTCCAAACAGCCCATATCCGTCCTTTTTCTTTGCGGTACGCGATTCCGAGCAGAAGCGCCCCTGACACCAGAAGGCGCACCGAAGTCAGCCATTCTGTATTAAAATGGCGGTGCTGGAACAGATACTGGGCAACCGTTCCCGAGACCCCCCATAAGATAGCTCCTGTAAGCACAAGCCAAATGC
Organism: Paenibacillus lentimorbus NRRL B-30488; assembly: GCF_000411595.1. Classification (NCBI taxonomy): domain Bacteria; kingdom Bacillati; phylum Bacillota; class Bacilli; order Caryophanales; family Paenibacillaceae; genus Paenibacillus; species Paenibacillus lentimorbus. The sequence goes on along the minus strand of NZ_ANAT01000005.1, from coordinate 385,225 downwards.
CTGTTGTTCGTGAATAAGAAAGAGCAGCGTGTTTTTCCAGGATAGACACCCCCGATTCTGATGTTGTGATAGCAACTTACAATAATTAGGAAAACGAACGACGCCTTACATGTGATATATTATATATTGTATATTAACAGGCGTCAAAATAATTTCGGAGAAAGCGCTTACTAAATGGCTGTCTGATGAACAAGCTGTAAAAAAAACACCCCGGCTGGTTGCCGGGGTGTCAGGCTGTCGAGATTTTCTCGACAGCCTCAAGCAACCATTTCGGTTGCTTTTTTGTTTCAGCGTTTTATATTGAAGGATAGTTCGTGATCTTTCAATGCATCCCCACTATTACCCTCGATATGTCTAATCTTCAGTTTGAAGTTTTTATTCTTTTCAAATTCTGACTTCTTAAGCAAGAATACTAAATATTTATCGCCTCTTTGCCCGCTCTTAACATCCCCAGAATCGCTCTCTAACGAACCTTGGTTCAAATAATGCATAGCATCAGTATCTAAAAATGCACTAAATTGATTGATTGGTAATGAATCACTTGATCCGTTTTTGACTGTCATCTTGACTGTAACTGCAACAATGTCTTCATTGCCGAAACCTCTGAAAGAGTTTTTGAATGAATCAGTTGGATCTAATTTTGTAAATTGTACGCCTGTCAATGTAAGCTCAATATTATTCTGAGACTGTTTCTCGTTAATTTCATTTTTCTGTTCCAGTAACGTTTTTTCAGCAATGTTTTTGGTAACAATCTGATCATCAAAGAACTTGTTATCACTTTTTTGTTTTTTAGCGGAAGCACCTGATAAAGGTAAATCAACGATTTGTTTTTCTCCCAAGTGTTCTCTCATCATAGAATCTTTAGAAGCATTAGAGACTACCAGTTTTGATTTTTCTTTAACAAGAATTTCATATTTTTCTTTCGATAATTCATATTGAATGAATCCAGTTTTAGATTCCCCTTTATCGTAGTATGCTGGATTACTTGGCGTACCATCTTTTTTAGGCTTTACCCTGTCTGTTTCATCAACTAAACTGACGTCCGGTTGTTTCGTATTGTATTCATCTTTCCCCTGAACTGCCGGATTGTTGAAATAAGCCTTGCCGCCTGTCTGGTTTTCTACAGTGGCTTTAAGTGTTATTACATATCCTTCTTTATCTCCGTCAAAACTGTACGGCTCGTTTTCAGCATTCTTCACATGAACCACTTGATACTGAGATACCTTGAATTTAAATCCATCGAAGTTCAGATCGATTTTCGGATCTGCGTTATTGAAAATGACATCTGCTTGCCCTTTAGTTGAATCTGCAATATAAGAATTCAAAACACCATTTTTTGCAGTATCGCCGCTTGAACTCTCCGAAGATGTTTTATCTGTAAAAGAGGCATTATTTTCTTTACTCTTTGATTCAGATTGTGATGTTGTTTCGACTTTTTTCTCAGCTTTCTTTGTTGAACCGTCATCATGATTACCGCAAGCAGATAGTAATAATGCAGTTGAAAGAACAGAAATTACCCCCATTTTTTTCTTCAATTTCATAATCCTCCTATGACAATCAAAATAAAAAGCTACTGTTCGGATCAGTAGCTCAAACTATAATAATCAAGGTTAAAAAATCTTATCCGGTCATCAAAATGATCTTAATACATGGACATAAATTTATAATTTACAGTTTTCTTAGTGCCCGTGTTGGTAAGTTTGAATCTATAACTCGCAGAGTAGCTTTTTGATGCCTTGTTATAATACATACTCGTTTTCCCTTTTTCTTAGCGTAAAATGTTTTTACATTTTTCCAACCTTTACTTGTCTTCTGTTGAAGAACAGCTTGGATTTTTCCACTTCCTGATCCATTAGCTGTTAAGAAACCAGACACTTTGCCTTTATAATATGGATGGAATACTGGAGTATATATGTAATTTTTAAAAGAACCTGAATGCCAGTATTCAGTCCAAAGTCCACCTGTTTTTTTCCAGTCTTTAGCTTGTGCTTTGTTATTCGCAAGGTCAACGGCTGTAAAGCTTGTCAATGCAATAACCAAAGCGGCTAATATCATAATTAACTTCTTCTTCATTAAGTAATACCTCCTATGTCAATATGGTTCATTAATCATCACTTTAAATATAATAATAGTAATCAGAAGATTTTACATCCGACTAAAATACTAAAATTTGGAGATATTTACGTATTTTCGGACGGAAAATGACAAAAGACTCGTTTCTTTAAGTCTGTTTTTGCATTTCGCCATAGGTTAACAGTCGTTAAATTTGAACCTTCATCTCTGGTATGTGGTTATATTGGTCTAATCAAGGTGTTAAGGAAAAAATGCTGCGTTATTCGGATCAATTATAGAATCCCCCTAGATAAAGCTGGAAAAAGGCTTTATCTCTTGTATTTGCTGTCGAATTACCGTTCTGTTATTTAATCATGTTTGCTTTTTAAACCGCTCAGAAACGAATCTGAGCACGTTTAGAGGTTTCTCCAATATTAGTCCTTCCAAACCATTATCTTAGACTCTATCCTTAAAAAAAGGCTGTTGTCTATGAGATCCGGTCACTCCACAGCATTCAGAACAGCGGCACTTTTCTAAGTTCCCTTCTGCTCCATAGCGCTATTTATTGCTTTAAATGAAAACCCCCTAATGATATGGCTAGGGGGCAATTCTTAGAAAAACAAACGCCTCACTCTTGATATACTACATATCAAAATGTGATGGGTGAGCGCTTACAAAAAAAGACCGTAAAAAAACACCCCGGCTGTTTTCCGGGGTGTGTTGGTTATTCTGCAATCGCGTCTGTTAAAACAGGAACGACTTGTTTCTTTCTGGATACGACACCTTTTAAAAGAGCCGTGTTGTTTTCTAACGTCACGTTGAATGCTTTTTCAACTTTTGACGCCTGATCGCCGATGGCGAGCGCAAGGGAATCGTTTTCTAAAATATCCGTAATCACGAGAAGGAACAGGTCAAGGTTCTTCTCAGCAATTACTTTTGAAAGAGCCGCTTCTAATTCCGGCTGCCGCTTTTTGACATCTTCAATATCAACTGTGTTGACTTGGGCGATTTCGACTTTTTTGCTGCCGAGCGTGAACTCTTTCGCATCAAGAGAAATCAGTTCTTCCACAGTTTTTTGCTTAAGTCGGCTCCCGCTTTCAGCATGTTTAAGCCGTACTCTTCCGCATCTACGCCGGCAATTTCAGCAAGCTCTTTTGCCGCTGCGATATCCTGCTCTGTGCAAGTCGGAGATTTAAATAACAGAGAGTCGGAAATAATTGCTGAGAGCATGAGGCCCGCAATTTCTTTCTCGATTTTCACGTTATTTTCTTTGTACATTTTGTTTAAGATCGTAGCCGTACAGCCGACCGGCTCAGCACGATAGTAAAGAGGTTCCGCTGTTTCGAAGTTGGCGATACGGTGGTGGTCGATCACTTCAAGAACCTGAACGTCTTCGATATCCTTGATGCTTTGCTGGCGTTCATTGTGGTCAACAAGGATGACGCCGTTTACTTCGTTTGCGGCAGTTTCCACCAAACGCGGGCTTTCCTGCTTGAAATAATCAAGCGCGTATTGTGTTTCGCCGTTGACTTGTCCAAGGCGGACGGGCTCAGCATTGAAGCCGAGTTTATTTTTTAGATCAGCGTAGGCAATGGCAGAGCAAATGGTATCTGTGTCTGGGTTTTGATGTCCGAAAATAAGAATTTTTTCCATAATAACTCCTTGTCCTTTTTTGTAGTGTAAACAATCTTTTTATAGTTTAACACGTCTTGCGGAGGGTGTAATCTTCAAAACCTTAAAAATTGATGTGAAAAAGAAGCATTTTTGTTGAGCGGTGAGGAGGATTGCGAGTAAAATACTGGGTAAGTCAGATGCTAATCAGCATATAGTATCAAAAAAGGTACTATGGAGGATGAAAAATGAACATATATCCGAATAAAGAAGGTTGTCCGGTTGAACTGACGCTTTCCGTTATCGGCGGAAAGTGGAAGGGTATTTTGTTTTATCATATGATCGGCGGAAAAAAGCGGTTTAATGAGTTTCGGCGCATTTGCCCCAGCATTACGCAGCGTATGCTGACGCTTCAGCTTCGCGAGCTTGAGGCGGACGGCATCGTGCATCGCGAGGTATATCAGCAGGTGCCTCCAAAGGTGGAGTATTCTCTTACCGAATTCGGCAGGTCGCTGGAACCGATCGTTTTGCAAATGAAGAAATGGGGAGATGCCAACCGGGAGTTTCTCGAGGCATACCGGGAAAAAACGTCGCCTCAAGATCAGTCCGCTCAAAAATAAGAAGCAGCAAAGGATTAAATTCCTTGCTGCTTTTTTTTATTTCATCGCGATGGCCTTTCTGGCGTTGCGCACGTCATTCTTCAGCAATTCGCTCAGGTTGTAAGCCGGATATTGACCGCGTTCTTCCATATACTCAAAGACCATTTGATGCCACTTGATAGCCGCGTTTAAGTGCTTGACGAAAACATGTCTTAATTGGGGTGTGGCCGTCTCTGTAATGGCTCCGGCGTAATTGCGGACAGACGTTTTGGCCATGATCAGCAGGCCGCCGCTGTAAAAGGAGGAATCAGCGCGCTCTTCTGTTTCATCCTCACGAAAAGCGGGAGCTTCAGGGAAGAAAGGAAGCAGTTCACGCAGATTTTGTTCCAGCGAATGGATGGAAAATCTGTAAAGCTGTTTTAATCTGGCATCGCTTACGTCCCGCTCTGTTCTTTTTAATTTCACAAGTCCGTTTGCCTGGAAAGCCACTAACTCATGCAGTTCTAACGTTTCATGCCATGCTAATGTTCTCCGCTCGGTCATGGTGTAAGAATCTCCTTTACCCTTCATTTTCACTTTCAGCATATGCCCCGGTCCCGATGTTGTTCCTGATGTTTTGAAGTTTCCAGAAAGGGAAACTCAATGTAAAGGAAATACGAAATAGAGGTGAAACTATATGTGGGACATGATAAAGAACTTCTTCCTTTTCAGCAGCGGGGTTTTACAGGCGACCACTCTCTTACTTATCGTTATCGTCTTGTTATATGTACGAAAAACCAAAAAGAAAAACAGAGATACTTCTGGTTTCATGGATGATCAGGATCACTGATACAACGGGCATTCTTTCACTGGGATGTCCGTTTGTCTGTTTTCATGTTTCACATGGAACATTGCGGGTGTCCGCGCTCATTTTACTTGCGATTTCGACTTATGTTAAAATATATACGTGTATTTTGGAGAGTTTATGGAAAATTCAGGTCTTGAAAGAGACATTGCGGCGTCAAAAGAGCAGTCGTCTAAGCTGCTCTTTTCTATTCGTATGTTCGAATGATACAAGGTTTGAGGTGAGTAAGTGAAAAATACAAGGGCTCTAATAGAAGGCGCCATTTTGATCAGTATTTTTGCAATCATTTCCCTTTTGGTCGTGTACCTCCCTTTACTGGGGGCAATTCTTCTCTTTGCTTTGCCGCTGCCGATCATTCTTTACACCATTCGGCACGGTCTGAAGCCCGGGGTATGGATGGGGCTTGCCAGCCTTCCTGTCAGCTTTATTGTAAGTTCGTTTACCGGGCTTACAGGCGCTTTTACGGCTGCCTGTACGGGAATCGCCATGGGATATTATTTTAAAAAGAAACAGCCCGGCTATGCGGTTGCTGCCGGCGCTATGGCGTATGTGCTGTGCGGCGTCGTTTTTTTTGTGGTCAGCATCGTGTTTCTTAACATGAATGTGATCGATACCACCATGTCCCAGCTTCGGGAGTCGATGTCTTTAGCAGAAACCATGTCAAAGCAGCTCGGTTACGGAGATCAGTTCGGGAAGCAGATCAAGCTGATGGAAAGTCAGCTGAACACGGTTCAATATCTTTTTCCGACAGTGCTCGTATTGACCGGTATCGTTTTTCTTTCCTCAGTTATGCTATGGCAAGGCCGCTTTTACGGCGATTTTCCCCTGATCTTCCGAAGATGAAGCCTTTTAGAGAGCTCAAACTCCCGCAAAGCGTTGTCATTCTGTATTTTATTGTGACGATATTAGGGTTTCTGCCTTTAGAAAAAGGGCATATGCTGTATTCGGTTTCATTGAATGGGGGATTTATTCTCAGCTTGCTGATTTGTATTCAAGGATTAGCGTTTATTTTTTTCTATTGCCGCGAAATGGAGATGCCGAAAGCCGTTCCTGTTTTAGCAATTGTGCTGGGTGTGCTTTTTCCGCTCATCTTGTCCGTGTATCTCCTCTTAGGCATCATTGACATAGGCTTTAACATAAGAAATAAGGTGACGCGAAATTGAGTGTGACTTACAGGTGGGGAGTTGATAGAAATGCCTAGTTTTTATGAAAAACCGTTGTTTCGGTATCCCATCTATGCATTGATTGCATTGTCAATCATCATAATCCTCATCAGCATTTACTTTAACTGGCTGATAGGAGCCATCGGCGTTGTGCTGCTCGCCGTGATCCTGTTTTTCATTAAGCGTGCGGATTCTCTGATCAGAAAAGAAATTGACGATTATATCTCCACGTTATCGTATAGATTGAAAAAAGTAGGCGAAGAGGCATTAATGGAAATGCCTATCGGGATTATGCTGTTTAATGATCAATATTACATTGAGTGGGCGAATCCGTTTTTGTCTTCCTGTTTTAATGAAAGCACACTCGTCGGGCGCTCGCTGTATGACACATGCGAGGCCGTCGTGCCGCTGATCAAGCAGGAGGTCGATTCGGAAACGATCACCTTGAATGAGCGGAAGTTTAAAGTAGTGATTAAAAGAGATGAGCGCCTGCTCTATTTCTTTGATGTGACAGAACAGATTCAGATTGAAAAGCAGTACGAAAATGAGAGAACCGTGCTGGCATATATCTTTTTAGATAACTATGATGACGTCACACAGGGACTGGATGACCAAACGAGAAGCACGATGAACAGCCAGGTCACCTCATTATTAAATGCGTGGGCGCAGGAGTACGGCATTTTCCTGAAACGGACGTCCTCTGAGCGGTTTATCGCGGTGTTAAATGAACACATTTTAACGGAGCTTGAAAACGCGAAATTTTCGATTTTGGATGAAATCCGAGAAAAAACATCCGTTCACACTGTATCTTTGACCCTCAGCATCGGGATCGGCGCATCGGTTTCTTCCTTGAAGGAGCTTGGAGATCTGGCGCAGTCCAGCCTCGATTTGGCTCTCGGCCGCGGAGGCGACCAAGTGGCGATCAAAATGCCGAACGGCAAGGTGAAATTTTACGGCGGCAAAACAAATCCGATGGAGAAACGCACAAGGGTGCGCGCCCGGGTGATTTCTCACGCGCTCAAGGAGATTGTCTCAGAAAGCAGCAATGTCATTATCATGGGGCACAAATTTCCTGATATGGACGCAGTCGGAGCCGCAATCGGAATATTGAAGGTGGCGCAGGCCAACGGCAAAGAAGGCTACATCGTCATTGATCCGAACCAGATCGGATCAAGCGTTCAGCGCCTGATTGAAGAAATTAAAAATATGAAGAGCTGTGGTCGCGGTTCATCACGCCGGAAGAGGCGATGGAAATTTCAAATGACGACACGCTGCTTGTCGTTGTTGATACACATAAACCGTCCCTTGTGATGGAAGAGCGTCTCATGAACAAAATCGAGCACATCGTTGTGATTGACCACCACCGCAGAGGCGAGGAATTTATTAAAGACCCGCTGCTCGTTTATATGGAGCCATACGCTTCATCCACCGCAGAACTCGTGACGGAGCTGCTTGAATACCAGCCGAAGCGGCTCAAAATCAATATGATTGAAGCGACGGCCCTGTTAGCTGGTATAATAGTGGATACGAAGAGTTTTTCCCTTCGCACGGGCTCGCGGACGTTCGACGCCGCTTCTTATTTGAGAGCGAAAGGCGCAGATACGGTTCTGGTGCAGAAAGTTCTCAAAGAATCCGTCGGTTCTTACATCAAGCGGGCGAAACTGATCCAGCATACGGCTCTTTATAAAGAACATATCGCGATTGCTTCTCTTCCTGAGAATGAAGAGGAGTACTTTGACCAGGTGCTGATTGCGCAGGCGGCTGATTCCCTCTTATCGATGAGTGAAGTGGAAGCTTCATTTGCGGTAGCCAGACGGGATGAGCATACGGTGTGCATCAGTGCGAGATCGCTGGGCGAGGTCAATGTGCAGATTATTATGGAGGCGCTGGATGGCGGAGGGCATTTAACCAATGCGGCAACCCAGTTATCGGGCATTTCTGTCTCAGAAGCGCTCGTCCGGCTGAAGGAAGCCATTGATGAATATTTTGAGGGAGGCGTTCAGAGATGAAGGTTATTTTCTTACAAGATGTAAAAGGTAAAGGAAAAAAGGCGAAATGAAAAACGTAGCAGACGGTTATGCACATAACTTTCTCATTAAAAAAGGCCTCGCTGTCGAAGCAAATGCGACAAACATCAGCGCATTGAAAGGACAGAAAGAAAAAGAGAAAAAGAAGCGATTGCCGAGCTTGAAAGAGCGAAAGATTTGAAAGAAACGCTTGAACAGCTGACTGTTGAGCTGAGTGCCAAATCCGGTGAAGGCGGCCGCCTGTTCGGGTCTGTCACAAGCAAGCAGATTGCAGAAGCGCTGCAAAAAACGCATAAGATTAAAGTGGATAAACGGAAACTGGAGCTCCAAGACGGTATCCGCACACTGGGATATACAAACGTTCCTGTAAAGCTGCACCCTGAAGTTCAGGCTGTGCTGAAGGTTCACGTAAAAGAAGAAGCGTAATACACAATGAAAAACCCGCCGATCCGGCGGGTTTTTTTCATGTCAGCATACGGCGCAGCACAAGAAAATGATGAGATTGTTTCATTTCCGATTGTTACCAGATTGCATATTATATTACATCATGACGAAGGATGTGTCGGTATGAAACGATTTTTTTCTGAAACATATTTTCAAAATCCGGAGAATAAAAAGGCGCTGGAGCACTACCCCCTGATCGGAGATGGAAAAGACGGGGAGGTCTATCGCTTAACACACAACAAATGCATTAAATATTTTTTAAAAAAGAGACATGTAAGAAGGAATTGGAAGCTTTACAGCTCGGATATGGTTCACCGGTGATCCCGAAACTGTATGAATACGGAGATTATTATATTGTGATGGAATACGTCAAAGGCACCTCTCTTGCGCGCCATATCAAAAAGAAAAATCCCTGTCCGACAAACTGACAGCTGATATTTTAGCCATGCTGGATGAATTAAAAGATATCGGTTTTGCCAGGTGGGATGCCGAAATCAGGCATATTCTGATCAATGAACAAGGCAAACTTAAAGTGATCGACCATAAAAGAGCCTTTTCGACCGTTACCCGAGTTCCTGTAAAACTATTAAAAGGATTGGACAAATACGGCTTGGCGGATGAGTTTTTGAACACTATAAAAAAATTAAATCCGTCACGTTACCGGGAATGGCGAAGGAAATGGTAAGTTTCTGAAAATCCGCATATGTAAGTTTCCTTTTTTCAGGGTCGTCATATGATATTTGTAACATTTGTTTGGTGGAGTGTGGAAAAAATGGCAGAATACATTATGGTTATCGGCGCTCATCCCGATGATGAACTATTGGGATCAGCGGGCACCATAAAACGGCTGATCAATGAAGGATATAAAGTGATTTCCATTATTACGGCATTAGGAAGAAAAGAAGAAGCTCATCATATTAAACAATTAGGCGAACGCGCGAATCAAGAGCTTGGAATTGAGAAAGTCATCTTTTTGGAGCATACGAATTTAGAGCTGGAATGTATCCCTCTTCATAAGCTTGTCAAAGAATTAGAGCAGCTCATCCGCGTCTATCAGCCTGAAAAAATCTTTACACATCATTACGGCGATGTCAATATGGACCACCAGAGAACATTCCAAGCAGTTTTAACAGCCGCCAGACCGCTTCCGAATCAAAAGCCTATCGAACTGCTTACGTTTGAAACGCTATCTTCAAGCGAGTGGGAGAGGAATACGGCTGATAAACTCTTCAAGCCTAATTACTTCGTTAACATCACAGACACAATGGATGCCAAACTCGCGGCGCTTCACCACTATGACGTAGAAATGAGGGATTACCCTCATCCCCGTTCATATGAAGGCGTTAAACATTTAGGAAGAGTCAGAGGGATGACGGCGGGTGTGGAATACGCCGAAGCTTTTGAAGTCGTGCGGAGGATCTGGAAATGATCAAGACATTTTCCGTCCCGTATCCGTATATGATTCAGACGCTTGACCGCTACTACGGGGTCAAAACGCGCCCGCAAAAAAAGACGGCGGTAAAGACTCAGATGAAACATGCACATCCTATTCCGCGATTATACGGAAAAAACAGAAGTTATCCATTTTGATTGCCACGTTTTGGGACTACCCGCATACGGGCGGTTTATCAAACTATATTAAAACGCTTAGTGAAGGACTGGAAAAAAGAGGCCATAAGGTGGATGTCATATCCCCCAATCAGTTTCCTTCCGCACAGGTAAAAGAACTGCGGACGGATGTTGTTCCGAAATTAAAAGATTTCTTTAGTGACAGATACGGGGATTACAGTGCTCATATTTTGAAGAATAATCGGCTGATGTTTATATACGAGCAAATGCTTCAAAAGATTCATTTGGAAAAATATGATGTATTTCATGCTCAAGATTTATTTACAGCCAATATATTAGGCAGGTTCAATCAAATCTATAAGAAACCTTTATTTTTCACACCGCATGGCATGTTTACTTTCAACAGACTTAAATTTCACATCTTTAAAAAAGGATCGGTAGAAGAGTTTTATTATAAAAAACTAGAGATGAAAGCCATTGAATACGCAGATCGCCTGATTATTATCAGCGATACGTTCCGCAGCCCGCTCATGAAGCTCGGAGCCGAACAGGAAGACATGACAACGGTGATCACAGGAATCGATTACAATGCAAAAACAGACGTGAAAAAAGAAACCCCGCTGCCGAAAAATAAGATCATCATCGCGTGTATTGCAAGATTAGGCCCGAGAAAAGGACATAATCATTTGCTTGACGCACTTTCACGAATTCCGTCTGATGTGCTTGAACATGTTGAAGTGCTGATCGCGGGCGACGGAGAGATGAGGAGCGCCTTAGAGGAACAGGCTCGAAAACTGAATCTATCTATGGTCTCCTTTTTAGGAAAAGAGATGATGTTCCCGCTATTTTGAATATGACGGATATATTCGTACTGCCGACCATTAATGATAGTCTGCCCATCTCGATTATTGAAGCGATGTTCAGCGGCTCGGCTATCATCGCGACCGATTGCGGGGGTATTCCGGATCTGATCCGCCATAACAAAACGGGACTTATTGTCGAGCCGGGAAATGCAAAGGTTCTTGCCCGGGCTTTAGCGTTTTTTATCTCTAACAAATCTGCGCGGGAGAAGGCTGCTTCAAACGCAAAGGCCTACGCGGAGAAATATTTAAGCAGTGAGACGATGATAAAAAATATCGAATCGATTTATCAAAATACCAACAGCTCGGAGGGAGATCATGAAACATGAACATGCAGCCGTTGTACTTGATTTCAGTGCAAACGGGATTGGGATCATTCGCAGCCTGGCCCGAAGAGGAATCGATGTTTACGCGTTTGACACGGAGGGACCTTATCGTATCGGAAAATCAAGGTTGGCAGATTGCGGGATATGTCCCAGCCCTTTAACACAAGAAGAAGAACTGCTGACATTTCTGACTGATTTCGGGAAGCGATTCCAAGCAAAGCCGGTTCTGTACGCAGGATCTGATGATTACGCGGGATTTATATCTAAATTCCGCGAGACATTAGCCGGTTTTTTTTATTTTTGCTCCCGAGCCGCTCTCTGTTAGAAACGGTCTTAGATAAAAGCAAAGCATATGAATTAGCGGTCAAGCATAACATCCCCTGCCCGAAAACCTTTTTTCCGAACAACCGGGATGAGCTGGAAGAGGCCATCGCCAATATTGACTTCCCGTGTATTTTAAAACCGGTGGCCGGCCATGAATACAGAAAAAAGTAAACAAAAAAGCAATTGTAATGAAGGATGCCGCACAATTGCGCAAGGAGTTCAGCTCCTACAGAGAAAATGGAGAACTGCTCGTGCAGGAGATCATCCCCGGAGACAACCAGTGTTTTTATAAAGTCGCCACTTTTTATGATGATCAAATGAAATTAATGGGCCTGTTCACTCTGCAAAAGAACCATCAATTCCCTGCTGACTTTGGCGCGGGGGCCCACGTCGTCAGCAAACGGCTTCCTGATTTAATCGAGAAGACCCTGCCGTTTTTTGAAGCGATTCAGCTGAAGGGAGTAGGCATGGCGGAATTTAAAAAGGATCCCCGGGACAATGTTTACAAGTTTATCGAAATTAATCCGCGCTTTTGGCTCAGCCATAGCCTGACAGAACCGGCAGGCATTCATTTCGTTTACATGTACTATCTGTATTTGACCGGACAACAGGTGAAGCCCCAGCTCGAACAAAAAGACGGAATCAACTGGATTTATGAGGTGCGTTACTTCTTAACGTTTTTGAAGAAACGAAAAAGAGGAGAAATGACGTTCCGGGATTTTTGGAAAGGATGTAAAGGAAAAAAGAGTACGCTCTTTTTGCTTGGAATGACCCGATGCCATTTATCAGAAACACTTGGTCTCATCTCAAAAACAGCTGGAAACGGAAGCGGAAGGAAGATCGGCATGTATGAAAAGGATCTTTTGTATGATGCATTTCAAAAACTGAGAATTGACGAAAAACTGTCGTATTCGTTCGGTGAAAGGGCCGCGGTGAATCCGGATGACATCACATGCCTGAAATCAACAGACAGAAGCGCCATTTATAAACTGTTTGTAAAGAAAAAATCCGGCACTGTTCCGCTGATATTGAAGGTGTATAAATCTTCCCGTGAAAAAAACAAGGTCGAGATTAATATATACGGGAAAGCCCGTTCTGTTTTAGGGGATTTGCTGCCGGACATCTATCTTATAGAAGAAAGTGACCATGAAACGTGGATATTTATGGAGTTTGTCAGCCAGATCAGAGGACAGCTTACATTTCATCCGAAGCATTTCAAGTATATTATTCCGTCTGTCGCAGAACTGCACAGCCGCACCTTTGAAAACAAGACTATTTCTGACGGTAAATGGCGGTCGTGGCTGCCGGTATACGAATCGGAAACCATGAGAAAAGGGCGTAAAAAGCAGATCAAAAAGACAGCGGAATTATTGGATAGAGCTCTTAAAGATGAGCGCACAAAGGATATCGTGAAGCCTCATTATCGGCAAATCACAAACTTGCTGGAGCAGGAGGAGCCGGATTTTTTCCCTGAATTGATACAAAACGGCTCAGCCATCACACACGGTGATCTTCATATGCAGAATATCTGCACCCACGATGTGTCCGGACATGAACCGTGGGATATTCAATTCATCGATTGGGAATCCGCAAAATACGCGCCGGTTTGGTTTGATATGACGGTGCTGGTCGAAATTCTGCTCGGCTTCAGAAAAGATTGGAGCCGGCACGCAGAAGATATTCGGACGTATTGCGTAAAAGTGTATTCGAAAGAAATGAAAAAGCGGGGCATTCATTTTCAGACCCCTCCTATGACGCTTTATAAAATGGCTTATTTGCAGAGAACACTTGAGAAAGGGCTTCATACCCAATTGCGGAGAATCTTCGACAATCGGGGAGGAGAACTGCTGCCGTATCATGTTGACAAAGTGTCAAAATGGGGACGGGAATTAGGATTATAAGTTTAAGAGAGGGGGAGCGGATTTGAAAGAAGAGATCGGCAAGCCGAACGGTCTGGTGCCTCTAGCCTTATTGCGCGTCATGGATCAATTTTACGGGATCGAACATCAAAGTGAGCCGGAGATGCTGTATTCGTTCTGTGCGGAAGGAAAAAGCTCCCCCAAACGAAAAAAGCCATTGCGTATTCTGTACGCAACCTTTCTCCGTTACCCGAATGTCGGAGGACTGGCGAGTTATATCACGTCAATTAAGACGGGTTTTGAGCGCATCGGTCATCAGGCGGATGTCATCTCGCCGCTCCAAATGCCGCCAACTTTTTTTCAGGAAGATATCCCGCGGGCCGCTGACGAGATCAGAGCGTTTCTTGTTGGCAGATACGGCGCCGCAAACGAAAAGTTTGTGAAGAATCTCAGCTATTTACATGTCTTTCAAAGATTTTTGAAGGAGAAAGACTTAGAACAATATGACCTGTTTCACGCGCAGGATTTATTTGCAGTATTTTTGCTGGGATACCTTAATCAAACGTATCGGCGTCCGCTTTTTTTCACGCCGCACGGACATTTTACGAAAAGCCGGATGAAGTTTCATAAAATCCAAAAGGGTTCAATAGAAGAGGCATATTTCAGTGAAATAGAAAGGCAGGGTATTCGGGCTTCGGATAAAATCATTACAATCAGCGACTCCTTTCACGAGCCCTTGCTGGAGTACGGAGCGAAGGAGGCTCAGCTGACGACTGTTCATACCGGTATTCACATTCAGGATGCCCCTGAGCCAAAACGTGCTGAAAAGCTCGTGATTGCGTGCGTTTCCCGTCTGACCGAGCGAAAAGGACATGATGTGCTGCTGGACGCTCTCGCCCGCATCCGGCACCATTTATCCGGAGTTGATATATGGATCATCGGAGACGGAAACATGAGAGAGTTTCTGGAAGAGAAGAGACGGAAACTGGGCCTCTCAAATGTGTTTTTCCTCGGAAAACGGCATGATGTGCCGGCGCTTTTGGCTGAATCATCTATATTTGTCCTGCCGACATTGAATGATAATTTCCCCATAGCGATCATCGAAGCGATGTTCTCAGGTCAAGCCATTGTCGCAACTGACTGCGGAGGAATCCCTGAGATGATCCGGCATGAGGACACAGGGCTTATCTGTCAGCCCGGCAACAGCCGCGAACTTGCTGATGCCCTCGTAATGCTGATTACGGATCAGTCTCTCAGGGAACGGCTTGGAAAAGAAGCGCGCTCCTATGCCGGCCGGCATCTGCGTCAGGAACTGATGGTTTCAAAAATAGAAAGGATTTATCAATCATTTTTCTGAATGATACCGGCGCCGCATGGCAGGTGCTTCATGAGCAGAATAAAGAGGCCGGCGTTTAACTATCCAGCTTCTTTCCGAGCTGTTTTTTCATCTCATACAGAGTCTGCTGACTTTGTCCGCCCGGGCCGCCTGGCATTCCTCGCCGGGCTGAGCTTGTTTTTCCGGTGCTGTATCGGTCAGCTGAGATTTTTGTGCCGTTCTTTTTAATCCATGAGACAAGCTTTGTGTTGCCTGAATTGTTGCCGGATAATAAGTAATAGTTCATTTTTCCTTCGTCAACAAGTTTTTTCAGCTGTGAGACGGTTTTACCGAAATTTTCTTCACGGAAAAAAGAGGCGGAAAGCCATCGCTTCCGCCTCCCGCACATATATATGAGAGAGCGGCCTTTATTTGTGATCGTTCTCTTTTTGGATTTCAGCTAATTTGGCAAGCAGAATGTGCTGAGGCATGTGCATGATTCTCTCAAGCGGCATATTCAGTGATTCTGCGAGCTTTTGCGCCGTTTCGGCGGAAATTTGCAGCGGTTTCATGTGATCACTCCTTCCGTTTCTTTATTGTACTAAAATCAGAAATCTATCGTAAGAGGATATGACAAAGGAATGGAGGTTTGAAAAGCGGGGCTTTATAACAGAATGGGGGAGGTTTTTTATGCAATCGCCATTGATGTTATTACAGCTGAAGCTGGCTGATTATCAGAAAAAAGCCGCAGAACTGCGGACAATTGACGAATTTATCATACTGAAACAGACATTGCAGGACATGATGAAAGTATTCGCCGCCTGTGAAGAATGGGAGCTGTATCAAAAAACGGCCGATCTCATGGCGCAGACGGTGCTGCACATCCGTTTCATCGAATAAGGAAAAGCCCTCGCTCGGGCGAAGGCTTTTCTTAAAAGGACCGTTCTTCTTCAATGTTTTTATGCTGATCATAAATGACAAGCTTAGACGGGCTGTTCTCTTTCGCCGTCTGCTCCGCTTTCTCGATCGCCGCGTCCTTTGATGTATAAAGAGCCGTCGGCGCCACATTTTCCACCTTCACAAACCATCCGTCCGCATCAACACTGGGTGTTACAGCATATGTTTTCATCCTTCTTACCTCCCGGTTTCGATTTATTTACTTGTTTCCCGGCATTCGGAACGGCAAAACACATAACCCTCTCCTCCAAATACAGGGAAAGTGATATTTTTCTATTCTTTTTCATGAGAAATGGTAAAATGGAGTTTGGATATTTTTAAGGAGAGGACGGTGCTTAGCATGACAGACCTTCTGAATGATCGGCTGCCGCCGCAAAACATAGAAGCTGAGCAGGCCGTGTTAGGTGCTGTTTTTTTACAGCCGTCTGCGTTGACACTGGCTTCTGAAGTGTTGATTCCGGATGATTTCTACAGAATGTCACATCAAAAAATTTACAATGCCATGCTCGTGCTCGGAGACCGCGGTGAACCGGTTGATTTGGTCACGGTAACGTCAGAGCTTGCGAATACCGATTTGTTAGAAGAGGTGGGCGGCGTTTCTTACCTGACGGATATCGCGAATTCCGTTCCGACAGCGGCTAATATAGAATATTACGCGAAAATCGTTGAGGAAAAATCCATTCTCCGCCGTTTAATCAGAACGGCGACCTCAATCGCCCAAGACGGGTATACGCGCGAGGATGAAGTTGAAGATTTATTAAGCGATGCGGAAAAAACGATTATGGAGGTCGCGCAGCGAAAAAATTCGGGCGCCTTCCAAAATATTAAAGACGTGCTTGTGCAAACATACGACAACATTGAGCAGCTTCACAACCGGAAAGGCGATATTACCGGGATTCCGACCGGCTTTATCGAGCTTGACCGGATGACGGCGGGTTTTCAGCGGAATGATTTGATCATTGTCGCAGCCCGTCCGTCTGTGGGAAAAACGGCGTTTGCCTTAAATATTGCGCAAAACGTGGCCACCAAAACGGATGAGAGCGTCGCGATATTCAGTCTTGAGATGGGTGCCGAGCAGCTTGTCATGCGTATGCTCTGCGCTGAAGGGAATATTAACGCCCAAAATCTCAGAACGGGTAATCTGACGGAAGAAGATTGGGGCAAGCTGACGATGGCGATGGGAAGCCTGTCAAACAGCGGTATCTTTATAGATGACACCCCCGGCATCCGCGTCAGCGAAATCCGTTCAAAATGCCGCAGGCTGAAGCAGGAGAACGGATTGGGCATGATTTTAATTGACTACCTGCAGCTCATTCAGGGAAGCGGCCGTTCGAGCGACAACCGTCAGCAAGAGGTATCGGAAATTTCACGGGCGCTAAAAGCGCTGGCGCGGGAGCTCGAAGTCCCGGTCATCGCCCTGTCTCAGCTCTCCCGGGGTGTTGAGCAGCGGCAGGATAAACGTCCGATGATGTCAGATATCCGTGAGTCGGGAAGTATTGAGCAGGATGCCGACATCGTCGCCTTCCTGTATCGTGATGATTACTATGATAAAGAATCCGAAAACAAAAACATCATCGAAATCATTATTGCCAAACAGCGTAACGGCCCGGTGGGCACCGTCTCACTGGCTTTTGTGAAAGAATACAATAAGTTCGTAAACCTGGAAAGGCGCTTTGATGACGGCGGTGTTCCGGCAGGTGCGTAAAGCCTCAAGCAATGTCTTGAGGCTTTTTTTCATCCGAAAGAATGAGAGAATGCCGTCCGTTCGGCAGACGAAAAAAAGAAAGCGCTTTTATACAATGGCATTAAGGGAGGGATGATGATGACAATTGAATTTCCGCAATTTCAAGCGGCGCAAATCCGGATTGCCCGGCCGACCGGACAGCTCAAAGAAATCATCAGGTTTTATGAAGAAGGCCTCGGATTGAAGAGAATCGGCAGTTTTTCCGGACATGAGGGCTACAGCGGCGTCATGTTCGGTCTGCCCCATACGCAATATCACTTAGAATTCACCGAAGAAACCGGCTCGTTTCAGCCGGCGCCCGTTCCGCACGGCGACAGCCTGCTTGTCTTTTACATCCCTGATCAGCAGGAGGTCATTCGCATCAGCACGAAATTAAAGCAGATGGGATATGAGGAGAAAGAATCCGAAAATCCGTACTGGGAAGAAAAAGGCGTGACCATCGAAGATCCTGACGGCTGGCGGATCGTCCTGATGAATACAAGCGGAATATAAATGACTGTCTGAAGAACCTGGGATACGGGTTCTTTTTCATGTTAAAGTATGAAAGTTTCGGGAGTAATAGATAGCAAATGAAAGAGAAAACGCTTTTAATCAGGTTTAAGGCGAACAAATACAGAATAATAAGATTTAAACGTTCGGATTTACGATTGACTTTCTGTTTCGGCACTGATACACTTAATTTGTTTGAATGAGATATCGTTTTGAAAGGTTAACGGAGGTGCACGGATATATGTCTTCAGTAGTCGTAGTAGGTACGCAGTGGGGCGATGAAGGAAAAGGTAAAATTACAGATTTCCTATCAGAAAATGCAGAAGTGATCGCACGTTATCAAGGCGGAAACAATGCAGGACATACCATCAAGTTTGATGGCGTCACGTACAAGCTTCATTTAATCCCATCAGGAATTTTTTATAAAGAAAAAGCGTGTGTCATCGGGAACGGAATGGTTGTTGATCCGAAAGCGCTCGTAACGGAGCTTGCGTATCTTCATGAACGCAATGTGAGCACAGATAACTTGAGAATCAGCAACAGAGCCCACGTCATTCTTCCATACCATCTGAAACTGGATGAAGTAGAGGAAGAACGCAAAGGGGCCAACAAGATCGGCACAACGAAAAAAGGCATCGGACCTGCTTATATGGACAAAGCGGCGCGGATCGGCATCCGGATCGCAGACCTGCTAGATCGTGACGTGTTTGCAGAAAAGCTTGAACGGAACCTTGAAGAGAAAAACCGTCTGCTGGAAAAAATGTATGAAACGGAAGGCTTCAAAATTGAAGATATTCTGGATGAGTATTATGAATACGGCCAGCAGATTAAAAAGTATGTATGCGATACATCCGTCGTTCTGAATGACGCGCTGGATGAAGGCCGCCGCGTTTTATTTGAAGGCGCTCAAGGGGTTATGCTTGATATCGACCAAGGGACATACCCGTTTGTCACTTCATCCAACCCGGTCGCCGGAGGGGTGACGATCGGTTCAGGCGTAGGCCCGACAAAAATCCAGCACGTCGTCGGTGTATCGAAAGCGTACACAACCCGTGTCGGTGACGGTCCTTTCCCGACTGAGCTGAAAGATGAAATCGGAGATCAAATCCGTGAAGTCGGACGCGAATACGGCACAACAACAGGCCGTCCGCGCCGTGTCGGCTGGTTTGACAGCGTTGTTGTCCGCCATGCCCGCCGCGTCAGCGGAATCACAGATCTTTCTCTGAACTCAATCGATGTGCTGACTGGCATTGAAACATTGAAAATCTGTGTCGCTTACCGCTACAAAGGTGAAGTGATTGAAGAATTCCCGGCAAGTCTGAAAGCTCTCGCAGAGTGTGAACCGGTATATGAAGAAATGCCTGGCTGGACGGAAGATATCACAGGCGCAAAAACATTGAGCGATCTTCCTGAAAATGCGCGCCATTATCTGGAACGCGTATCTCAGCTGACAGGTATTCCGCTTTCTATTTTCTCTGTCGGTCCCGACCGTTCACAAACGAACGTCATCCGCAGCGTATACCGCGCTAACTAAGAATTTGCAGCAAACAAGCCTCCGGTCACGGAGGCTTGTTTTTTATGTAGGAAAAAATAATAGATTTTTTTCAAAAAAGTAGTTGCCACTTTCGAATGTTCTATGATATTATAAATCTCGTTGTTACGGAACAGCTTCAATAGAGTACTGCAAGAAAGCTTTTGTCTGAATGCTCTATGATACATAATCCGACACATCAAGAGCCATTAGCTCAGTTGGTAGAGCATCTGACTTTTAATCAGAGGGTCGAAGGTTCGAGTCCTTCATGGCTCACCACTTTTTATGGCCCGTTGGTCAAGCGGTTAAGACACCGCCCTTTCACGGCGGTAACACGGGTTCGAATCCCGTACGGGTCATTGATTTACTTTAGCGTTATTGCTAACTCCTTATTTGTCCTCGGAGGGCCGCCACGATACGGTTCTCCGGACAAATTACTGTAAGGTCCGGTAGTTCAGTTGGTTAGAATGCCTGCCTGTCACGCAGGAGGTCGCGGGTTCGAGTCCCGTCCGGACCGCCATTTTACTTTACTTTATAGTATAGAAAAGAAACATCTGGCTCGGTAGCTCAGTTGGTAGAGCAACGGACTGAAAATCCGTGTGTCGGCGGTTCGATTCCGTCCCGAGCCACTTACCCAAACGCATCTGCAATAGTAGGTGCGTTTTTTCTTTTGTTATAAAAAAGGGAGAGCCGGCTTTTCAGCCGGCCCAGAAGAAGACGTCAAACACTAGACGGCGTTTTTTTTCGTGAGGTTTCAAAAAAATATTATTTTTTAAAAGAAAATAAAAAACATGACAAAAGGATGGCAGTTCAATACGTTTTTGCGCTGTTCTCTTTAATTTTTTTATCTTTTGACCTGAAACCGTTATAATAGACGGGGAACGTTTTTCATGATCCGAATTGTGATCATCATGAAACATCAATAGATGAAATGAAGTCATTCTGGCAGGAGGAAAATCAAGATGATGGATAAGAAAATCCTTGTAGTCGATGATGAAAAACCGATTGCAGATATATTAGAGTTTAATTTAAGAAAAGAAGGCTATGACGTGCATTGTGCGTACGACGGAAACGAAGCCGTGGAAATGGTGGAGGAGCTTCAGCCTGATTTAATTCTTTTAGATATTATGCTTCCGAATAAAGACGGAGTTGAAGTGTGCCGGGAAGTCCGGAAAAAATATGATATGCCGATTATTATGCTGACGGCAAAAGACTCGGAGATTGACAAGGTCATCGGGCTTGAAATCGGAGCGGATGACTATGTCACGAAGCCTTTCAGCACGCGTGAGCTTCTGGCCCGCGTCAAAGCGAACCTGCGCCGCCAGCTTACGGTTGCGCCGGCTGAGGAAGAATCAGCTTCTAATGACATTCATATCGGTTCTCTCGTCATCTTCCCTGACGCTTATGTCGTATCAAAAAGAGAAGAAACGATCGAGCTGACTCATCGTGAGTTTGAATTGCTTCATTACTTAGCCAAACATATCGGACAGGTTATGACGCGTGAGCATCTGTTGCAGACTGTGTGGGGCTATGACTATTTCGGTGACGTGAGAACGGTGGATGTAACAGTGCGCCGTCTCCGTGAGAAAATCGAGGATAATCCGAGCCATCCGAACTGGATCGTCACAAGACGGGGTGTCGGTTATTACTTGAGAAATCCTGAACAGGACTAACCGGCGATGAATAAGGTTGGTTTTTTCGGTCGATTCAGTTTAAGATCACGCTGATCTATGTGCTTCTCATTATCATCGCCATGCAGATTATCGGCGTGTACTTTGTGAAACAGGTGGAGAATTCTCTTCTCAAGTCCTATGAATTATCGTTAAATCAGCGGATTGACAATCTATCTTATTATATTGAGCAGGAATATAAAGGAGATAATGACAGCACCGTCATTAAAGATGACGTCAAACGGATTTTGAATGATTTTACGAAAAACAATGAAATACGGGAGATTACATTTGTTGATAAAAGCTATGAGGTCGTCGGTTCTTCGAGGCCTTATGGCGAGGAAATAGCGGGGAAACAGACGACTGACCCGATTTTTAAACGGATTTTTTCAACAAAACAGGCCTATTCAAAAAAATATTATGATCCTAAAAGCAAAAACAGAGTGCTGATTTCAGCAAAACCTGTCGTCACAGAGAATCAGGAAGTTGTCGGCGCGATTTATGTCGTGGCCAGTATGGAAGATACCTTTAACCAGATGAAAACCGTCAACTCGATTCTTGCTTCAGGAACAGGATTAGCCCTTGTTCTGACGGCCCTTCTCGGTATTTTTCTCGCCCGCACCATCACCCATCCGCTGTCGGATATGCGGAAGCAGGCGATGGAACTGGCAAAAGGGAATTTCTCCAGAAAGGTGCGGAAATACGGGCATGATGAAATCGGTCAGCTCGCAACGACGTTCAACCATCTGACGAGAGAGCTTGAAGATGCCCAAGCCATGACGGAAGGGGAGAGAAGAAAGCTTTCTTCCGTTATCGCGTATATGACGGACGGTGTCATCGCTACGAATCGCAACGGGGCTATTATTCTTTTAAACAGCCCTGCGCTTGAGCTGCTGAATGTTTCACGTGAAACGGCTTTAGAGATGCCGATTACGTCTTTATTGGGCATAAAAGAGAACTTTACATTTGAGGATTTAGTAGAACAGCAGGATTCAATGCTGCTGGAGATCGAACGTGACGATGAAACGACTGTACTGCGGGTGAATTTTTCCGTTATTCAGAGAGAGCACGGAAAAATCGACGGTTTAATCGCGGTTCTTTATGATGTCACCGAACAGGAAAAACTCGATCGGGAACGCAGAGAGTTCGTTGCCAACGTGTCTCATGAGCTGCGGACACCGCTGACGACCATGCGAAGCTATTTAGAGGCGCTTGCGGAAGGCGCGTGGGAAAACAAAGATATCGCTCCGCGTTTCTTAATGGTGACCCAAAATGAGACTGAGCGCATGATCAGATTGGTGAACGACCTGCTTCAGCTTTCTAAATTCGACAGCAAAGATTATCAGTTTAATCGGGAGTGGATTCATATGATCCGCTTTATGTCACTGATTATCGATCGTTTTGAAATGACGAAAGAACAGCATGTCGAATTTATCCGCGAGCTTCCGGACAGAAATCTGTACGTGGAGATTGATCAGGATAAAGTGACGCAGGTTCTCGATAATATCATTTCTAACGCACTGAAATACTCACCGGAAGGCGGGCATGTCACTTTCTCAGTCGATGTGAACGAGAAAGAAGAGCTGCTTTATATCAGCGTAAAAGATGAAGGTATCGGCATTCCGAAAAAAGATGTGGAAAAAGTCTTTGACCGTTTCTACAGAGTGGATAAAGCGCGCACGAGAAAACTCGGCGGCACCGGGCTCGGCCTTGCGATTGCAAAAGAGATGGTTCAGGCGCACGGCGGAGACATTTGGGCCGACAGTGTAGAAGGCAAAGGAACGAAGATTACATTTACTCTTCCATATAAAGAAGAGCAAGAGGATGATTGGGATGAGGCGTGAAAATATAAAAACAGTCATACTGTCAGTGCTGGTCGTCATTAGTCTTGTTTTAACATGGGGAATTTGGACATTCCAGCCCAATTTTTCAGAAGGCACGGCCTCAACCAAATCGACTGTCCGGGAAAAGCATAAAATTGATAAAACGAGCCAAAAAGTGTCGCAAACGGTAAAACCCCGGGATATGTTTATTCATACAAACGGCTCTCATTATAAAGTGGATGATGAGACGCTCTTTAATGACCTGTGGGCGGATTTGCCGCAATGGGAAGTAAAAGGGATGAAGGATATTTCCGATCAATACGACAAGCTCGGTTTTAAAAATTGGCTTTACGGCAGAAACGGCAATTCGGCAAAGCTCGATCTGCAATTCAATGACACCATTCCGATTGATTTCTTCCAATCGATGTTTAAATGGTCGAATCCGTCAATGGAATACAGCTCATTTGACCATATTGTCATTCCGTTTAATGAGAATAAGACGAATAAGAAGATTTACATGGTCTCATACAGCAAGCAGCTGATTTTGGAAGTGACTGTGGAATCGGCGAATTACCGCAATCTGATGAATGAGCTGTACAGCAAAAAGTCGAGTATGCCGTTATACCACCTCTATTCGGTCGGAAAAAGCAAAGAATTTCTCATGCCGAATGCGCGGTTTAATATGAAGGAAAAAGAATTTATCACTGAAACCATTAAGACGAACCTGTTTAAGCAGACGCTTTTTAATGATCCGAGCACGGTCAGAGAGGACCCGAATTACAATCGGAATGTGCTGACTGACGGAATCAGCCGTCTGGAAATCAATTCGACACAGCGGCAGATTCAATTCCAGCATCGGAACCTGGCACAAAGCGCTTCTTACCAAACGGGTGAGCTGATTAAGAAAAGCTATAAATATTTAGAGGATACGGGAAGCTGGACGGATCATTATCAATTTTTCAATGTGAGTGATAACCAGCAGCTGAGTTTCTACATGTTTAAAGACCAAATGCCTGTGATCAACAGCACGTCTAAGCCTTTCGGATCCGGACCTGTTTTGACCCTGCAATGGGCCAATGACGAGGTTCTCAGCTACAAGCGGCCGAACTATGTTCTCGGGCCGAATCCGATTAAAACAAAAGACGTAAAAATGATGAACGGCAATGAGGTTGTGTCTCTGCTGGAGCAGCAGGATAAATACGACGTGAACAAAATCGACCAGATCTTCCTGTCCTATCAAATGGTCTCTTCGTCAACGAATGATCTCGTTGAACTGGAACCCGTCTGGAGTATGAAAATCAACGGGAAGATCGTCCCGATTACGAAAGATCTGCTGGGGAAGGAGGAGGACGATAATGGAGTGGAATAAGACAAAAACGATCTTCATCATTGCCTTCCTCATCCTCGATATTTTTCTCGGCTATCAGTTTTTTGAAAAACGCTCGAGCAGTGAATACGAAGTGATTAAAAATTCAAACGTGGAAAAAGACATGGAGATGGATCATATCACATTTGGCAACCTGTCTTCTGATTCCGCGACGGGCTACCGGCTGACGGCGGGCCAAAAAGTATTTACCGCTGAAGATATTGATGCTTTGAAGGATCAAAAGCCGTTAATGGAAATGCCGGCGGATGATCACAAGGTCACAACGCTGAAAATGAAATTTACCGATCCGGTCGGTTTATCGAAGCAAAAACCGCAGGAGGATGCGGAATCGCTCGTCAGCTCTAAAGTAACCGGCGGTGAAAAATATAAACTGTGGAAAGTCGACAAGGATCAAAAACAGATCATTTTTTACCAGACGTATGACGGACAGTTTATTTATCAGGATTTTGACTCGTCCACGGATGCGATCGGACAGGTGATTCTGCATCTGAACGATAAAAACCAGGTCGTATCTTACGAGCAGACCATGCTGGAGTCATTCAAGCGAATCCAGACGGAGAGCCTGATTCCTGAGCTTGATGCGGTCGAATTATTGTATTCTCAAAATTACTTAAAAGCGAATTGCGCCGTTAAAAGCGTCAAGTTCGGCTATATTGCCCAATACCCGCTGACAAGTACGCAGGTGCTGGCGCCGGTATGGAGAATTACAATTGAAGATAAGTCAAAAGGGACGAAGAAAAAGACACAGCAAACGTACACTGTGAATGCATTGGAAAGCACAGTCATTGATAACAATCAAAATAAATAATGGAGTGAGACACAATGGGCTTGCAATTTAGCGTGCTTGCGAGCGGGAGTACCGGAAACGCGTTTTATCTGGAGACAGAGGAGCACTCTTTTCTGGTGGATGCCGGCCTGAGCGGTAAAGCGATGGACGGGCTGATGGAGAGAATCGGCCGTAAGATAGACGACGTCGACGGCATCTTTGTCACTCACGAGCACAGCGACCATATTAAAGGGCTCGGCGTCATTGCGAGAAAGTACGGTCTACCCGTCTACGCCAATGAAAAGACGTGGAAAGCGATGGAGAATCAGATCGGCAAGCTGGATACCGGACAAAAGTTTTTGTTCCCGATGGAAAGCGTGAAATCTTTCGGCGGGCTTGATGTTGAGTCATTCGGCGTCTCTCATGACGCGGCCGAGCCGATGTTTTATGTTTTCCACTACCAAGGCAGAAAGCTCGCGCTGATGACGGACACCGGATATGTGAGCGACAGAATGAAAGGCATCATCCGTTCGGCCAATGTGTTTGTATTTGAAAGCAACCATGACGTCGGCATGCTGCAAATGGGCAGATACCCTTGGAGCATTAAGCGGCGGATTTTAAGCGATGTCGGCCACGTCTCGAATGAAGATGCGGCGCTCGCCATGACTGATGTCATCGGCGACGGCACATCGCGCATCTATTTGGCGCATCTGAGCCAAGACAACAATATGAAGGAACTGGCGAGAATGTCCGTGCAGCAGACATTGGCTGCGAAAGGATTTGTCGCCGGGGAAACATTTCAGTTATTTGATACCGATCCGAAAATTCCGACGCCGCTGTGCGCCGTGTAATTTTTCCAAATGAATCATGATTATTAATCCGCGATCTGACCCACACTATAAGCAAATCGAGTACTCTTGAAAGGATTTGAGATAGGGTGGATTATAATCGCGATGATGAACAGTACGCCTCCGAACAGCCCCGCCGCAGCAAGAGAGGATACTTTCTATCAAGTCTGATCGGCGTCATCGTCGGGGCCGCGCTCATGGCTTTCCTGCTGCCGTACTGGACAGGCGGAGACCATGGAGACAGCAGCAAAAGCACCAGCCAGCGTCTCGGCAGCGAACAGGTGAAAACAGTCAACGTAAATGTCAATGACGCTGTCACGAATATGGTCAGCCGTGTATCGGATTCGGTAGTCGGCGTTCTCAATATCCAAAAGACCGATATTTGGGGAGAGGGCGGCGAAGCGGGAAGCGGTTCGGGCGTCATTTACAAAAAGAACGGAAACACATCTTATATCGTAACCAATCACCATGTCATTGAAGGTGCGACTGAGATTGAGATCAGCCTGAAGGATGGCTCGCGCGTGCCTGCTGAGCTGATCGGGAGCGACCGTCTGATGGATCTCGCGGTACTGAAGGTGAAGTCTGATAAAATCAAATCGGCCGCCCAGTTCGGCAATTCTGATCAAGTCAAAGTCGGAGAACCGGTCATTGCGATCGGAAATCCGCTCGGACTTGAATTTGCGGGATCAGTGACACAGGGGATCATTTCAGGCACGGAAAGAGCGGTGCCCGTTGACTCAAACGGCGACGGACATCCGGATTGGAATGCCGAAGTGCTGCAGACCGACGCCGCGATTAATCCCGGCAACAGCGGCGGCGCTTTGATGAATATATCGGGCAAGGTGGTCGGCATCAACTCAATGAAGATCGCTGAATCCGCCGTTGAAGGAATCGGCCTGTCCATTCCGTCAAAGCTTGTCATTCCCGTTATTCAGGATTTAGAAAAATACGGAGAAGTCCGACGGCCTTTCCTCGGTATTGAGATGAAATCCTTAACGGATATTGCGAGCTACCATTGGAGCCAGACGCTGAAACTCCCGAAAGGCGTTAAAACCGGGGCGGTCATTATGGGTGTCGACGCGTTTTCACCGGCCGGAAAAGCGGGTTTGAAAAAGCTCGACGTGATTACCGGGTTCGACGGACATAAGGTCAATGACGTTGTGGATCTCCGTGAGCGCCTGTATCGCAAAAAGATCGGCGACCGTGTGAACATCACATTCTACCGTTCGGGAAAGAAAAAACAGCGGAAGTCAAACTGACAGAAGCGGATCGATTACAGAAATAAAAAAGCAGCCCGGACATCCGGGCTGTTTCTTATTGATTTATTTGTTAATATTATACTATTGTGAAGCGGGGAGGTGAAACATATGAAAACGGCTGATGTGATCATCGTATTGAATGAAATCGAGGGTGAATGTGAAGGAAGAATTATTTTAGAATGCAGAATTTAAGAAAACGAAACACGTCATATCAAACGTCCTTTTTCGGGGGCGCTTTTTTTATGCCTTTTTTCAGAAGCCATAAAAAAGAACTGAACGCGGGTCTCAACACGTTCAGTTGAAAATGGGTATGTTTAGAAAAAGGCAGACATGACCTTAGAACTTTGTGATTGAAACAGACTGGTGCTGAATTGAAGCGGCAGCTTATTGATTATGATTTGCAGATAGTTCCGTTTTGAGCGTTTACTTTCACCAATTCAGCTTAGCTTCCGTTTTGTTTCAGATAAAAGCGAATAATAGAAGGGGAAGCGAAAAAATAAACACAGGCTGATACATCTAAGGAGAGACTGCATCATGGATAAGTTGAAAGGCATCAAGCTGCTGAGTGCAGACGGCGAGTCTGCACTCATTGATTCTTTAACGATGGGGCTTCATCACGGAACGGTCCTCGGGGAAGACAATATCCTCGAGGCATACATCCGTTCTTTGCGCGAAAAGCTGAAGGACAAAGAACACAAGGTGATTCGCACGGTTCGGGGCGCCGGGTACAGGGTGAACCTGGCATGAAACGGCTGTACAGAACCCTCCGGTTCCAGCTCCTGTTCAGATCATTGGCGATTTTGACCTTGCTGTTATGTTTCATCGGCGGCACACAGTACATGTTGATGAAACGGACGATGTATGAAAATCAGGCGATCAGCATTCAGAGTGATATCAATTCAATGGATCAAAGCGTATGGAAGTCAATCAAAACCCTTGTCCGTTCCGAAACACCCGCTCATCCGAATGTGATTTACCCCGGGGTGACGGTTGCTTTTATCAATCAATCATACAAGATGTCAGTTTTATCAGAAGACCCGCACGCGGGGGCCGCTCCTTCTTTTCCGAAACACGTGTATCGGGATGCGCTGACAGATACAATGGCGCTTCACTATCAGGTGGCTCACAATAAGGCGGGTGAGGAAATCATCGTCGTGTTTCAGGCGATTTCCGTTGACAGAAGTCAGGCGGGAGTTGTGCAAATGAGCACGCTGACCCAGCCGCTGAATGATTCGCTTTTCCGCCAGATCAGCATTTTCGCGATGCTTTCCTTTGCGGCTTTGGTCATCGGACTGTTTGTTTTTTGCCGGTGATCCGGCTCACACTCAAGCCGCTGTCCCGCATTGTGCATATGATGGGTGACATTCATGCCGGCAGTCTCGATAAACGGCTGCCGATTGATAGGAAGCAGGCCGAAATTGAGTCATTGGGCATCTCCATCAATCAGATGCTGGAACGGATTGAAACCGCGTTTCAGGCGGAAAAAGAAGCGAAGGAGCGCATCCGGCAGTTTGTATCAGACGCATCACATGAGCTGAGAACGCCGCTTACCTCCATTCACGGCTTTATCGAAATTTTAATGCGCGGAGCGGCGGAAAAGCCGGAGCAGAGAGAAAAAGCGCTTCAAAGCATGTACGCGGAATCCGCCAGGGCGAATAAGCTGATAGAGGATCTTTTGTTTCTCGCGAAGATTGACCGGGAGCCGAGCTTTGAAATGAAAAAAGGCGCATTGGGAGACGTCATTTTGGAAATGGAGGCTGAGCTGAAGCAGCTCGCGAGAAACCGGAAACTCGAGTTCTTTGTCGATCAAAAGATAGAAGCTGTTTTTGACAAAAACAAAATGAAGCAGGCCATTCTCAATCTCTTTTACAATGCGGTGCAGCATACGGATGAAGACACGGGTGTCATCACCGTCTCCCTGCAGAAAGACGGAGGAATCATGCTTATGATTGCGGATAACGGAACGGGAATCGCTCCGGAGCATGTGCCTCATGTGTTTGACCGGTTTTACAGGGCGGAAACCTCCCGATCCCGTCAATCCGGCGGCGCGGAGCTGGGTCTTGCCATTACAAAAACCATTATTGACAGCCATAACGGAACAATTGAAGTGAAAAGTGAGCAGGGAAAAGGCTCCGTGTTCATCATCCGGCTGCCGGGATAGACCGGGATGCCGGAAGATGTATCACAATTTATATGTAAATTCTAAATTTTCAAAAAATAACTTGTCTTTTTCCAATAATGATGATAATATCTAGTTATTGGAAAAGGGGGTGTACTGATGAAGATTGAAGAACTTGATCTTGATACAGAAACAGCAAGCTTGGTGCAGCGTTGCTAGTAAAGCCGTGACTCCCCTCATTGGGGAGTTATTATCTTTCAGGGGGTATGTCATGATGTCAACGGACTGTAAGCGCTGGAAGTTTAAAGACAGCGTGCAGGTGCTGACCTACACGGCGCATATTATCATTCAATATCGAAAGGCGATTAAGCTTGCGCATACGAGTGAGATCAAAGAGGCGGTTGAACGGCTGATCACCGGCTGTGAAAAACAAGAGCTTTCTGATCTTCTGGGAGAGGAAGCGGGAAACCGGTTTTTCGATGCGTTAATGAAATTGGATGCTTTAATAGAGCCATGGCAAAACGGCCGTGAAGGCTGCATCACTGAAAAGCAGCTGTACCATTTTGAGAAATACAACCAAAACCCCAATCTGATCCAAAACAGATTAGACGGCAGCAGGGCAGCGATCGTGGGTCTGGGGGGCGTCGGAACGATCATTCTTCAAAACCTTTTGGCGGCGGGCATGCAGCATTTTATTCTCATTGATTTCGATGCCGTATCAGTACATAACCTGAACAGACAATTCGTCTATACTCAATCTTCTGTAGGCAAATTAAAGATCTCAGAATGCAGAGATTATATCGCGGGTATCAATCCCCATGCGGACGCAGCACTTTACCATCAGGAAATGACACAGCCGCAGGACCTGCGCGTGTTAGATCCGTACGAAATTGATATCGTCATAAATGCCGCTGACAAACCCCATAACATTTCTGAATGGGTTTATCAGTATTGTAAGGAGCGGAATATCGCGTTTATGACCGGGGGTGTCGGCAGCTTCAGCGGCCAATGGGGGCCTCTGCTCACGCCTGAATCCTATCAATCCGGCGTCACCTATGAAAAAAGCATGCCGGCCGGACTTCTGAACTGTTACCCCGATGAACCGATCAAAGGTTCTTTAGGAGCGACAAACGGTATTATATCCTCGTTTATGTCTCATGACATTATCACATACCTTGCAGGCGGAAGCCCGAAATCCCTGAATACCCGCATCGGCTTGGACTTTGACGGCCTTCATATTACAGAAACGAAGCTATCTCAAAAGGAAAGCGCTTTATGAAGACGATGCATCGTACGGCGAGAAAACCGGGCGACCCTCTGAAAATAGAAATCGACACAAGCCCGATACGCTTGAACCCATTAGATACGCAGGATTACACAAGCAAGATGATTTGCAGCATTATGTATGAAAGCCTGCAGGACGGCTATAACTGCCGAATCATCCGCAAAGATCGCCGCACCTGTCAGGTGGACATTCACCCGGACTATTTAGGTGACGCCGAGGGTGTGGTTCAAACGATCATCTATCATCTGACAAAAGAAAACCAAAGTCCCCATCTCGGCAGTTTCCTGAACATAAAACAGGCCGTTCCGTATGTAAAAGGCCTCGTCTCATCCGATCAGCTCGGGGTGAACGTAACGGGCGAAAAACGCTTTGAAGTCACCTTGGACGAGCCGTCTGATGAAATAGAAGCCGTTTTGCAGAGCAGCTTTCTGATTCCGGCGACCGCCGGGGGCGATGTGCCGGAAAACGGCCCGTACCGATTCAAGCGTACGTTTGAGAAGGGACTGGAATTTGAGCGGAATCCGCAATATAAAATGACGCCCGCGGATGACCGCACCGTTCAGATCATCCAATTTATTTTGAATGATGATCTGGAAAAAAGCATCGGGCTGTACGAAGCGAATCAGACCGATGTAACCTGCCACACCCAGTTTCATCATTCCAACATGAGGTATCGGCAGTATGCTGATTTTAAAGAAAATCATTTGCCGATGTTATTTACCTTCAAGGTAAAGGACGGCATGCTGAGAACTTTCATTCAGCATTATTTTGATAAACAAAAGCTGGCCGGCGATTTGGGGCATATCATCACACCGACTGATTCACTGATCGGTATATGGGAAAGCGGACGGACACCGCAGAAAGATCCGCCCCTTTTGACAAAAGAAGAGCCGATCCGAATTGTTTATGCCGATTATTATCCCAACGGAGAGATCATTGAAAGGCTGGCTGAATTGTTTCGGAGGGCCGGAGCGGACGTATCCGTCTCCCGCGTCAGTCATTTCAATGATTATTACCATATGGATAAAAGCGGGTTTGATATTGAGCTCCATTTGTTTCTGCCGGGTTATATGCATGAGCTGAGCTATATCAAATATTTCATCCGCGACATCAGCGATCCGGGGAAGAAAAAAACGATCATTGATGCCATAGGATCTGAAAAAAAGAAGGAACTTTTTGGGTTATTCGAGAATACAACTCATTATTGCCCAATTTGTTTTGGGAAAAGTCTGTATCTGCAAGATCCATGTATAGAGGGTTTTAGTGTAAAGACTGACGGGCTCCTTTC
Organism: Paenibacillus lentimorbus NRRL B-30488; assembly: GCF_000411595.1. NCBI lineage: Bacteria > Bacillati > Bacillota > Bacilli > Caryophanales > Paenibacillaceae > Paenibacillus > Paenibacillus lentimorbus. The sequence goes on along the minus strand of NZ_ANAT01000005.1, from coordinate 353,066 downwards.
TGTTCATGATGTTAAATGCAGATAGCTGGAAAGGGGTATTCATTTGCGGAATCGAAATTTGCTTTATTTCTCCGGTTTTTTCGGAAACTTCTTTTTCGAACGGGGAATTTGGATTTTATATTTAACAAGCATGAATTATTCATTGTTTCTAGTGGGCATCCTGCAATCGGTCCTGAATTTGGCGATGTTTCTGGCGGAAGTGCCGAGCGGCGTCATCTCGGACAGAATCGGGAGAAAAAAATCGCTCTTGCTCGGCCATTTTATGGTCATTGTCTATTTGGTGATGTTCCTGAGCTTCCATAACTTCATCGCCCTCTTCATCGCCCATATTATATACGGTATCGGGCTGACGTTTATATCAGGAACGGATCACGCCTTTTTGTTTGATTCACTGAAAGAACAAGGGAAAGAAAAGTGGTACGGCAAATCCATCGGAAATTATAACGGACTTGTCATACTTGGTCTTGCGATCGCCATGGGCATCGGCGGCTACTTGCAGGAAATATCATGGTCGTATGTGTTTATCGCCGGGATTGTGACTCAGCTGATTGCGATGGCGGTCATTACACAGCTGACGGAAATCAAATTTGAAAACAGTGAACACGAAACGCAGACGGTCGGGGACATCTTAAAAGAAGTCAAAGATTTCTTCAGGCTGAACAAAGCCTTTAAATATCTGGTGCTGTCACTGTCTGTTTTCTTTGCGATTACATCGGTTTTTTATATGTACGGACAAGATTTGTTAAGTCAGGAAGGGCTGTCCGTGCGCAATATATCCATTATTTTTGCGGGACTGTCCATCTTGCAGGCGCTGTGCTCCATCTTTTCTTCAAAGCCGGCGGAAAAATTCACGCCGAGGCGCGTGCTTCTGCTGACATTCTGCATCATCGGGGCGGCCTATCTGTTTATACCTTCGGGCAGCCTGTACGTGACGATTGCAGCTTTTGTCGTCATCAACGCGCTCTATGATGTGATAGAACCCGTATCCAGTCAGGTGGTGAATAATGAGATTCCGTCCAGAACGAGAGCCACGCTGCTGTCCATTATCAGTTTGATGACCTCGCTCTTCATGTTCATTGCCTTTCCGTTTATCGGATTCTTAACGGACTATTTTGATTCAGCTTTGCTGCTGACCGCAATCGGGGTATTATCCATCTTATTGTCGCTGTTTATGATGCTCAGCTTTTACAAACTGAAAGCGAGCGTCGCCATCCAGAATAAAGTCGAGCTTTGAACCAGAATGACAAAGGGATGATGTGAGTTGCTGAATATTCATAATCTTACGGTAAATGTAGCGGGAGATACCATTTTCAAACAAGTTTCTTTCTTCATCAATGAAGGCGAAAAAGTGCTTGTGGCCGGGCCGAACGGTTCCGGCAAAAGCACGCTGTTCAGGGTGCTTTCCGGGGAGCTTGAGGCGGATGAAGGAACGATTGCGATCAACAAAGGGGCGAAGGTCGGTTTGCTGAAGCAGATCGCTGACCCCCATGAGGATCTGACATTGTATCAATATCTGGAAAAATCGTTTGAAGCTCTCGCGGCGATCCAGAAGGAAATGAAGGCCATTGAGCTGAAGCTTTCGGAACCGATGAGTGATGACGAGCTGACTGCTTTATTGGAAAAGTACAGTCAATACACGGAAACATTTGAGCGGAACAACGGCTACCAGATGCATGCGATGATTGACGAGGTATGCAACGGGCTCAGCCTCAGCGAATTAAAGGATCAGCCGTTCTCAAAGCTGAGCGGCGGCGAAAAACAAAAGCCGGCCTTGCCGAAATTTTAATCCGCAACGACGACATTATACTGCTGGACGAGCCGACCAACCATTTGGATGTCCATGCGATTGAATGGCTTGAAGGGTTTATTAAAAAATCGAACAAAACCATTCTGTTTACGACCCACGATAAAACGTTTGCCGACCAAACGGCGATGAAGGTGCTCGAGATTGATGATACTGAGGTGAAGATTTGGCCTTACGGTTTCAGCGAATACCTGAAAAAACGGGAAGAATTCATCATCGCCCAGTTTGAGAAATATGAAGAACAGCAGAGAAAAATACAGAAGATGAAGGAATCCATCGCCCAGCTGAGAGATTGGGCCAACCGCTCGAATCCGCCGTCTGTCGGCCTGCACAGACGCGCGAATAATATGGAAAAGGCGCTGAAAAGGATCGAGCTGATCAATAAGCCGGTCCGGACGGAGCAAAAATTAAAAAACGCATTTCAGGAAGCGGGCGCCGGTTCAAAAGATATTGTGTTCATTGAAAACGGAAAGGTGGCCAACGGATCTTCCCTTTTATATCAAAATGTGAATCTGCGCATAAAGCATAAAGACAGAATCGGCATCGTCGGCAGAAACGGCGTCGGCAAAACAACGCTGATCCGCTGCATCATCGGGGAAAGAGAACTGTCGGACGGCACCATTAAAGTAGGGGAAAATCTTAAAATAGGCTACATTGATCAAAAGAGCCACGTCGGAGATTCGAGTCAGACGATTCTGCAATTCTTTAAAGAAAATCTGCTGACTGAAGAGGGCATGGCCCGGAATATGCTGGCCAAGTACGGATTTTACGGGTCGTCAGTCTTTAAAAAACTTTCCGTCCTGTCGGGCGGTGAGAGAATCAGGCTGAAGCTGTCCATCTTAATGGAAAAAAGCTGAATGTTTTGATCCTGGATGAGCCGACCAACCACTTGGATATTGAATCTCAGGAAATTCTCGAAAACAGCCTGATGCAGTTTCAAGGCACCATCATCTGCGTTTCTCACGACAGAAACCTGCTGGAGAAGTTCAACAAGATTTTCTGGCTTGAGAATCAAAACGTCACCATCTTTTCAGGTCCATACAGTTACGCCAAACAAAAAACGGCAGATTGCCGAATAAAAGGGGAATGGATATGACCATTGACAGACTGACAATCAATGAGTTATCGTACGATCTTTTTGTAAGCGAGTATGCTGATAAGAAACCTTTTATTTTGACGGGGGCAATGGATCACTGGGAATGCAGGCGGTGGACGCTTGAATACATTGGCGAACACTATGGAGACAGAATGGTCACCATCCGGAAATCAGATATCGAAGGGGTCAAAACGTTTAAACAAGTAAAGCTTTCCAACTATATCGAGTACATTGATCAGAATGATGACAAATGGTACTGTGACTGGAATTTTACGCAGCTGAACCAAAATGACTTAGACCTTGTCTATTCCGCACCCGAGTATTTTACAAAAGACACATTGAGAGCGGATGAAGAAACGGGACGGGACTGGAAATGGTTCTTTCTCGGTTCTAAGCAGACAGGCACGCCGCTGCATCAGGATTTTAACAGCACGCACGCGTGGAACGGCGTCATTTTCGGAGAGAAGGAATGGATCTTCTATCATCCGGACGACTCTCCGTATTTGTACGAAGGAAATATCAATGTCTTTGATGAAAAAGACATAGAGCAAAAACCGCTGGCGCAAAAGGCGTCTCCGATCCGCTTCAGACAAAAGGCGGGAGAAATCATTTACGCGCCGCGCCATTGGTGGCATCAAGTCGAGAATACGGAACATACATTGGCAGTGAGTGAGAACTTTTGGTTTACCGGAGAGCGGCTTGCCAATCAGATATAAACGAAAGGCTGAGGAGCACCTCAGCCTTTTTTTGTATGGATTCATTTCATCCGGTCCAGACCGAATTTTTTCAGGCGGTATTGCAGGCTCTGTCTGCTGATTCCGAGCTCGTTTGCCGTTTTGGATATGTTATTGCCGTGTTTTCTCAGAGTTTTTTCGATCATGTATTTTTCGAAGTTTTCCATTTTGTCTTTTAAATCGGTGCCGGGCTGGGTGGTTGCGGCGGCTTTGCTTTCCGTGTCAGCGGGTTTGATTTTCATCCGGTATTGGTAAGGCAGGTGGGCCGCCGTAATCGTCGTTTCATCCGTCATAAAGTTCATGGCGCCTTCAATCATATGTTCAAGCTCGCGGATGTTGCCCGGCCAGTCATATTCCAGGAAAAATTGCTGCACATCGTCACTGATCGAATCGACATGCATTTGGAACAGGTGGTTGTTTTTCTGGATAAACACTTCGGCCAGAGGCAGAATATCCTCCTTGCGCTCCCGGAGCGGGGGAATGATCAGCGTGACAACGCTTAAGCGGTAGTATAAATCTTTGCGCAGCCGCTCTTCTGAAATGGCGGTGATCGGGTCTTCATTCATCGTGGCGATGATACGGACGTCAATCGGTTTGTCCTGAGCTGATCCGATGCGCCTGATTTTCTTTTCCTGAAGGGCGCGGAGCAGTTTTGCCTGCAGGCTGAGATTGAGAGAGTTGATCTCATCGAGGAGCAGGGTGCCTCCCTGCGCCTGCTCAAATAAACCGGGCTGGTCGATGGCTCCGGTAAAGGCGCCTTTTTTCGTGCCGAATAAAATACTTTCGACCAGACTGTCCGGCAGGGCGGCGCAGTTTTGTGATATGAACGGGGCCCCTGAGCGCTGGCTGCCGTTGTGAATGCTTTGGGCGAACAGTTCCTTGCCTGTTCCCGTCTCGCCGGCCAAAAGCACGGACGATGACGTACGGGTTGCCCGTTTCGCGTTTTCGATGACTTCCCTAATGACCGGGCTGTTGCCGAGAATGCTGTCAAACGTGTAGCTGTTCTGTTCTTTCCTGTGCATGTTCTCCCTGATCAGCCGTTCGAGCTTGGTGACGTCCTTGGCGATTTCCACGGCGCCCTTGATCTCGCCGTTTTGCACAATCGGGAAGGTGTGGTTGATCGTCGTGATTTCCTGGCCTTTGTTATTGAAATAGCTCTGCTTTACATTTTTAATCGTTTTGCCTTCTTGAAGGGCCTGAACGAGCGTGCTGTCCTGCTGATTGGAAAACATAAATACATCAGTCAGGTTTTTATGCAGGACGTCCCGTTCATCCATATCTTCAATCTGCATCATTTTCTTATTGTAAATGACGGTGCTGCCCTTCTCGTCCACCACATGCAGCCCGACATCAATCTCTTCCAGAATGCTTTGTAACACGAGTGTGTAAAATTCGCTGGTTGTGTGCAGGTCAATTCCCCCTCTCAATCGTCTTAACATTCATTATTTTAAAATAAATCGAACAGGAAACGCAAAAAAATTTTGCGCTTGGCGATGTTTAAAAATAAATGGAAATTGAGGTAATAAAACCATTGACTTTTTTAGGGAAATGATTGATATTTAGATATATACTTAAATATCTAAATCATGTACGTATGAGAGGGGGAAAGTTTTTGAATAAAGCTTTTAAAGCACTGGCCGATCCTACAAGGAGAAGAATTTTGGATTTATTAAAGAAACAAGACATGACAGCTGGTGAAATTGCGAAACACTTCGACATGTCAAAACCCAGTATTTCTCATCACCTTACCATATTGAAAAATACTGATTTGGTTCACGATGAGAGGAAGGGCCAATTTATTATGTATTCATTAAATACCACTGTATTACAGGATCTTATAGGCTGGTTCTTTTCTCTGACTGATTCAGAACATGATAATAAGAAAGGCGGGGAATCATGAAAAAATATCTCTTTTCGGCAGGAATCATTGTTTTAACTGTTTTCACATGGGTTTGCACTTATTCATCTTTACCGGACAATTTGGCGACACACTGGGGATTAAACGGAAGTGCAAATGATTACCAAACGAAAGCTGATGCGATGATGATGCTTATTGGCATCATGATTATTGTATATATTTTAATGGTTATCATCCCTAAGATTGATCCTAAAAATAACTACAAAACATTTATCCGGCCATATATGGCTATATTTAATACAATGTTTGCGGTTCTGTTTGTCATTAATCTGATGACCATCTTGACCGGCCTGGGATATGATCTCCCTATATCTTATTTAGGAAACTTTATAGTGGGAGTCATTTTCATGGTGTTTGGAAACTTCATTCAGATCGTGAAGCCTAATTTCTTTTTAGGGATAAGAACACCTTGGACGCTGAGCAGTGAAAGAGTTTGGAAGGATACACACAGGGTTAGTTCGAAAATTTTTGTCGTAGCGGGCATACTCATGATGCTTGCAGCCTTTTTGCCGCCGGTATATAGAGTGTCAGTCATTTTCATTGCGGCAATCGGCTGTATCATATTATCTTTACTATATTCTTACATTGTATATCAGAGACAATTAAATAAATAATTGTTGAACAGGAGCAATCTAATCGGATTGCTCCTGTTTTGTCAGCGGGAAACGCAAAAAAATTTTGCGCTTGGCTGAAGTTTGCACGCAAACTGCCGGAATATTTTGCAGGAAAAGAAAGAATGCCGGCGAAACATCCCGTTTTTTCGGATTGGCACGGAACTTGCTTTATAAAAAGGGAAAGCAAGATCTAATGTTGAATGATTACAAAACAAGGGGGAATCAGATTATGTCAGCTTTCACAAAATCTCAAGAAATTATCAGCCAAACTTCACATTACGGCGCGAACAATTATCATCCTCTGCCGATTGTTATTTCCGAAGCGCAGGGTGTATGGGTAAAAGACCCTGAAGGCAATCAATATATGGATATGCTGAGTGCTTATTCTGCGGTGAACCAGGGGCACAGACATCCGAAGATCATTCAGGCGCTGAAGGATCAGGCGGATAAAATCACTTTGACGTCACGCGCGTTCCATAACGATCAGCTCGGCCCGTTTTATGAGAAAACAGCCAAGCTGACCGGAAAAGATATGATTCTGCCGATGAATACGGGAGCGGAAGCCGTTGAATCCGCTGTCAAAGCGGCGAGACGCTGGGCATATGAGGTCAAAGGAGTAGCGGATAATCAGGCGGAAATCATTGCGTGTATCGGCAACTTCCACGGCAGAACGATGCTCGCGGTATCCCTTTCTTCAGAAGATGAGTATAAACGCGGTTTCGGACCTATGCTTCCGGGTATAAAATTAATTCCATACGGAGACGCAGAAGCGCTGCGCCGGGCGATCACGCCGAACACAGCCGCTTTCTTATTCGAACCGATTCAGGGAGAAGCGGGCATCGTCATTCCGCCGGAAGGATTTTTACAAGAAGCGGCCGCTATTTGTAAGGAAGAAAATGTGCTTCTGATCGCTGATGAAATTCAGACGGGACTCGGCCGCACAGGGAAAACATTCGCGGTTGACTGGGAAAATATCGTACCGGATATGTTCATCTTAGGCAAAGCGCTCGGCGGGGGCGTCTTCCCGATTTCGTGCATCGCGGCGAACCGTGACATTCTCGGCGTGTTTAACCCGGGTTCCCACGGCTCGACATTCGGCGGAAACCCGCTCGCTTGCGCGGTATCGCTCGCATCTCTTGAAGTCCTTGAGGAAGAAGGGCTGGCAGAGCGTTCCCTTCAGCTTGGCCGGTATTTTAAAGAAGAGCTTGAGAAAATTGATAACCCGATCATAAAAGACGTGCGCGGACGCGGCCTGTTTATCGGCGTTGAACTGACAGAAGCGGCCCGCCCGTACTGTGAAAAGCTGAAAGGCGAAGGGCTTTTATGCAAAGAAACACATGATACCGTGATCCGTTTTGCACCGCCGTTAATGATTTCCAAGGAAGACTTGGACTGGGCGATCCAAAAGATCACAAACGTGCTTCAAAACGCGTAAAACCTTGATGCGGCAATGCTTTCCCTCGGCTTGTATGGAATTTACAAATAAAAAATTCAGCACACTCTATTTGCGCGGAGACAGTATTTTAGTATAATGTATCTTTATGTACGAAAATGAATTTCATATAACATTCATATACAAATAGAGGCTCTTTGGACAGCAAATCGGTTTCAAAGCACCGGCTTGGTTCCAATACAAGTTGCTGAAGGGGTGCAGAATAGTGAATACAAATCAAAAAGAGAATCAGCTTCAGCGCACAATGAAATCGCGCCATTTGTTTATGATTTCATTAGGCGGAGTGATCGGCACCGGGTTTTTCCTGAGTACCGGATTTACAATTAACCAGGCGGGACCGCTGGGCGCGGTTCTGTCTTATCTGGTCGGCGGTTTTATTATGTTTTTGACAATGCTCTGCTTAGGCGAGCTTGCGGTTGCCCTTCCCGTATCAGGGTCGTTTCAGACGTACGCAACCAAATTCATCAGCCCCGCTTTCGGTTTCGCATTCGGCTGGCTGTACTGGCTCGGCTGGGCGGTGACATGCGCCATTGAGTTTTTATCTGCGGGACAATTGATGCTCCGCTGGTTTCCGCATGTTCCCGTATGGGTGTGGTGCCTCGTGTTTGTCGGGTTGATGTTTCTTTTGAACGCGATTACCACAAAAGCGTTCGCTGAGTCGGAATTTTGGTTTTCCGGCATTAAAATTTTAGTCATTCTGCTGTTTATTATTTTGGGCGGCGCCGCCATGTTCGGCCTGATCGACATGAAACACGGCGAGCAGGCTCCTTTCTTCTCTCATTTTTATGAGGATGGATTGTTTCCGAACGGCATTAAGGCTATGCTTATTACGATGATTACCGTAAACTTCGCGTTCCAGGGAACGGAGCTGATCGGGGTTGCCGCGGGAGAAAGTGAAAATCCCGAGAAAACAATTCCGCGCTCTATCCGGCAGACGGTATGGAGAACCCTTGTCTTTTTCGTTCTCTCCATCATCGTCATTGCCGGCATGATTCCGTGGAAGCAGGCGGGAGTGGTCGAAAGCCCGTTTGTCGTGGTGTTTGAACAAATCGGTATTCCATATGCGGCCGATATTATGAACTTTGTTATCTTAATTGCGCTGCTCTCAGTGGCCAACTCAGGCCTGTTTGCATCGACGCGTATCCTATATGCCATGGCGAACGAAGGACAAGCCTTTAAATCGCTCGGCAAAACAACTAAACGCGGCGTGCCGATGAACGCTTTGATCGTGACACTGGCCGTCGCCTGCCTGTCCCTGCTGTCTAAAGTGGCAGCGCCGGAAACCGTTTATATGTTTCTCTTATCATTAGCCGGACTAAGCGCGCAGGTCGGCTGGATTACGATTTCCCTGTCACAGCTGATGTTCAGACGGAAATATATCCGCGAAGGCGGCAAAGTGGAAGACCTGAAGTTTAAAACACCGCTGTACCCGGTGCTGCCTATTATCGGGCTGACGTTAAACACGGTCGTTCTGATCAGCCTCGCATTTGATTCAGAACAGCGGCTCGCCCTTTATTGCGGCATCCCGTTCATGGCGGTGTGCGTTATCGTCTATCATCTGTATGTAAAAAAGCATAAGCAGTCAGAAAAACAGATAGAGCTTTAAATCTTTTCGTGTCCAAGTCATCTTTGAGAAACCCGCACAGGACAACATACAACATGTTGAGGTGGAAAAACGGATGAACAAGAATATCTCAGTTATTGGAATGCCGATGGATTTAGGACAAGCACGACGCGGAGTGGACATGGGCCCGAGCGCCATCCGCTACGCGCATCTCATTGAACGGTTATCTGACATGGGGTATGCGGTGGAAGACTTAGGCGACATCCCCGTCAATCGTGAAAAACTCAAAAATGATGAAGAGCTGAAAAATTTGAACTCTGTGCTCTCGGGGAACGAGCAGCTCGCCCAAAAGGTGGACAGCGTCATTGAGAATGAGCGGTTCCCTCTCGTCTTGGGCGGCGATCACAGCATCGCGATCGGAACGCTGACAGGAACGGCAAAGCACTATAAACAGCTCGGCGTCATCTGGTACGACGCGCACGGCGACTTAAACACCCTGGAAACATCGCCGTCAGGCAATATTCACGGAATGCCGCTGGCCGTCAGCCTCGGCGTCGGGCACGACACGCTGGTGAATCTGGGCGGGTATGCCCCGAAAATCAAGCCGGAGAACGTCGTCATCATCGGCGCGAGATCGCTTGATGAAGGCGAGCGTGAATACATTAAGGAAACAGGCATGAAAGTCTATACGATGCATGAGATTGACCGCCTCGGCATGACAAAGGTCATTGAAGAAACCATTGACTACCTGTCAGACTGTGACGGCGTTCACCTCAGCCTTGATCTAGACGGCCTTGATCCGAGCGACGCACCCGGCGTAGGCACGCCTGTCGTCGGCGGCATCAGCTATCGTGAAAGCCACTTGGCAATGGAAATGCTGTATGATGCCGACATCATCACTTCAGCTGAATTTGTCGAAGTCAACCCGATCCTCGATCACAAAAACAAAACCGGCAAAACAGCGGTCGAGCTGGTAGAATCTTTGTTAGGAAAAAAACTATTATAAAATATGCGCCTCCGCACCTGCGGAGGTTTTTTTTGTTGCCACGAGGAAACTAGCGGGCTGCCACCCTCTTTTTGGACCTGTAAATATGATATATTTATTACACAAAATGGGAAAGGGAGGTGTCCTGACAGATGGCTGAAGTGATGGCCCACGAAACAGTTGCGAAAAAAATCAGTGACTGGTATGAGGAAATCAAAAAGCACAACACTGAATCGGCTGAGGCGTTAAGAGAACAACTGCTTACGGATCTGCAAAATATGACACAAAATCAAACGGTGCTCCTTTATTTTAATTTAATTGATTCCCGCTATAAGCTTTTGATGGAAGAGTATGAGAAAACAGACGGCATTTTAAAAACGATCCAACTGAACGCCGATAAAGAAAAACAGACCAGATGATTCAATACTATTATTATTTCTTTTCCGGAATGCACGAGTTTTACCGTAAACGGTTTATGAACGCTATTAATTTTTACCGGATTGCTGAAAGCAGGCTCCGGCACATACCGAATGAGATTGAAAGAGCCGAGTTTAATTATCAAGTGGCGATTGCCTACTATGAAATCCGCCAAAACTACTTTGCGATGAACCACGCGGAAAAAGCGTTGGAGATCTACAAAGCCAATGAAATGTACGCGGTCAGAGAAGCACAGTGTTTAATGGTGATCGGCTGTAACAGAATGGACTTGTTTCACTATCAGAAAGCCGAAGAGCTCCTGCAGACGGCGGTTCATCAAGCCGCCAAAGCGGGCGATCCGCATATTGAAGCGCTCGCCCACTTTAACGCAGGCATTTGCTATGAAAGACAGGAAAAACTGGAGGAGGCGCGGGTCGAGTTTGAAACGGCTCTTGATCAAAAGGAGCATTTGCGATCAGCGTATTCGGTCCGGAGTCTGTACATGCTGGCCAGAGTGTTATTGAAGCAGGAAAAGACGGATGAGGGCCGGTTTTGGCTGCATAAAGCGCTGAATGCAGCTGAAGAAAAAACGAACCCGTATACACCCAAAAGCTGCGCATCTTACAGCATGTCTTTATTGACCGCAATGAAGAAGCGCTTGAATCAGCTTTCGCCGAGTTAAGAAGGAAAGAGCTGTGGAGTGACGTTTCCGATTTGTCGTATCAGGCCGCGGCGCATTTTAAAAAACAGGAGAAATACAAACCGGCGGCGAAGTATTTTCAGGAATCAATTGATGCCAATGACCAAATTTTGAGATTAACGGAGGGGATTCGTAATGAAAACATGTAAATTCATTGTACTCTCAGCAGCCTTGGCAAGTCTCATTTCGATTGGATTATTTGCGCAAACTGGTTCAACGGCACAAGCCGACCAAATCATAAAACCGGCGGAAAACGGAGCCTTCGGATAATACTGCATGATACCGCTTTCGTGTAAGGAGTGATTCAATGGCTATCACGCTGCAGCCGATGACAGGACAAGAGTTTCAGTCCTATCTCGCTCATTCAACCAAGCATTACGCTGAAGAAAAGGTAAAAGCGGGAACGTGGCTGCCTGACGAAGCGCCGGAATTAGCGGAACTGGCGTTTGAAGACCTGCTTCCTGACGGCTTGGAGACGGCCGATCACTATTTATGGACGCTGACATTGGACGGAAAGGAAAATGCCGGCTGGCTGTGGCTGCACGCCGATCCGGACAACCCGCAGCAGGACGCATTTATTTATGATTTCGGCCTTCATCCGCCTTTCCGCGGCAAAGGCTATGCAAAAGAGGCGCTCGCAAGGCTGGAGGACAAAGCCAAAGACCTGGGTGTCCGCAAGATTTCTCTCCATGTGTTCGCTCATAACGAAACGGCGCGGAAGCTGTATGAGAAGACGGGATTTCTGGAGACGGATGTCATCATGAGCAAAAAGCTGTCATGAAAAGAGGCCCGCACGATGGGCCTCTTTTGTTATTCATCTAACAATGTCATCATGTGTTCCGGATAACGCTCGCCGGCCGCCGTTCCGATCGGAAACATCTCATCCAACCGCGCCTTCACATCCTCCGGAAGCACAATGTCGAGAGCGGCGAGGTTCTCTTCCAAGTAGTGTTTCTTTTTTGTACCCGGAATCGGAATGAGGTCATCGCCGTTTGCGAGAACCCATGCGAGCGCAAGCTGAGGCGCGGTGATATTCATTTCCCGGGCAATGGCGGTAAGCTTTTGGACGAGCCCTATATTCACCGCCAAATTGTCTTCCTGGAATCTCGGCGTTCTTCTTCTGTAATCATCGGCATCCAGCTGATCGGTCGACGTCATCTTTCCGGAAAGAAAACCTCTGCCGAGCGGACTGTAAGGCACAAATGAGATGCCGAGCTCACGGCAGGCGGGCAGCACATGCTCCTCCGCTTCCCTGCTCCATAAAGAATATTCCGATTGAAGCGCGGCAATCGGGTGAATGCGGACGGCGCGCCTGATCGTTTCTGCGGAAGCCTCTGACAATCCGATATACCTCACTTTTCCTTCGTCAATCAGCTCCTTCATGGCGCCGACAGTTTCTTCAATCGGCACCCGCGGATCAACCCTGTGCAGATAATAAAGGTCGATATAATCCGTCCCAAGGCGTTTCAGACTGGCGTCACACGCTTTTTTCACATAATCGGGCCGTCCGTTAATTTCGATAAACTCACCCTTTTCGCTTCGGACATAACCGAATTTCGTCGCGAGGCACAGCTCCTTTCTGAATGGGGCAAGCGCTCTGCCGACAAGTTCTTCATTCGCACCCAATCCATATTGATCAGCCGTATCAAACAAATTCACGCCGAGATGAACGGCATGATGCAGTGTGGAAATCGACTCTTCCTCACTCTGGCTGCCATAGTATTCCGAAATGCCCATGCACCCTAACCCCATTGCGGAAACCCGCATCGAACCGATTGTTCTGTCCTTCATATGTCCTCCCCCTTTCTTGTATGATAACCGGATTTCCTGATATTTGAAAATGATTTATGTATATGATTTACATATTGTTATAAAATTTTTAAAAATCTGTAAATTGTATATTTTTTATCACAATTTCGTCATATAATGAAAACGTGGAAAAATTAACCTTAAAGAAAAGAGGCGAAGTCAATGTGTAAAAAGCTGTTCAAAGCCGTCCTCCCGTTTGCCCTGTCATTCACCATGGTTCTGTCGTTCTCCGGTTTGAATGTAAAAGCGAAAGAAACAGAAATACCGCGCTACGCAAAAGAAATCGCAGACCTTCAGCAGGGCACGACTCCTGAAGACGTTCTCCAATCCGCCAAAGAGCTTGCCAAACAGAAGCATGTTTCAACAGAAGTTATTCTCAAGCAGTTTCATCAAGAAATCACGGCAGACAAGGTGCAAGGAAATGTAATCGCTTCCAAATACGGACTCTCTGCGATGGGCGGATCGTCAGGAACCAAAAAACTCCCGAAAAGCACAAAAGGCAATATTTATTACACGAACTCATACACGGCTTATTACAATCACGGGCATGTCGGCATGTATTCATCCGCTGATAAAATTGTCGAATCCGTGCCGGGAGACGGCGTCCGCCAGATTGCTTATAACGGCAGAGAAGTCGAAGACAATTCAATCGTCCAGACCGTGAAAGTTACTGATGCCCAAAAACAAGCCGCCGCTGACTGGGCTGTATCAAGAGTGGGTGATGAGTACTCCTTCAACTTCGTCAATAACAGAAATACGGGCCATGAAGGCGCCAAAAACTGCTCAAAATTGCTGTGGTCGGCATTCCTTTTAAAAGCGGGGATTGATATCGACTCTAACGGCGGCTTAGGCGTATACCCGCGCGACATCACAAGCTCGTCCTACACAACCACGATCCTGACCATTCACTAAGGAGAACAACGTGAAAAAAATCATCTCGATACCCTTAGTGATCATCGCCGCCGCAGCGGTCTTATGCTTCTTCTATTTCCCCACGGAAGATCCTGCGGAGGTTGCGAGAGACACATTAAATGACCCTGATTTTCTGAAAGATAAAGAGGCGCTGCTGTATTTCTCCACTGCGGCTGAGCAAGACACGTTCGGCGGCGGAAAAAGCTACGCCCTCTTCGCCGATGAAAAAGGGCGGCTTTCTTCTTATCAAATGAAGGGGCTTGAGCTCGGATCGGCCAAAGTGCATGACGAAAGCGTGCTGCTGGAGGACAAAAAAGGAATCTACACCGTTCAGGACGGCCTTCACACGTATAAAAGAGCGTACCAGCATACGGGAGACAGCGCGGGATATATCGAACGGGCGAAAGGCTTTTACACGCTGTATAATTCGGGCTACGACAAGAGCGGCGGCAGCTACCGTTCAGAGCTGTACCGCCAGATGGACGGCAAGTGGAAGCAAGACGTCATCCCGCACTACATCCGTGCTTCAGGCTTTTTTAAAGATCATCTTTTCGCGCTCACGCCGACAGATGACGAAAAAGGCTATCACGTCCAAGACATTCAAGCCGATAAAGAAAAGCTCCATACAAACTCAATCGCGACATGGACGTATAAAGAAGGCACGTCTGTCGAATCCCAGCTCGCCGCGGACGACAGCGCCGTCTGCTTTGTTACCAGAGGAGAAAAAGCCGATTACATCTATCAAATGGTGAAAGTCATGAAAAACAGCGGCGCCATCAAAACGTATGACATCGCCGCTTATAAAAATGACGAACAGACGATCTATGACTCCATGCCGTTCAGCTTCAAAAAAAGCTTTTTCATGGAGCGGCGCAGCTTCTATTTCGTTGACGGCTTCGGAACCGTCTACCGCATCAACCCTAAGACCGGAAAAAGCAAAAAAGCCTTCACCCTCCCCGCATCCCGAATGAAAGCCGACTTCAAGGAGCTGACCCATCAAAACGGAAAGCTGTATCTGTTCACGTACAGCTACAAAAAGCCCGCCAAAATCGAATCTTTCGACCTGAAAACGGGCAAAAAACTGAACGACCTGACCATCCCAAACTTAAAAAACATCGTCACGCCGAAAAGCCATCTCAAGCTGTATGATGTGCAGGTGATGGAGGGGTTTGAGAAGGAAAAGCAGTCATCATAATGAAAATACAAACTTTGGATTATATAAACAAAAAACCTTTTATTGGTTTACTTGTAATCGTTTGAGGATATAGAGTAGTAGACTGAATAAAAGGAGGATATATAGTGAAAAAACGTTTCAAATGGTTTGTGGGAGTAGTTATTTTTGTTTTTATGTTCAGTTTTTCAGGTGTGACAGAAGCTATTAGTACAAAGACAATAAAAGATGAAATCACATGCCCTGTCTGTGATAAAACGATTAAGTCTGAAGGAAGTAAAAAAGACAGACAAAAAGCTTTGGATATCGTCAAAGACAGAGATGATTTGGATATGGATAAAACAGAAGTCTTTGTTACTGTTTTAAATAATAAAGATCATAAGATTGCATTGGTTCATTATGAAGATCAACAAAATCATTCATTTGCGCAGAGGTATATTAATTTAAACACTGAGCAAATCGTTTTATCAGTAGAGGGTAAAGGAAAATGGGACAAAGAAAAAAAGAAGGAAACTTCAAATTAAGAGTTGGAGATAAAGAAATTATTAATGAAGATTTTAATCAAGATGGATTAAAAGGCAAGGGGAATAATGCTTTATTGAACTCTGTCAAAAAAGCATCTCCGACAAAATCAAAATTGGAGTCCTGTAACGATTTAGTCACAAAAATGCTGGGGCTGGGATCTAGTATTGCTTGCGCAGGTGCTTGTATGGCTGTCGGAGGTGCTGTCGGCGCAGTAGTGTGCTCGCCCTTATGTTTAGCAATTGAAAATGGAGTTGGCGAAGCAGGTGCTAAAGAAATTTGCGAACAATTCTTTGGTTGAAATATGCAGATTTGAAAAGAGCTTGCCGCTTTTGGTAAGCTTTTTATAATGAAACGTTACTGCAAGAAAGAAGGTGTTCATTTGAAATCATTCAGTATCTTCTTATTGTTGTCCGTCATTTGTATAACCATTGTTTTTGTCATAATGAATATGTTGATTGGATACCCTGATATGAGCAACGGGGCATTGATTATGATTGTATATATCGTTGTGACCCTTATGATAAGGCTATATAACAAGAGAAAAGCCGACTGAACATAGAGATAGAGGAATTTAGGAGGGAGCCGATGAAGAAAAAGCTTGCCGCGGTGACCGTAACCATTCTCCTGGTTTCCGTGATAACCAACTCTTTTTTAAACGGCGGAAAGCCGGACTGGATTGATGTTTGCTCTACACTGCTGGCGTGTCTATTAGGAATTCTGTTCGTCCTTCGCTTAGAAAAAAGAGAAAACACGTAAAGAGCCGGATGCTGAAAACACCGGCTCTTTTTGCGCGTGATTTGCCGAATTGTGGATAAAACTCAGCCCGAAGCACTACTAACATGTGTATAAATAGGTTATATTGAGAAGAGAACAATTGCCGCGCGCAAAAGAAAACCGGAGGATGTAACAATGAAAACCGCTTATTATTCTTGTGAAGAACATATCGAAACCGTGCTGGACATGTACATAGATGATCATGAGCTTCCGCCCGAAATCAGAAAAATCGAACATACTAACAGTTTATCCACAGCCTGTGAATTATGTGGGGACACTGCAACATATCTAGTAGGGAACGAATGATCCTACACAAAATACAGAAAAGATATCCACAATTGTGGACAATATATATGAATAACTTGTTTCTAAAGTGGGGATGACCTGTGAATATCAATATTGTGACCATCGGAAAGCTAAAAGAAAAATACCTCAAGCAAGGCATTGAAGAATACAAAAAACGACTCTCAGCCTACGCAAAAATCGACATCATCGAACTCCCGGACGAAAAAGCTCCGGAAAACCTGAGCGACCAAGACATGAAAATCGTCAAAGACAAAGAAGGCGAACGCATCCTGGCCAAAATCAGCCCGGACACCCACGTCATCGCCCTCGCCATCGAAGGAAAAATGAAAACATCCGAAGAACTGGCCGATACAATAGATAAGCTGGCGACATATGGAAAAAGCAAAATCACCTTCGTCATCGGCGGCTCACTCGGCCTAAGCGACGCCGTCATGAAACGGGCAGACGACAAACTGTCATTCTCAAAAATGACATTTCCTCATCAGCTCATGCGTCTGATTTTAGTGGAGCAAATTTATCGGGCGTTTCGGATTAATCGTGGGGAGCCTTATCATAAGTAGATGAGGTTTTTGAATATGACTAACAAAACGCTAATATGCAATACTTAGGGCTATTTTATTTAAAAGCTAAAGAGGAGATAGGATTTATCCTTACTCCTCTAAAAAGTATCTAAATACTTTAAATAAATTTCATGCATTCTTTAATACTTGTTTTTTTTGAACAGCCTTCAAATATGATAGTTCCCTTTATAGTAAAACCACTTCATCTGTGATTAAAAAGTTATGCGATGATAGTAGGTACCCTTTTGACTTTATTAATATGGTATAATATAGGTAAATTAATTTTTGTGTTTACAGAATATTATTAAAAAGACCCTATTTATTGGGATGGTGATGGTATGAGCCTAAAAGAAATCATAGTTAGTCCCTTGTTTAACAAACTACGAAAGGTATTAAAGCAAGAAGATACAGTATTATATATTGGATCTGGTATTTCTCTATGGTCCGGATTGCCGACTTGGAAAGGGCTAATTTTAGAGTTAGCGGATTTTCTTGAAGAAGAAGGTCTGCCTTCAAGTGAGGTTATTAGAGAAAAGGCTGATGATGATTTGTTATCAGCAGCGAGTATAGGCTTAAGTTCTATGAATAATATTTTATTTAAAAAGTTTATAAAAAAAGCATGTAGAGTTGGGGTTGCTAAAACCCATAATATACATAAAGAAATTACTTCACTAGGTCCAAGATGTTTTATTACTACTAACTATGATCAGTTATTGGAAGATGCTTTAAAAGAATTTAAAACAGAGACCCACTTTGATGTTGTTACAAATAGGCATCTACCTGAACTTGCTTCTTTAAATCAATCTAGATATAGCGATTTTGTTTTTAAGGTTCATGGTGATATAAACGATATTCAAAGCGTTATACTTAGTAGAGAACATTACCAGGAATTGTATGGCGGGGATAATGCGGCTTTAAAAACTTTAGAAATCCTCCTTATGACAAGGCCAGTAATTTTTTGGGGGTTTGGTTTAAGAGACCCAGATTTTCTTTTTATTAAAGATAAGATAAAAAATATTTATAAAGAAAGTCCTTCGGAGCATTATGCGATTTTACCTGATGTCAAACCAGAAGAAATCGAATATTGGAGAGAGAATTATGGAATAAGAATCATAAGTTATGAGACTCTTAAAAAAGAGGATGGAAGTAATGATCATTCAAATTTATTAAATTTAATCAAATTACTAAGAGATAAACAGGAAGCAAGTGAAGAAATTGAGAATGATTATACTGAAAATTCAGTAAAGGGATTTTTAACTGATACTGAAGCTATATCAGTATTAAGATTTATAGAGAGTCAAAGGTTACAGTTAAATATTAATGATACTGATTTGCTGCCAATGGGAATATCAAGTGATAACAGAAAATTTAAACCATACATCAGAGTAGAAGAGTTAATTAAATATAAACATAATGCAATACTATTAGGAGATCCCGGTAGCGGGAAAACATTTCATTTAAAATATAGTGCGGTCAAAGAATTAGAGACATTAAGGGATGTTATATTAAACGATGCAAACAACATTAAAGAATTAACATTACCAATATATATTGATTTAAAGGGTTATACAGGTAACATATTTGAAATGATTGAATCAATGTTACCTTTAGGGATAAATTTAGAATTTATTAAAAAAAGTTTAATATTACCTTTTTGCTAGACTCATTTAATGAAATGCCAAAGACTCTTTTTGAGAAGAAGCTCTATGAAAAAGATATTTTAAAAATTGAAAAGGAATTTAAGGATAATATTATTATAATATCGTCAAGAACCGATGAAGGCTTAGATAAGTTCAACTATTCAGACTATAGGCTAGAAATGATAGATTATAATTTTGTTAAACGTAATTTAGAAGGTGGCTATGTATATTCAAATGATGTTATTAGGCTTTTACAGAAACCTTTATATTTTAATCTATGGAAGAAAGATAAGATTGAAATTAATGCTAATTCAACGCCTTACACAATTTTAAATTCATTTTTAAATAATCTAAACAAAGAGTTTGAAGCGGATTTTTGGATTTAAACTAAATTTGGCAAATAATTTGTCGGAACTTGGCTACTATGCAATTGATAAAGGACATGAAAAAATACACATCGATGTTGTAAAAATTTTCACAGAACAAAAGATAAAAGACATGAAGAATGAGTTTACTTATACTAATCAGTTTATTAACTGGTTAATTAAAAAGGAATTTTTATTACCTCAGCAGGCTCAAATATGTCATTCTTCCATCAGTCCATTACTGAGTTTCTTGCAGCTAGGGAGTTGTCAAGACTTTATAAGAATAATCCTAGTATGATAGAACATATTTTAAATAATACAAGGTGGGATCAAGCTTTATTTTTAACAATAGGTTTTCTGGAAGAGATTGAGGGGAATAGTTTTATTAATCAAATATTCGAAAGAGATATTATTCTATCAATTAAGGCGGTAAAGTACCTTGATAGTGACCGAGGGCGAATTATTCAAGAAATTCTTGAATACATATTAAATAATAGTAGTAATTATAATTTTGAATATTACACGCAATTATCGCATCATTTAACTGATTTACCGGTAAGTGACGAACATATACCGTTATTAGAAAAATTATTTTTCTTAGGTAATTTGCTGGGAGCTTCAGCAGCAAATCTGTTGGATGATTTATATCGTTATAAATATAAAAGTATGTTTTATGATGCATTATTTGCACATCGAGATGATTTTAACTTTGGACAAACATTAGGAATCCTTTTAAAAGATGAATTAAAAATAGATGAAGTCAAAAAATTAGTTAACTACTTAAATGATTTCGATGATGAAGATGAAGTTATGGGGTTACTTGAGGGGTTGGAAAAAGTTCTGAGTAACTTTAATTTTGAGGATTTAAATACTATTTTTGGTTCTATAGAAAATTTAAATAATATTCAATTGTCTATTTTTTGTACAGTATTAAAGGACATAGAATCTGAGGACTCTTTAAAAGTATTGGTTTCGCTTATTGAAAAAGGGAATAAAGAGGCTATTTTCCCAATTCACATGTTTTTAAGGTTTACTGAAATTGAATTTAATAAGGAAATAATATATCGCGATAGATTTATAGAAAATATTATTACTTTTTTAAATCTTGAAGAAGAGGGAGAATGGGCGTTAGAAGTATTAAACGATTTATCCCATTTTCCCGAAATTAGGGACTATTTTAAACAGAAACATAAATTTCTAATTGGGGTCAACAAATTAGCTCTACTATACTGTATAAGAAGAGAAGAAGAGGAATTGTTTTGGAATCAGTATAGAAATATAATTATGAATAAAATTCAGACTGATAATCTGAATATTTTGAGGAGATTTAAGGAACTTAATTGGAAAGGTAAAGAAAAACTGCTGGAAGAATTTATTCAAGTATGTGAATTTGAAGATATTCATAGGATATTGGAGAGTTTCAGAAACTATTTTAACGAAAACTCAAAAACATACAAATTAGAATTATCTTTTACTACTATTGAGTTGCTACTAGAAAAATTGCCACTTAAGACAAAAGATAATGATTATTATTTAATGATTACTGGCGAATTTATTATTAATAATACCGATATAGATGTACAAGAAAAGATATTACGGTTATTTAATTTAGAGAACTGTGAATATAGGGACTTTTTGTCAGAATTTGTAATAAGTCAAATTTCAAGTGTAACAACTGACAGGTTATCAGAAGATGCAATAGATTTCTTGTTGGGAAAACTTAGAAGTAGGAAAATGAATAACTTTAATGATATATTAGGAAATATATCTACCGAAAAATTTGTTGAAAATAAGTTACTACCCTTGTTAGAAATAAACAAAGAACCGTTAAAATCAAATTTACGTGAAATACTATATAACGCTGGTAAAAATCATAAAAAAAGGTATCTAAAATATTAAAGATAAACTGAATAGTTTTTCCGACGATATATTAACTATGGTTATATCTACCATAATTAGACCGATTTCTTTTTTCAAAACGAAATAAGTTGATCTAATGGTTTTCCTCTTTGAACTTTAAGGTAAATCTATTCAAGAACCAAACTTGAAATATCGTTCTTTTTGGTGGGTTTTTAGATTGCCATAACAAATAGAAGAAATTTATATTATCAAAAGAAAAGGCTGACGTGGCTATATTGCCCTCGTCAGCTTTTCCATTATTTGAATTAATAAGACCCTATAGTTCTCCATTAATAAAATTTACTATTTTGGATTTACTATTGAACTTGGTCGATAATAAGATGATTTTCCCTCTTGTGATCAGTTCAATTTCAACAAGGAATTGCCAAAATAGGGGCCTTTCTGAATATGTTGTTTCTAAGATTGTTTTTATTGGATTTTACCTAGCAATAGTAGGAGCAACAATTGCCTTTATTATTAGTGTTGTTTTCATTTGGTACGGTATTGGATTATATGTTACTGATAATTTTGGAGCAGGCACTAGAATAAGAAAAACGAGCACTTCAATCTCATTTCTAACTACGGGATACTCCGACCCAATTTTCAACAATTAATAATATAAAGCTGTCAGCCTTTGGGTTAAAGTGGCTGTGGGAGACGAGCTGCATGCCGTAGGAGTTGTATAACCCATGTCTGTTGCAGGCTTTGGAGAAGTCATTTTTTTCCGTTTGCTTTGATCGGATCTTCTCCTTCGCTTTCTTTAAATTGATTGTAGCTCCCGTCCCGAACAACCTGCCGCCCCATGTTTCTTAAAGCCCATTTACTGCATGAAGTCCTCAATAATGCAATAATACATCACTTACCGATATTTCCCACTCCCCAAACAGAAGCTGTCATTCAAGAACCCCCTTTTGAACAACAGCTTCTTCCGCATTTCCCATACAACAGTATAAATCCCTTTCCGTCACGGAAAACTAGTGGAAAAGGTTTCTGAAAGGAGGGGGCGTATGATGAAAAGTGAAAAAATCCAAAACAAAACATCTTTGGTTTGGAAGATGGCGATTGCATCTGCGGTTTCTTGGGAAGCGGCAAAACTGGCGGGCTCTGATCACCCCTATTTAGCGCCTCTGTCTGTTATCTTATGTTTGCAGCCAACGATAGATCAGTCGATTCGCTTTTCTTTTCATCGTATTGCGGGAACTGCGATTGGGATCATGCTAACGTCCTTTCTTGTCAGTCACTTGCCAATGAATGGCTGGATGCTGGGGCTGTTCCTATTAGGCGGTACTTACATAGCGAAGTGGTTACGAATAGATGTAACGGTTCTGCATCAGGTAGCGCTCACCATTTTATTGGTCTTTACGTTTGAACGGAACTCTAAAGATTATGCATTCGACCGAATCATCGATACGGTGATCGGCGTCATCATCGCGATTCTGATTCACATGTTCCTTTTTCCGCCCGACTACACAAAAAAGGCAGCGGACTCTTTTCAAACATTGGCCCGTCAGCTTTCCGGCACACTTTCAGACCTTTCCAAATGGGTGCAATCAGAGTGGGGACAAGGAAAAGGGAATCTTATGGAATATAAAATGAACCATCTTCTGCAGGAGCTGCATATGACAAAAGAGATGCTGCAAACAGCCTCTGACAGCTTAAAATTCAACCCCGTCAGAAAAAACATAAAAACATCATTTCAAGCTATCAAATAGAGATGCAAAAGTTGAACGCCGGATTTGAATATCTGTCAAATATAGTGAAAACGTTAAAAGAATGGGAAAAAGAAGGAGCTTTATCTTCAAGTGACAAAAGGGAGCTGGGGAATAATTTACAAGTGTTAAGTGAATATTTTGCGGGTTTTAAAGGCATACAGGAGGGTGAAACAGACAATCGGAAACAGAAGGAACAGAACGTGTTATTGGAATCTCTCCGCTCCGACTTGCTGTCGCAACCGCCGCCCGGTCATAAGGTCTATAAAGACTCTTTTTTTTTAGAAACGAAGAAATTGCTGAAGCGTTTGTAATGTTTTCTGGAATTATAGAATACGGATATACAGATGCAGATATGATCAGGTAAAACGGGGGACATGAAATGGATGATATACACCGGATTTTGGATGTCATCGCCACTTCTAAAAAAGCTAAGGTACTGGCTACCATTATTCAAACAGAGGGGTCCGCTTATAAGAAAGAAGGCGCCTCCATGCTGATTTTAGAGGACAAAACAAGAGTCGGCATGTTATCCGCCGGTTGTCTGGAAGAAGATCTCGTTGAAAGGGCAGAGCAGGTCTGGTCTGCGGGAGAGCCGTTGATTGTCCGCTTTGATATGAGTGCGGAAGACGATTTATCCTGGGGACAGGGCGTTGGCTGTAATGGTGTTTTGACGGTGTTGCTTGAGCCTGTAAAAGGGGAATTGGAACGACACCTGATGACAGTCAAGACATGCTTAGATGAAAAAAAGTCTGTGACCCGACTGAAACGATTCACTGAAACGTTAGAGCCGGAGGAAGATCTGTATATCGCTGAAGACGGCAGCGTGTTTGGAACCGGGGATGTGATGGAACCGGGGTGTATTCAACAACTGAGACAGACGGAAAAGGGAATCAAAAGGGATGAACATACCTCTGATTTATTTTTTATCCATCAGATGGTGCCAAAACCTTGTTTATATGTCTTCGGAGCAGGAGAAGATGCGAGGCCGTTAGTTTCGTTGGCGGCTCG
Organism: Paenibacillus lentimorbus NRRL B-30488; assembly: GCF_000411595.1. Classification (NCBI taxonomy): domain Bacteria; kingdom Bacillati; phylum Bacillota; class Bacilli; order Caryophanales; family Paenibacillaceae; genus Paenibacillus; species Paenibacillus lentimorbus. Next base: position 329,100 of record NZ_ANAT01000005.1, on the reverse strand, counting down.
TGCGGGCTTTCATGTGACGGTGATTGACTGGCGTCCCGCCTTATGTCATCACGGGCATTTTCCTGAAGCCGGCCATTTGATAACGGGAGCGCCGGAAGAAGTCATGGAAGGCCTGAGCATGACAAAAAGGGATTTTGTTGTCATTATGACGCACAGCTTTCAAAAAGATCAAATCATTTTACATACAATAAAAAACGAGAATGTGTTTTATAAAGGCGTTTTAGGCCCCAGAAGGCGCACGGAGCGGCTGTTAGGCGGGGCAGAGATTCCGGCAGATATTCATTCCCCTATCGGCCTTCCCATCGGGGCACAAGGCCCTGAAGAGATTGCTGTAAGTATTGTCGGCGAGATGATTAAAGAAATGCGAAAACAAAGGTCTCGCCTATGAAAACAGCAGGCATTTATCTGGCAGCCGGTACAAGCAGACGCATGGGGACGGATAAGCGAAGTTTAGTTCTCAATGGCGTCTCCCTCGGAAGTATGGCGCTTAAACATGCTTTGTTATCTGAATTAGATCATATTTTCGTTATTACGGGAAAGGGAGATTCACTGCATTGGCTTTCGGAATTTTCTTTTTATCCCCTATGTCAAATAAGTGGAGCCAGGCAGAATGTGAGCAAGCGGGTAAGGGCCAAGGCCATTCTATACTATGCGGTTTACAAAAAGCGGCAGCGTACGAGGCTGACGCCGTTATCATTCTCCTTGCAGATCAGCCGTTTGTCACCTCAGATATCATCAATACGTTAATTGATTCCTATCAAAAGGAGCGCCGCTATTTATTTATCGCCGCTGAAAATCAGCATCTTCCTATGCCCCCTATTTTATTCTCAAATCAATGTTTCCCGGTATTGCATCAGTTAAAGGGAGATCAGGGCGCCCGGCATGTGATCCGTGAAAGTATGATCAAGGCGGGAAAAATGATCAGCTTTCAAGACCCTTTGCTTTTTTATGACGTCGATACAGTTGAAGATTATACGCTGCTGCTGAATAAATTCGGGGAGTGAATGAGTTGGAGTATATCGGGAAGAGTGTCATTCGGAAAGAGGCCCTTGAAAAAGTGACGGGTAAAGCGAAATATACGGATGATTTTCAAGAAACAGGGACGTTGCACGCAAAAATGCTGACCAGTCCATATGCTCATGCCGATATTGTGTCGATGGACTTTTCAGAAGCTTGGAAGATTCCCGGTGTGAGAGCGATATTGGGGGATGAACCTTTTCCGCTTGCAGGTGAGGAAATTAAAGACAGATCGCCGATTGCTTACAAAAGGGTCAGATACCATGGTGAGCCGGTTGCTGTTGTTGTTGCGGAAAATCCGATTACAGCTAAAAAGGCCGCGGATGCCATCAAAGTATCCTATAAACCTCTTCCCATCGTCAATTCCCCCCGTGAGGCCTTTCAAAAGGATGCGCCGCTCGTTCATGAACATGCGGACCGCTATGAGAAGACAAAAGGTGTATTCCCGGTTCCGAAGACAAATATCGCAAACCTGGATAAGGTTAGAAAAGGAAATATTGAAGACGGATTTAGGGAAAGTGATGTGACAGCAGAATTCCAGATTTCCTTTAACCCTTCTGATCACGCTGCGATGGAGACAAGATGCTCGATCGCTGAAATTCGGGCGGATGAGGAGATTATCATTACCACATCCTCTCAAGCTCCTTTTGCCATTAAAAAATTAATGCAGTGGTATTTTGGAATTGAACCCGGAAAGGTTATCGTCAAAACGCCTTTAGTAGGCGGGGCGTACGGGGGAAAAGCAGCCGTTCAGTTAGAGGTGATTGCCTATTTGGCATCAAAAGCAGTCGGAGGCCGGCCCGTCAAATTGTTTAATACGAGAGAAGAGGATATGATCACATCTCCCGTTCATGTAGGATTGGATGCCATTGTCAAATTAGGGGCCACAAAGGATGGAATTTTAAAGGCGGCGGACATTCAGCTTTTATTTGATGGCGGAGCATACTCTGATAAAGGAGTGGACATCAGCCGGGCTGCGGTGGTTGATTGTACGGGTCCGTACGCTATCGACCATATATCGTGTGATTCATATTGTATGTATACGAATCATCCATATCCAAGTGCATTCAGGGGCTACAGCCATGCTGAAGTGTTATTTGCTTTTGAGCGGACGATGGATGTATTGGCGGAAAAGCTGAACATGGACCCGTTAGAACTCCGCTATAAAAATGCCATTCGCCCCGGTGACACCACACCGACTCAAGTTCTTCTCAATTCAAGCACGGTCGGAAATGTACCGAAATGTATTGAAAGATTGAAGGAATTAATGAATTGGGACGAGGGACAGCGAATTGAAATCGACGGCCGGAAGATACGGGCGAAGGGAATCAGCTGTATTTGGAAAACCTCAACATTTGATACAAATGCAACGTCCGGAGTGATTTTAACCTTTAATCCCGATGGAAGCATTAATTTGATGTCAGGGGTAGTGGAAATTGGAGCAGGGACAAAAACAGTGCTAGCCCAAATCCTGGCGGAACGAATGAAAATGGATATAAGCAAAATTCACGTAAAAATGCTTGTAGATACACAAACAACACCCGAGCATTGGAAAACCGTGGGGAGCAGAGGGACGTTAATGGCCGGAAAAGCCGTACTGAATGCAGCGGAGGAAGCCATTCGAAAGCTGAAGGACGCGGCATCATGTGTGTTGCGGGTTCCTGTCGAGGAATTGGAAGTGGCCGACGGAAAGGTTTATTTTATAGATCATCCTTCTGTACATGTTGACATAAAAGACATTGCTTACGGATATACGTTTCCGAATGGAAATACCATTGGCGGCCAAATCATTGCGAGCGGCAATTACACATTAACCCGGATGACGAATTTAGACCGGGAAACGGGAAGAGGAAAGCCGGGACCCGAGTGGGCTGTCGGTGCTCAGGGAATTGAAGTTGAGTTGGATAAACGGGATTATACGTATCGGATTACAAAAGCCTATTCTGTTGTGGATATAGGAACAGTATTGAATGAAAAAGCTGCAAGGGGTCAAGTGATGGGGGGGATGAGTATGGGAATCGCATTCGGAGGAAGAGAAACATTTGTATTTGATTCATATGGCAGAGTATTAAATCCTCAGCTTAGAACATACCGCCCCCTTCACTATGGAGAGCAGCCTGAATATATCATTGAATTTGTTGAAACCCCGCATGAGATTGCGCCTTATGGAGCGCGCGGCGGAGGGGAACACGGACTGCTGGGGATGCCGGCCGCATTGGGAAATTGCCTTTCCGCCGCTTTAGGTGTCCAATTGAATCAACTTCCTCTCATTCCCGAACAATTATGGAGGACGCAAGAGGGGTGGAAAGATGATACCGTTTGATTTTGACTATTTTAAACCGAAGACCATTCAAGAAACAATCAATCTATTTCACTCGCTTGCGGCCGAAAAGAAAACACCAATGTATTATTCCGGCGGCACGGAAATTATCACGTTAGGAAGGCTGAATATCGTCTATACGGATGCGGTGATAGATATGAACGCGCTTCCGGAATTTCACGCCATCCGTTTTTATGAACGTTATCTGGTGATCGGAGCGGGCGTGTCATTAACGAAACTGGAGGAAGAAAATCCATTTCCGCTATTAAGTAAAACAGTAAGTGAAATAGCCGATCGGACGACTCGAAATAAGATCAGCCTGGGCGGAAACATTTGCGGGGGCATCTACTACCGTGAGGCCGTGCTGCCGTTGCTGATTTCTGATAGTTTGCTAGGGATTGCAGGGAGAGCGGGGATTCATTACCATCCTATAAATAAAGTATTTAACAAGGAAATACAATTGCGAAAAGGAGATTTTCTATTTCATATCGTTGTCGATCGAGCGTACGTTGACCTGCCGTTTGTCAGTATCAAAAGAAGACAGCAGTGGAATGTCGGGTATCCATTGGTGACAGTCTGTGCGCTGAAAAAAGATGATGAGATCAGAATGGCCTTCAGCGGCGTATGTCCATTTCCGTTTCGTTCTGCTGAAATGGAGGCTGTGCTTAACGATAAAAGCTATTCATTAGAAGATAGAGCGTGCAGGTCTTTACAGTATGTACCCAAACCCGTTCTTGATGATACGGAAGGCTCAAGTGAATACCGAATATTTGTCTTGCAACATACAATTTTAGATGCCTTACGGGAATTAGAAGGAGGTCCAAATGTCTGATCTTATTACGTTGAAAGTAAATGGCGAGGAAAGACAGATGACGGTCAGACCGGCTGATACTTTGTTATTTGCTCTTCGTCTTCGTCTCGGATTAACTGGTGCAAAACCGGGATGCTTAAATGGGGATTGCGGCGCCTGTACGGTATTAACGGACGGGGTACCGATGAAATCTTGCTTAATGCTTGCGGCAGAAGGGGAAGGAAAGGATATTACGACAATTGAAGGACTGATCAATACGCCGATTCAAAAGGCTTTTATTGAAAAATTCGCGTTTCAATGCGGTTATTGCACACCGGGTTTTCTCATGAATTGTCATGCTTTAGTGAATACTGAGCCGAATGCAAGTGATGACACGATAAAAAATTGGCTGGAGTCCAATATTTGCAGATGTACGGGTTACAGGGAGATTGAAGAAGCGGTTAAATCCGTTTTACATACAGGGAAAGGGACTTCTTAGTTCGCAACCGTAAAAAAAGAGCTCAGAGAATTATCTCTGAACTCCATATTCTTCACTTCATATACCGATACTCCCGCAGCTTCTCCAAAATCGCCACTTCTTTCAGCAGTTCTTCACCGACGTTTGTTTCTTTTACTTTCTTCCGCTCCAGCTCTTTGTCGACTAATCGTTTCACCGTTAAGACGTCGGTTCCGGTGCTCAGTACTTCGGCCTTGGAGTTAAAGTGTTTATGGGCGACGAGCTGCATGCCGTAGGAGTTGTATAAGAGCGTGTAGCCGGCGATGCCTGTTGTGGATTGGTAGGCTTTGGAGAAGCCGCCGTCGATGACGATCATTTTTCCGTTTGCCTTGATCGGATCTTCGCCTTCGATTTCTTTTACCGGTGTATGGCCGTTGATGATATGGCCGTGATCCGGATTGAGGCCGAATTCCTTCAGGATGTTTCGGCAGGTTGCCTCGTCTTCACGCAAATAGTAATACGGGTTTTTCTTTTCTTTATGCGTTTCCTTCTCTTTAATGAAATACCGCTCAAAGGTTGTCATGGCCCGTTTTCCGAAGAGGGAGGAGTATTCGCCTGTCCATAAGTACCACGTCATATCTGTCGCCAGATCATCGGTTTCTTCCGGATGGGCAAACGCTTCCCGTAAGAACCGTTCAAATACATCGAGCAGCTCACGGCCCGCATAAGCTTTATCCTCTATCATCATCGTTTCCATGCTGCCGTTTTCATCGACGGGAATACAGCCGTGAATCAACAGGTTGCCGTTATATTTCAGATACAGGCTGCCTTTTTTCATCATAAAATTCATATGGCGGCCCAGCTTTTCGGAGTGCTGGACAGAAAACAGCAGCTTGTCCATGACTTCTGCTTCTTCTTCTAGCAGCTCGTCAGGCTGTTTGGGATTCACCGTCGCAAAGCAGGTGTTTTCCAGTTGATACGTTTTTCCGTTCAGCGTAATTTCATTGCGGTCATAATCAATCTTTTCCAGTAACAGCCGTTCTTCCATATTAAAGTTCGGCCGTCTCTTAATAATCGGGCTCTCAAGCTTGAATTGGATCATCGCGATCGCCTGATGAATTTTTGTGATTTGTTTAATCTCATCTTCCGGTCTGTTTTCGTCCGCTTTCGGGCGGAAAGACGGGTTATCATCGTAATATTTTTCGGCAAGGTTCAATAGAGGTCTCAGATTGATGCCGTAAACGTCTTCAATAATGTCCAGATTGTCATAGCGGGCACAGATGCGGATAATATTTGCCAGACATACTTTTGAGCCGGAATAAGCGCCTATCCAGAGAACATCATGATTCCCCCATTGAATATCCACTGAATGATAGTTGATCAGTTCTTCCATGATTTTATCCGGCTGCGGTCCGCGGTCGTAAATATCGCCGACAACATGCAGATGGTCGACCACCAATCGCTGCGTGCTGTAGGCAAGACCGGTGATCAGCTTATCGGCCTGGCCGAGCGCAATGATCTGTTCTATGATTTCGGAGTAGTATTGTTCCTTGTTGGCGGCTTGTTCTGTTTTGTACAGCAGCTCTTCGGAAATATAAGCAAATTGGGCGGGCAGTGCTTTGCGCAATTTGGATCGGGTGTACTTGGAAGAACAATAAGAAACGAGCTTAATCATCCGATGAATCGTTTCTTTATACCACTCGTTTAATGCCTCTTTCGTATCAAAGTTATGTTTGATCAGCTTCAGTTTGTCTTCCGGGTAATAGACCAAAGCCGCCAGTTCATCAATTTCTCTATCGTAAATGACGCCGCTGAAAATATCGCGGATCTTCTCTTTTACTCTTCCTGAACCGTTCCGCAGCACGTGCTGGAATGCCTGATACTCCCCGTGCAGATCACTGACGAAATGCTCGGTTCCTTTCGGCAGGTTCAGTATCGCTTTCAGATTAATGATTTCCGTGACCACTTTTTCTTCACAATCGTATTTTTGTGCGAGCAGATCTAAATATTTGGTTTCCAATCTCGTCCATCCCCTTTTTATTTACGAGCAATTGTATGATAAAGTGAATTTAAAGTATGACATAATGTTTAAATGATTAGACCTTATATGATAGTACCGCATAACGCCTTTTTGAGACAATGAAAACGGAAAATACGGCGCTTCAGGCATCGAAAATTGGACCGGGATAACGCCGTGAGCTCATCCCCCTATTGACAATGAATTCAACTTCCATTAAAATAAAAAGTTAGCTGATAGTTATTTCTATCGGAAACTTAATACGTAGCAGGCTATGATTGCTGTGGGTCGCACTACAGCAGGAGCGGCTTCTGGAGAGACCGCGGGTTTTCCGCGGCGCCGAAGGGTTCACAATCTCAGGCAAAAGGACAGAAGAGTACCGAATATGTATTTGTCATGCTGTTGATTGTCAGCGGCGCAAATATAATTTGATATTCTTATGACCATGAGATTGGAGGGCATCCAATCTCTTTTTTTATTGGCTTTTTTTGCTCGTCGTTCACTAGAGAGGTAAGGAGGAGTCAGATGTGGAGCAGCGAGAGCTAAAGAGGGACTTATCGAATCGGCACGTGCAGCTGATCGCCATTGGCGGCACGATCGGCACCGGATTGTTTTTAGGGTCCGGTAAGGCGATTCAGCTGGCGGGTCCTTCTATCATCTTTGCGTATTTTATTGTAGGTATTGCGCTTTTTTTCGTCATGCGGGCGCTGGGAGAACTGCTGTTATCTAAAGCGGGGTACCAATCATTAACGGATATAGCCGAGGCGTATTTAGGACCGCGTGCAGCGTTTGTCACCGGCTGGACCTATTGGTTTTGCTGGATTATGACGGCTATGGCGGATGTGATCGCCGTCGGTGTGTATGTGAAATATTGGTTTGATATTCCGCAGTGGATTCCGGCACTTATCTGTTTGCTCATTTTATTAGGGCTTAATCTGTTAACGGTTAAGATTTTTGGAGAATTGGAGTTTTGGTTCGCCTTAATTAAGGTAGTCACGATTCTCGCGTTAATTATCATCGGGGTGGTTCTGCTGGTGATTGGGTTCAAAACGCATACCGGAACGGTTTCAGCGGCGAATCTGTGGGAGCACGGCGGCTTGTTCCCGAACGGATTTTCAGGCTTTTTGCTTTCGTTCCAGATGGTGATCTTCGCCTATGTCGGTGTGGAATTAGTGGGTGTGTCGGCGGCGGAAACGTCAAATCCGAAAAAAAATATTCCGTCCGCTATCAATAAAATTCCATTGCGGATTTTATTTTTCTACGTCGGGGCATTGCTCATTCTTTTATGTATTAACCCGTGGATGCAGCTGAATGCAACGGAAAGTCCTTTTGTAAAGACCTTCAGTCTGGTCGGCATTCCGTTGGCCGCGGGAATTATTAATTTTGTCGTATTAACGTCTGCCGCTTCTGCTTGTAACAGCGGGATGTTTTCAACAAGCCGGATTTTGTATAACTTAAGCAAAACGAAACAGGCGCCGGCAAGTTTTGCGAAGCTGAATAAAAATCATGTGCCGAGCCGCGCATTATGGATATCGGTTATTGTGCTGTCAGCTGGTGCTCTTTTAAGCAAATTGATACCGGAAGCGGCCTTTGGCATCGTGACCACCATCAGCGCGATTTGTTTCATTTGGGTGTGGGGCGTGATTCTTGTCTGTCATATCAGATACAGGAAAACCCGTCCGGACTTACACGCAAGCTCGTCTTTCAAGGCGCCGTTTGCACCGTTTATCAATTACGCCGTGCTGTCGCTGTTTGCCGTCATTCTGGTGATTATGCTGTTTGCGGATGCGACGCGCCCGGCTTTGCTGATGACGCCGCTGTGGTTTATTGGATTATTTCTCATCTATCGGGCGAGAGGGAGAAAGACAGATTGAATGGCTTCAGACGGTGTACTGCCATGCAGTATGCCGTTTTTGTTTTGATTGGAAAGCGAGAATATTTGTTAGAAATCAGGCTATAATGATTGTATAATTTAAAAAAGTGTATAATTTTAAATTAAGCGAGGTGATGATATGAAGTATGAGAAGTTATCTAAGCTTTTTTATAAAATGGATGCTGATTCATATGAGAAAGAATTTAAAAAGAGAACAAGCAGCTATGGCAGTTATTCAACATCATTAAACATACGGGGGTTCCGAAAAGGCCGACCCACGGACGATTCATTTGAGCTATTCTATGTAAATACACATAGTCTCATGAAGCTGAATAATGAAGTGTTGTTAAACAGTTCCAAAATTTCATCCCTTATCAGTCAGCTCCCCGAATTTGCCGTCAAACCTTATTTTGATAAATTAATTATTAATGAAGCACAGAGTAATAATGAAATTGAAGGAATTCGCAGTACAAAAAAAGAATTGAAAGAGGCTCTTAAAGCGTTAGAACAATCCGAGCCCTCACATAAGCGGTTTGTCGGATTGATGAAAACATATCAATTTATAGACCGAATTCCGTCGTTTACAAGCATTCATGACTTTAGGGAATTATACGACGAGCTGGTCGCAGATGAAATCGGAGCAGAAGATGCGCCGGATGGTGAGCTGTTCAGAAAAGGCTATGTTGAAGTGAACGATGGGAACATGACCACCCATATCGGCGTCAATTCTGAACAGAAGATAACAGAAGCGCTTGAGGCTTTAATTGCTTATCTTCATGATGAAACACATCCTCAGCTGTATCGTTACATGACAGCTCATTACTACTATGAATACATTCATCCTTTTTATGACGGCAATGGAAGAACAGGACGCCTTATCGTTGGGAGTTATTTGTCCCGATATTTAGAAAAATATTCAGCCATCACTTTTTCTTACGCAGTTAATAAGAACAAAGATAAGTATTATAAGGCATTAGAGGAAATTCCCGCACCTTTAAACCGGGGAGAGCTGACTTTTTATTTAATGGATATGCTGGAATTGCTTCTGTCAGGACAAAAAGGGATTATTGAGGATCTTGAATTTAATTTAATGAAACTGAAACGAATTAGGAACTATATTGATAGCGATCAATGGGCTGATTATAAAGATGAACGTGATATTTTTAATATCATTATCACGATTAATGTATTTGTAAATGATCAGGTTACGCTGTCGGTGCAAGATTTAATGGAGCTCTCAAATAAATCGAGACATAAAATTAACAGAGTAATGGATTATTTAGAACAGCAAGGATTTGTTGAGCTCGTAAGCAGAAGGCCAAAATCTTATAAAATCAGCGAGGATTGTTTAGAGGAGATACTGCCTTCTTAATTCATATTTAAAAAAGCCGCCATATGAATGGCGGCTTTCACATTAATTCCGGATCAAATAATCAAATGCGCCTAAAGCGGCAGTTGCACCTGATCCCATGGAGATAATGATTTGGTTGTACGGGCCGTCTGTGCAGTCCCCTGCGGCAAATAGGCCGGGAACGCTTGTCGCGCCGCTCTTATCGACGATGATTTCGCCGATGCGGTTGCGTTCGACGGTTTCGTCTAACCATTCTGTATTAGGCACGAGACCGATTTGGACGAATACACCTTGGAGTTCAACGTGTTTTTCTTCGCCTGTTTCACGGTCAACGAACGTAATGCCGTTTACGTTTTGGTCGCCTGTGATTTCTTTCGTTTGTGCATTTTTGTGCACAGTGACGTTCGGCAGGCTGTAAAGACGTTTTTGCAGGACTTCGTCTGCTTTCAGTTCAGGCGCGAACTCCAGCACAGTCACGTGATTGACGATACCTGCAAGGTCAATCGCCGCTTCGATTCCGGAGTTTCCGCCGCCGATAACGGCTACGTCTTTGCCTTCAAATAATGGTCCGTCACAGTGCGGGCAGTATGCAACACCTTTGTTTTTGAACTCTTGCTCACCAGGTACGTTGACATTGCGCCAGCGGGCACCTGTTGAAAGGATCACTGTTTTACTTTTCAGTACAGCGCCGTTTTCAAGTTCAAGTTCGAAGAGGTCTTTTTCTCAAGGCGTTTCGCGCGCTGAAGGTTCATGACGTCAATATCATAATCTTTCACGTGCTCTTCAAGGCTTGCAGCGAGCTTCGGTCCTTCAGTCGCTTTGACGCTGATGAAGTTTTCGATGCTCATGGTGTCGAGTACCTGGCCGCCGAAGCGTTCAGCGACGACACCGGTGCGGATGCCTTTACGCGCCGTGTAGATTGCCGCGCTTGCGCCGGCAGGTCCGCCGCCGACAACAAGAACGTCAAACGGCTCTTTGTCGGCAAACTCAGACGCATCTGCGCCGCTGCCCATTTTCGCGAGAATCTCTTCGATGGTCATACGGCCGCTTCCGAAAGATTCACCGTTTAAGAAAACAGTCGGAACAGCCATGATGTTTTTGCTTTCTACTTCTTCTTTGAATGCCGCGCCGTCAATCATTGTATGTGTGATATTCGGGTTGAGCACGCTCATCATGTTTAATGCTTGGACGACATCAGGGCAATTGTGGCACGTCAGGCTGATATAAGACTCAAAGCGGTATTCTCCGCTGATGTTCTTAATCTGGTCAATGACCTTTTGATCAGCCTTAGGCGCTCTGCCGCTGACTTGAAGCAATGCCAGCACTAATGATGTAAATTCGTGGCCGAGAGGAACACCGGCGAATGTAACGCCTGTGTCTTCTCCGGTACGATTAACGCTGAAGCTCGGTGTTCTGTTTAATTCAGTTTTTTCAACTGAAATTTTAGATGACATGGAAGCCAGTTCGTCAACGAGAGCCAGCATGTCCTTAGAAGTGTCATCGTCACCGGCGCTTACTTTGAGAACAATGTCGTTCTCAATTAGCTGCATGTATTGATTTAATTGTGCTTTGATATTTGCATCAAGTACCAATGGAATGCACTCCTTAGATTTTACCTACCAAATCAAGGCTAGGTGTAAGTGTTTCGCCGCCTTCTTCCCATTTAGCCGGGCAGACTTCACCTGGGTTTTGACGAACGTATTGAGCTGCTTTTACTTTGTTTACTAGGTTGCTTGCGTCACGGCCGATACCGCCTGCATTGATTTCAACTGTTTGAATAACGCCATCAGGATCGATGATGAATGTTCCGCGGTCAGCAAGACCAGTTTCTTCGTCAAGAACGTCGAAGTTGCGGGAGATCGTTTGAGATGGGTCACCGATCATTGCGTAAGTGATTTTGCCGATTTTTTCAGAGCTGTCATGCCAGCCTTTGTGTACGAAGTGAGTATCTGTAGAAACAGAGTATACTTCAACACCTAATTCTTTCAGTGCAGCGTATTGTCCTTGAAGATCTTCAAGTTCAGTCGGGCAAACGAAAGAGAAATCTGCTGGGTAGAAGCAGAAAACGCTCCATTGACCTTTCAAATCTTCGTTTGTTACATCGATGAATTCACCGTTTTTGAAAGCTTTTGCTTCGAATGGCAGTACTTCTTTTCCGATTAAAGACATAATATCTTCCTCCTGAAATGTGATTTGAAATATATTAAAAAGACAAAGCATTCACTTTATCTTTCAATAATAATTCTAATTATATATAGATTATTAAATAACATTTATTTTTTGTCAAGCTATATGGGGTATTATTTTCTGCTTTTTTTGCTTTAGACATTTAAAAACGCCTGGTATAAGCGGTTTGGCGCTGTTTGTCATGTGTAGCGCCGGGCGAAAGGGGGATTCTCAATTGGTGAATCGAAACAGTAGGAATCCACCCCTCTATATGGCAGTATAAACCAAAGGGGGTATGATCATGCAAATAAATCACATTACTTTGTACAGTTGTGCGTTGGAGGAGACGAAACACTTCTATGAACGGGTGTTAGGTTTTCCTTTAATTGATGAGTCCGGTGATTCGTTTACCATCAAGGCGGGAGAAAGTGAGTTGGAATTCAGGCGCGCCGATTCTCACTCTCAACCGAATTATCATTTCGCGTTTAACATTCCGAATAATCGTTTTGATGAGGCGAAGGCGTGGATAAAGGATAAAGTCGTTTTTCAAACGGAAGATGGGGAGGATGAAGTGTATTTCACTCATATTCAGGCGCGTTCCTTTTATTTCAAAGATCCGTCCAACAATCTGGCGGAATTCATCGCGAGAGGCACATCGCCGGCAAGCGCGGAACGTTTTTCGATTGAGTCCGTCCTGAATATCGGCGAGGTGAATCTGACGGCTGCCGAGGTGGTATCGACGGGGAAGGAGCTGCAGCGTTTCGGTATACCGGTGAGAGACGGCGCGCCTCTTAAGGAAAACGGGTTTCATTTTATGGGTGATTACAATGATGGGGCGTTTTTGCTTTTAGGGCCGAGCGGCCGCCGCTGGATTTTTTCTGATCAGCATGCGGAGTTCCATCCGCTGTCTGTCATTGTGAACGGGTCGATCCGCATTGAGGCTGACCGAGAAGGCGGCATTGACATCAGGAGGGCACAGCCGTCATAAAAAAGCCCGGGCTCAAAAGGCCCGGACTTGGGGACATTATTTATAAACAACCCGGGTGCTGCACATGATGTCGTGCAGCGTTTTTTTCTCTCCGAAGGCACCCATGATGAATCCGATATAAAGAATGAGCTTAGATATGATATAAGCGAAAGCGCGTCCGAAGGCCTGGCCGATGGAAATGCGTCCGCCATCTTCATTGACGACCTTAAGGCCGAGCAATGCTTTTCCCAGGGTCCCCTGCATCTTTGAGGCCGTGAGCAGGCTGAAATATAAGATGCTGATTACAAAAGAGCTCACAAGAATCGGGATGACGCCGAACACCAGAAAAGAGATGTTAAACTGATTTTCGGTCATGAAGGGGTCAGCCGCCGCAACGCCTGCCGCAAATAAAAAGAGACCATAAATTGAATGATAAAAATCGGAATTCCTATGATGATTTGATCAATGACGTAAGCCAGAAACCGAATCCAAAATCCTGCCGGTCTTTCCATGTATCTTTTTCTCTCCCTTGCTTTAATCTGGAATATTATACGTAATCATTCCGGATTTTGCAACGGAGCTTAGGCTTCTGCGAGCAGCCTCTTTCCCCATGCCAAGCGTCCCATGATCAGCCCGAAAGCCAGAAGGGCAAACATGATGCCGCACCACATCAGCTGATGGATTCCCAAATGTGAAATAAACCAGCCGCCCGCCGCCGTTCCGATGGTGATGCCGAGGTTGGAAAAAGAGACAAACAGGCTGTTGCCGAATTCGGGCGCCTCCTTTGCTTCCGCAGTAAGCCATGTCTGGCTGACAATGAGACCGCCGGAATGAACGGCGCCCCATACGAAGACGAGGACAGCCATCGGCGCGCAAGACGTCCCAAACCCGTATATGAGCAAGTAGGCGGCTGTATAAAGAAGCGGAAACAGGATGACAGTCTTTTTCATATTTTTATATAACAAAGCACCGAAGACGAAATTCCCGGCTATCATAATCACCCCGAAACTCATCAGCATGAAGCTGACCCGTGTGCCGTTCATATGGGACACCCGCCCGAGGTATTCCGCAAAATAGCTGTAGACGGAAAACATGGCCGCAAAGAGACAGGTGACGGCAGCGATATTGAGCCACAAAGCCGGTTTGCGAAGAATGCCGAGCTGGCTACTGAAAGACATTTTTTCTGTGACCGGCATGGATGGCAAAAAGAGAAGAATGCCCGTGAACGCGATGAGACTGATGATAGCGCCGAATAAGAAGGCGGCTTCAAGGGAGAGACGATCCGCCAGATAAGACGTGAAAGGCACGCCGAACGCAAAGCCGGCGGTGATGCCTGAAAAGACTTTCGTTACGGCTTTTCCGGATTGGCCGGCGGGGACAAGCCGGGCCGCGGCCGCAAGCGCTACAGAAAAGAACACCGGGTGGCATAAAGCCGGAATGATCCGAAACGCCATCATGACACTGAAATGCGCCGTATACGCGTAGACCGCATTTGAAACGGCAAACATCAGCACCGCCAAAAGCAGAATGTATTTCCGGTTTATACCTGAAGCAAGCAAGGTTAAAAACGGTCCCGACACAGCAACGATGAACGCGAAAATGCTGACAAGCCACCCCGCTTTTGAAGCAGAAATATGAAATCTGTCCGCCACTTGCGGAAGAACGCCGATAATGCCCATTTCGGTCGTGATAATTCCGAAAACCCCTAATGCCAAAAACAGAATGAAGATGGAGCTGCTTTTTTTCATTGTTATGTATGCCTCCTTTTATAACTACATATATAGAAAAATAGATATGTTAGAATAAAAAAAGCCCTCCTTTCATGGTTATAGCTGGTGCTGAACATAGTCAGCAAAGGCTTTAATTTGTTTTTCATTTCTTCTGTAATAGGTCCACTTTCCGATTCGTTCGGATTCCAGCAGGCCGGCTTTTTGCATCGTCAGCAGGTAGCTGGAGATGACGGACTGCGCAAGCCCTGACTTTGCCTGAATATCACCGACGCAAATTCCGGTGCGGAAACTGAGTCCCTGATCAAGATAAGGTCTTTCATCAAAATGGTCTTCCGGGTGTTTAAGCCACGTCATAATATCACTTCGTGTTTTGTTAGATAACGCTTTATGAATCAATATCGGTTCCATAACGTTTATTATATCTATTTTTCTGGATTTGTAAATTCGTTTTTAACAAAACATTCTCAAAATAACTAAATATCGTGCTAAAATATAACATATTATCAGATTACCGGTAAAAAAGCCGGGTTATTGTCAGGAGGATATTCACATGAATCAAAAGAAAAAAGGTGCGGTTGCAGTGACCTTGCTTTCCGCTCTGATGTTTTGTTTATTGCCGGTCCTCGTCTCGCTTTCTCCGCTTGCAGAAACGGGGCCGAACGCGAATCGTTTTAATTCCGCGGGCATGTGGGCCGCCGTCGGCCAGATCCTTGTTATATATGCGGTCCCGCTCATTTTGTATATTCTCGGTGTTCGTGGCATGAAAATCATCATGGCCGTTTTTTGCGGAATCGGGCTTATCATTTGCGCGGCTGTCTTGTTGGTGGCGTTATTGACCGCAATTTCCTTAGGGCAGGAGCTGTCTCTTTATTACGGCCTTTTCGTTTGGTCAGGCGCGGCTTTCATCGTCAATGTGGTGTGGTATATTGCCGCGTTTCGATCCTCCCCGAAGCATCAGCAGGCTATGTGACATTTGTTCTATAAATCTACCGAAAATACAAATATTTCATAGGATGATTATGGTATGATGAAAGCGGTATAGCAGTTTTTAATAGAAACGGGAGGAACTGACATTGAAAAAAAAGACAGCATCATTGCGAATGAAAACATTGGCGGCCGGCGCTGCGGTTGCTGCGGTTTTATCTGTGGGGGCGGTTTCTGATCTGCCGGGGGCAAAATGGCTGCATCCGGCCGCTGCTCAAGCGGCGGAAACGGTATTTAAACAAAATCATGCGGCATCCGGTTTCTTGGCGGGACGGTATGACGCGCAGGCGATGTCTCCGACGATGTTCAACTGGTCAAGGGAAAGCCGGTTTACAAGCACTGCCGATGGCGCGTTAAAATGGGAAAAGAATGTTCCGGCCACCCCTCAAAACGGTGCGGGAGCCGCGGTTGACGGGGACGGCACCGTATTTATTCAATCAAAAGACGGGAAGCTGACGGCGTATCATCCGGACGGTACTGTGAAATGGGTGACGGAAAACCTCGGGACGACCTATACGCTGACTCCGGTGCTCGGAACAAACGGTGTCATTTATCTTCCTTCTCACGATAAAAAACTGTATTTCATCGACAAAGAAACCGGAAACATTTTAACATCGGTTCCGCTGAGCGGAGCGCCGAGTTCCGATGCGGCTATCGGCTCTGACGGCACGCTGTATGTGTCGACGCTGGATAACTATATCTATGCGATTAAACCGACGTCGCCTTCGACATGGACGCAAAAGTGGAAATTTAAAACAAACGGCGTGGTCGGCTCCGCTCCCGTGTTAGCGTCAAACGGCACTCTGTATACGGCAACGTATAATAATATCTTTTACGCGATCAATTCCGGAACGGGCCAAGTGAAATGGTCAAAAACGACGTCCAACGGGTTTAAAGGCTATCCGGTTATTGATAGAGACGGCACCGTTTACGCCGGAAACCAGGACGGCAACTTATACGCCTATACATCAACGGGTGCTGTAAAGTGGACGTTCCCGTTAAATGGTTTCTCCAGCTCTTCATTAGCGATCGACCATAACGGCAATGTGTATATCGGTTCCGGAAGCGGCGAGCTGTTTTCCATCAGCAAAACCGGTAATATGAACTGGTCTTTCTATACGGATGGGCCTGTGAGAACGGCGCCGCTGATTGATGCGGACGGCAATGTGTACTTCGGCTCTGACGATAAAAACGTCTATGCGGTTGACGCTGACGGTAATGAAAAATGGCGCTATCAAACAGACAGCAATGTCATTTCCTCCCCGGTTCTGGCTGAAGACGGCACGCTCTACGTTGGCACTTATACGAAACTGCTCGCATTCGGGGCAAAAAAATAATAAAAAAGAATCCGCGTGCGCGGATTCTTTTTTATTTAGAGGCTTGAATAAATACGCCTTTTTCATGAGAGAATTCTTTAAAGCCGTACACACCGTGATATGAACCGATCCCGCTCGTATTGACACCGCCGAACGGAAGGTTGACGTCAGTGAAATGAACGACGACATCATTGACAGAAGCATTGCCGGACGTCGTATGCTGCAGAACATAATCGATCAGCTCCTGATTATGGCTGAATACATACAAGGCAAGCGGCTTGTCCCGTTCAGTGATGTAATCAACGGCTTCACTGATATCTTCGTAATTCATAATCGGCAGAATCGGTGCGAAGATTTCTTCCTGCATGATCTTCATATCAGGCGTGACGTTTGTCAGCACGGTCGGAGAAATCGTGCGGTCATGCGCATCAAATACACCGCCGAACGCCGTTTTCGCCCCTTTTTCAATGGCATCATCATACAGAGCTTTGACACGGTTAAAGTTGCGGTCGTTGACAATCTGCGTGAATTTGTTGCGGTCAACCGTATGATCATCCTCCATAAAACCTGCATTGACAATGGTCTGGAGAAGATCTGTAAAGGTGTCCTGTACATCTTCCTTCATAAGAAGATAGTCAGGAGCGATACATGTTTGCCCCGCATTGACAAATTTGCCGACGGCGATTTTTTTCGCCGCGTCCATCATATCATAGCCGCTGTCGATGATCGTCGGGCTCTTTCCGCCAAGCTCAAGCGTGACGGACGACAAATGCTTCGCCGCTGCCGTCATGACGATTTTACCGACATTTGTGCTTCCGGTGAAGAAAATGTGGTCAAACGGCTGGTCGAGCAGTTCTGTCGCGACATCGACCTCACCTTCAAAAATGGCGACTTCTTCTTCGTGAAATGCCTCGCGAATAACTGTCGCGGCGATATGGCTCGTCTCCATCGTAAAATCGGACAGCTTTACAATCGCGCTGTTGCCCGCCGCAATGGCAGCCGCAAGCGGAGCCATCGTCAGCATAAACGGATAATTCCATGGGCCGAGAATTAAGGTAAGGCCTTTTGGCTCGTACATTAATACGCCGTCAGCGCCGGGGCTGACGGATGAGCCGACGCGTTTCGGCGCCATCCAGGTGTCGAGATTGTTCATATTATCTTTAATCGCCTTGATCGTTCCCTGCGTTTCCGCTCTTTTCACCTCATGATAAGGCTTGCGGACGTCCCGTCTGATCGCCTCGATGATTTCTTCTTCATGTGCGGTGACGGCATCTAAAAAGCGCTGAAGCTTTTCTCTGCGCTGCCCGGCTGTTGAAGCACGCAGCGTTTTTTGATTTTTTTTCTGAAGCGCAAAGACGCGTTTGATGTCTGCTTTTATATGCTGATCCATCGGTCTTCCTCCTCTGGTTGCTTTTTTGTTTCTTCAGGGCCTATTATAATGTGATGTGATTTTGCGGCAAAGACAGCGTAAACGCATCTATACGTTACCGTACAAATTGCCGTGATCTGTCTAATGAAAGGAGTGTCTCTTATGCCGGATTCTGTGACAAATGACATCAAACAAGCGCTTTTGGCCATGCTTGGAGAGCGGGATATCCGCCGTGTGACCATGAAGGACATCGCCGGACGGGCGCACGTGAGCCGGGGGACACTGTACCTTTATTACGAAGATAAATATGCGATTTTAGAGGATATAGAGGAAGAAATGAAAGACGGGCTGAGCGAAGCGCTGTATGATTCGCTGAAGAATAAAGATGTGCTTCATTTACAGGGCGGATGGCAAAAAGTGCATCCGACACTGTCTTTTGTTGACCGGCATCGGGTGTTTTTTCAAACGATGATGGACCGTCATAAAATGCCGTATTTTCACTTTCATGCTTTTTTAAAAGATGTGTTCCGGCATGATGTGCTGCTGTCACCGGTCAATGCGGATTTCTCACCGACTGAACAGGATATGTACATTCATTACCGCGCGTTATACACGTACGCCATTGTGTTGTACTGGCTGAATGAGGAGCCCGGGGCATCCCCGGAAGAAATCAGCGGACAGGTGTGGGATTTGATTTCTCAAAAACGGTTTTACTGGCTGTTCGGCCGCCGGGTGCCGGAACAAGAAGAAAAAAAGCCCGCCGACCGCCGGGTGACCCGAACGAGGCAGGCCTTGCAAGAAGCCATGATCGGCTTAATGGCGGAAAAAAAAGAGTACGCGGCGATTACGATTTCCGATATTGCCCGTCAAAGCAACCTCCGCCGTGCCACTTTTTATGACCATTACGCCAACAAAGAAGCATTGCTGAAAACGATCATCCATCAATCATGCCGGGATCTGATCGGATTATTGACGGTAAAAGGAGATCCTGCCGACTGCTCCGTGGAAGAAGCGGAAGCCGCGCTCGTCCGTCTCTTTTCGGCACTGTCGGACGGCCTTCCGCTCGTTCATTTTCTGAGAGAGGGTTCCGAAGTGCCTGACGTCATCCCGGAAATGTTCAGAGCGCTGCAATCGTTTTATCTTCATCAGCCTCTGCACATTCAGGCGGGCAAAAAGCTCTATGCATACTATGTCGCGTCCATGCTCGTCGGTCTGATTCAATATCGTCTTCATGAAGGAAAAGACCACGCGCCGGATATGCTGGCCCGGGAGTTTCTGCAGTTTTTGGATGTGAAGAAGTATCGGGTGATTTTGCTGTGAGGATGATGAAAAAGAACTCGGCCGGAAAACAGGCCGGGTTCTTTTTTGCTGTTTTCTTTGAGAAGTGCCGATATGAAAGAAACCTTCCATATGGCGCCTGATCAGCATTCTGCCGCCAAACATGACAAATGTCATATTCGGGGCATGATGGCTGCTACTACAAAAGCGTCTGGCGCCCCGTTATACTTGGGATCATAATGAAAAAGAAGGGACATGACATTCATGATCAATCACGCCGCAACTCAAAAACAAGCGTCTTTAAAAAAGCAGGTTGCCGCATTTTCCGGCGCCGATACAAAGCATAGTATCATTCAGCTTTTCAACACGTTTGTGCCATTTTTTTGCCCTTTGGTTTCTTGCTTACTTCAGCCTCAATATCTCCTATCTTCTGACCCTCGCCTGTACTGTTATAGCAGCGGGATTTTTGACAAGAATCTTTATTATTTTCCACGACTGCTGCCATCAATCCTTTTTCAAACAAAAGAAGCTGAACCGGCTGTTCGGGTTTATTTCAGGTGTTCTGACACTGTTTCCGTTCCTTCAATGGCAGCGAAGCCACTCCATTCATCATGCGACAAGCAGCAACTTAGATAAACGGGGCACCGGCGATATTTGGATGATGACCGTCAAGGAATACAACGAAGCGTCAGCCTGGACAAAAATACGCTACAGACTTTATCGCAATCCGTTTATTATGTTTATTCTCGGTCCGATTTACGTATTTCTGATTAAAAACCGTTTCAATGTAAAAGGCGCCCGCCGCAAGGAGCGCTGGAACACCTATTTCACGAACGCGGCGATTGTCTTATTGGCTGCTGCGACGTGCCTGCTTGTCGGCTGGGAAAACTTTTTGCTTGTTCAGGGTCCGATTTTCCTTATTTCGGGGTCAATCGGCGTCTGGCTCTTTTATGTTCAGCACACGTTTGAGGATTCTTATTTTGAAGCCGATGAGCATTGGGATTATGTGCAGGCCGCGGTAGAAGGAAGCTCCTTTTACAAGCTGCCGAAGCTTTTGCAATGGCTGACGGGCAATATCGGCTACCATCATGTCCACCACTTAAGCCCGAAAGTGCCGAACTACAAGCTGGAAGCGGCTCATGAGGGACACGAGCCTTTAAAAAACGTACCGACCATTACGCTTAAAACAAGTCTTGAATCCATGAAATTCCGTCTGTGGGATGAGGACGAAAAGCAGTTTGTCACCTTTCGGGAGGCGCGGAAAACACCGGCGCCCCATCCGGTGCCGAAAGAACCTTTAAAGAAAAATGCCTGATACGGCGCACAGCTGGCTCTTTCTCTTATCAGAAAGAGCCTTCTCTTCATGCGTGAGGGTGCAATGAAGGCGGTGTTTTGATAAAGTGATGGTAGACACAAGCAGCAGAAGGTGGAACAAAGATGAAGAAGTATTTTAAATTTCAAAAACTGAACGGGATTTCTCCTTATATATGGACGATTTTTTTCATCTTGCCTTTTTATTTTATTTTTAAAAGCTCTTCTACCTTTGTCATCGTGGCCGGCATCATTTTTACGCTCGTTTTCTTTGGGGCATACCGCTTTGCATTTGTTGCAAAAGGCTGGCCGCTTTACTTATGGGCGCTTCTTCTGATCGGCATTTCGACCGGCTCAGCCATGCTGTTCAGTTATATTTATTTCGCCTTCTTTATCGCCTACTTCATCGGCCATATCCGAGACAAAGTTCCATTTTACATCTTATATTACATTCATATCATCAGTGCGGCGGTTGCCGTCAACTTCAGCCTTGTTCTGAAAAAAGAATGGTTTTTGACACAAATTCCGTTTATCGTCATTACACTGATCAGTGCCATCCTGCTTCCGCTCAGCATTCGAAGCAGAAAGGCAAGGGAGCGCCTTGAGGAGAAATTAGAATATGCAAATGAGCGAATTGCCGATCTTGTGAAGCTGGAAGAAAGGCAGCGTATCGCCCGGGACCTTCACGATACACTTGGACAAAAGCTCTCCTTAATCGGACTGAAAAGCGACCTCGCCCGAAAGCTGATATATAAGGACCCTGAACAGGCCCGCGCTGAGCTGAAAAGCGTGCAGCAGACGGCCCGCACCTCTTTAAATGAGGTCAGACAAATCGTCTCATCGATGAAAGGCATCCGATTGAAGGATGAGCTCGGCAATGTTCGGCAAATTCTTGAAGCGGCAGGAATTGAATTTGTGTATGAAGAAAAAGAAGCGCCCAAACATATCTCTTTGCTGAATGAAAACATCGTCAGCATGTGCATTAAAGAAGCCGTCACCAATGTCGTGAAACACAGCGGCGCCAAAGTATGCCGCATCACCATTCAGCAGCTTTGGAAAGAGGTTGTCATTACGGTAGAAGACGACGGCAGCTTTCAATGCAGAGAAGACCGCTTTTTTTCAAAGGGGCACGGCCTGCTTGGAATGAGGGAACGTCTTGAATTCGCAAACGGCAGTTTAGCCATCGATACAGCCGCAGGAACAAAGCTGACCATGAGAATCCCGAATGATTCAAAATCAAAAGAAAAGGATGGTAGCAGATGATCAACATCTTCATTGCCGAGGATCAGCAAATGCTGCTCGGCGCACTCGGTTCGCTGTTGAATTTAGAAGAGGATATGACGGTTGTCGGCAAAGGCACAAGCGGCCAGGATGCCATCGATTTCGTGGAAAAACATGCGCCCGACATCTGCCTGATGGATATCGAAATGCCCGGGAAATCAGGTCTTGAAGCGGCAGAAGAACTCAAGGACAGCGGTGTGAAAATCATCATTTTGACGACCTTTGCCCGCTCCGGCTATTTTCAGCGGGCGCTAAAAGCAGGCGTCAGCGGGTACATGCTCAAGGACAGCCCGAGCGATGAGCTCGTCAGCGCCATCCGCAGCGTCATGAAAGGGAGACGCGTCTATGCACCTGAATTAATGGAGGACATCTATAGTGAAGAAAACCCGCTGACCGAACGGGAAAAAGAGGTGCTCGAGCTTGTCGCAGACGGAAAAAACACGAAAGAAATCGCAAACGCCCTCAGCATCAAAAGCGGCACAGTCCGCAATTACGTTTCGATGATTCTGGATAAACTAGAAGTGAAAAATCGAATTGAAGCCATTACCCGATCAAAGGAAAAGGGCTGGTTTAAGTAACCCGCCCTCAGCTTGTTCAGCCAGTGTTTTTGCACTGGCTTGTTTCTTTTTCGCCGTCACTCCGTCTCTTCCTTCCACTTCTTATCAATCAGCATTTTTCCCGGCCAAGTGTATGCCATGATGCCGCCGTCTGCGGTGATGTCTTCTCCCGTGACGTAAGAGCTGTCGTCTGAAGCGAGGAAGAGCGCGACAGCCGCCATTTCTTCCGGTTTTCCGAGCCGGCCGAGCGGCGTGACCCATTTGTTGGCTTCACGGAACGCCTCGCCCATTTCGTCTTCTTTCGTGCCTGCCAATTTATCAATGAGCGGCGTTTCAATTGTGCCCGGCGATAAGGAATTGACGCGGATTCCGCTTCTGGCGTAATCAATGGCCATCGCTCTCGTCAGGTTCGTGATTCCGCCTTTTGCGGCGTTATAGCCGGAGCGGTCAAGGTCTGCGGCCCGGCCGGACATGGAGGAGGTGTTGATGATGGAGCCTCCTTTTTCGAGCATGAGCGGAATCAGGTATTTGCTGCACAAAAATGTGCCGCGCAGATCGACGGCGATGATCCGGTCAAAAAGCTCGACCGGGTATTCATGGACTTTGCCGCCCTCTTGGTCAACACCGGCATTGTTAAACAGAATATCAATTGTTCCGTACTTTTGCTGAATGCCGTCCGCAAAAGACTTTATGTTTTCTTCGTCTGATACATCAAGGTGAAAGGCTTCTGCTTCTCCGCCGTTTTTTCTGATGGCGCTGACGGTTTCATTCAGTTCGCTTTCATTGATGTCACCGCAGATCACGCGGGCGCCTTCATCGGCGAAAACCCGTGCCGTCGCTTGTCCGATGCCTGTCGCGGCCCCTGTGATGATTGCGGTTTTGTCTGTTAATCTTCCCATAATGCGATTCCTCCTTTTTTTATAACTGTTCCCGCTGAATAGGGGGATAAACATATGGAGGTTTATTTCTAAATACCTATTAAATATGTTAATATTATGTATATACATCATTGGGGGGTTTACATATTTTGAAGATACAGCATAAAAAGGAGATAGCGTTTTATTGTTATGCCATTGTTCCTATGGGATTTGTGATTTACTCCGTTATCTCTATTCTGTTTCAGGACATCACGTTTCCTCTCACTGTAAGAAATGTTCTGCACGAGTCTTTGCGAAACTTGGGATCTCTTATCTTATTTAGTTTGTTTTTCTACCCGTCATACATATGGATGAAGAAGGAATTCGGCCGCCGGAAAGAAGCAGAGAGGAGAGGATGATCAACATTCTCTCTTTTTTATTGATAAAATGGGTGAAATGAATCCATTAACATGTTAAATTTACAATATATGCATCTGCTAATCCTAGTTGACAATTGTCACTGTATATGATAAATAGATGCTGAAAAGATTTTACATAACATCAAAGCATAATTAAAGGAGAGATCTGAAGTGCGGAAAAAAAGTTTAAAGCAGAATCCAAGCGATTGCTGGACATGATGATTAACTCCATTTACACGCAGAAGGAAATTTTTCTCCGCGAGTTAATTTCCAACGCGAGCGATGCGATTGACAAAATCTATTACAAGGCGTTAACCGATGATTCATTAACGTTTGATCAAGACAATTACTACATAAAAGTGACGGCGGATAAAGAAGCGAGAACGCTCACCGTCACAGATACCGGTATCGGGATGACAAAAGACGAGCTTGAACAGCATCTCGGCACGATTGCGAAAAGCGGTTCACTCGCTTTCAAGCAAGAAAATGACTCGAAAGACGGCCATGACATTATCGGCCAGTTCGGCGTCGGGTTTTATGCGGCGTTTATGGTGGCTGATAAAGTCACGGTGAAAAGTAAGGCGCTCGGCAGTGACGAGGCGTATGTATGGGAGTCGGAAGGGGCCGCCGGCTACACGATCGCGCCGTGTGACAAGGAAACCGTCGGTACGGAAATCACCCTGAAAATAAAAGAAAACACAGAAGATGAAAGCTATGATGAGTTTTTAGAAAACTACCGCATCAAAGCGATCGTGAAAAAGTACTCTGATTTTATCCGCTACCCGATCAAAATGGAAGAGACGGTCAACAAGCCGAAAGAGGGCAGCGAGAACGAATTTGAAGAAGTTCAGGAAGAACAGACGGTCAACAGCATGGTGCCGATCTGGAGAAAAACAAAAGCGAGCTGACGGATGAGGATTACGAGGCTTTTTACGCCGAGAAGCATTACGGTTTTGATAAACCGCTGACCCATGTGCATATCAGCGTCGATGGAGCGGTGCGCTACAATTCGATTTTGTTTATTCCGGAAAACATGCCGTTTGACTATTATACGAAGGAATTCGAAAAAGGATTGGAGCTGTATTCCAACGGCGTGCTGATCATGGACAAATGCGCCGACCTGCTTCCGGATCATTTCAGCTTTGTAAAAGGCATGGTGGATTCTGAGGATCTGTCGCTGAACATTTCCAGAGAGATGCTGCAGCACGACCGCCAGCTGAAGCTGATTGCGAAAAACATCAATAAAAAAATCAAAGCCGAGCTGAAGAGCCTGCTGAAGAACAAAAGAGAAAAATACGAATCTTTCTATGAATCTTTCGGCAGACAGCTGAAATTCGGCGTCTATAATGATTTCGGCGCGAATAAAGACGTTTTAAAAGATCTGCTTCTCTTCTATTCATCTAAGGAGAAAAAGCTCGTCACTCTGGACGAATATGTGTCCAGAATGCCTGAGGATCAAAAATATATCTATTACGCGTCCGGCGATTCATATGAGCGGATTGAAAAGCTGCCGCAAACTGAAATGGTGGCGGACAAAGGCTACGAAATTTTATATTTCACGGAAGATATTGATGAATTCGCGATCAAAATGCTGACAAGCTACGAGGAAAAAGAGTTCAAATCCGTCTCAAGCGCCGACTTAGGCATCGACAGTGACGAAGATGATAAGCAGACTGAAGCCGAAGAAAACGAATATAAAGACCTGTTCGAAAGCATGAAAGAGATTCTTGCGGATAAAGTCAAGAATGTCAGAGCCTCAAAACGCTTAAAATCTCATCCGGTCTGCTTTGCGACAGACGGCGAAGTGACGATCGAAATGGAGAAAGTGTTAAACGCCATGCCTGACAGCCAGCAGGTCAAAGCGGAAAAAGTGCTGGAAATCAACCCGAATCACGAGGTGTTTGAGACGTTAAAGAACGCGCACGGACAAGATCGGGAAAAGCTTGCTTTATACACAAACCTGCTGTACAATCAGGCGCTTCTGATTGAAGGGCTGCCGATCCATGATCCGGTCGAGTTTACGAATGACATCTGCAAAGTTATGGTATGACGCCAAAAAGGAATCGCCCAGCGGGGGCGATTCCTTTTTTGATTACAGTGTGCGCTGTTTAAGAATTTGATTTTGTTTGCTGCGCTTCTTTAAGGAGAACCGTTTTTTCAAGTGCGTTTCGATTTCTTCTAAACTTCTGCCCTTCGTTTCAGGAACGATGTAAGCGGCGAAGAAAAAGGATGTAAGGCAGATGACTGAGAATATTCCGAATACCCAGCCGATGCCCATGGCGCTCAGCATAAGCGGGAATACCAGCGAAACGACCAGGTTTGTTGCCGACAGAATCAATGTCGTAAATCCGGTTGCGGCTCCGCGTGCGTTTGACGGGAACAGCTCCGGCATCAGGACCCATACGACGGGACCCCATGTCGCCTGGTAAAAGACGATATAGATTCCGAGAAACAGCACGGTCAGCCAAGCTGTTGAAGCTGACAGGCCGGCCAGAAGGAGAATGGCTGATAGTGACGCCAGGCTCAAGGTAATGCCGACACTTCCCCACATCAGCAGTTTTTTCCGGCCGATCCGGTCAATTAAGATCATGGCGGTGATACACATGATGACGTTTAAGACACCGATGCCCATCGTGCCGAGAACGGACGCCGAAGTGCCGAGTCCGGCCTTCGTAAAGATGGTCGGCGCATAGTAAATCACGGTGTTGATCCCGACCGCCTGCTGGAAGATGGCGAGGCCGATCCCGATCAGCAGCATAGGGCGGATCCATTTTGCTTTCAGCAAGCCGAGCGTAGATTCTTTTTTCTCAGCTTCTCCTTGTTTCATTTCCGCCAATTCAACGGCGATATCCTCTTTGTCGTGCGTCATTTCCATGACTTGTCTGGCTTCCTGCTCACGGCCGCGTTTGACGAGCCATCTCGGAGATTCCGGCATAAACGCGATTCCGATTAATAAAAGCGCCGCCGGTACTGCCGCGAGACCGACCATCCAGCGCCAAGCTTCAAACGGGGTGAATATGTAATTCACAATATATGCGAGTAAAATTCCGGTCACAATCATTAAGTTATTCAATGTGCCGAGCGTTCCGCGTATTTTTGTCGGCGCCATCTCAGATAGATAAACGGGAACCAGCGCCGTTGAGCCTCCGACGGCTAACCCGAGAATGACACGGGAGATAATCAGCATAGTGACGGTTTGCGAAGCCGCACAGGCAAGCGCGCCGATAATAAAAATGAGTGAAAGGACGAAAACCACTTTTCTCCGGCCCCATCGGTCAGAGCATGTCCCGCTTAAGGCGGACCCGAAAATCGCACCGAGCAGCAGCATGCTGACGACCAATCCCTCGGTCAGCGTGTTTAAAGGAATATCATTGTTAATAAATAACAAAGCCCCTGAAATCACACCGGTGTCATAGCCGTAAAGCAGCCCGCCCAATGCTCCGAAAAAGTAAATCAGGTATTTTTTGGTGTTTTTCTTCACAGATGATCCTCCTCATCTTTTGGAACGCATAATAGTTTATTTAGATAACTATTTCATTCCCCGAAGAGAAAAATATAAACATAAAAAAACACGCCCTTTCAAAAAGGCGTGTTTTTTCTTAGGAAAACAGCTTATCAATAAACGCGATTTCTTCAGCAGATAGCGTAATGGAGGCTGCTTTCACGTTGTCTTTTAATTGATCCGCGCGTTTGGCGCCCGGAATCAGGATATCGATTTCAGGTCTCGCCAAGTACCAGGCAAGCACGATATGCGCCGTATCGGCGTTGTGCTTTTCGGCAATCGGTTTGAGCTGGTTGACTTTTTTGATGTTTTCTTTAAACTGCTCCCCTTGGAAATGCGCCTGATCATTGCGCAGGTCGCCTTCCGGGAAGGTTGTGTTCTCGTCGTATTTGCCGGCCAGCAGTCCGGATACGAGCGGGAAGTACGGAATGAATGAGATGCCGTGTTCTGTTGTATAAGGGAAGAAAGTCTTTTCCGCCTCACGGTTCAGCAGGTTGTATTCTTCTTGAACCACGTCGACTAAGCCGTCTTTATTGGCTTCTTTCAGCTGCTCCAAAGAGAAATTGGATACGCCGATGGAACGGATTTTTCCTTCTTTTTTCAGCTCATTCAATGCTTGAACGGCTTCGTCCTTCGGTGTATGCTCATCCGGGAAATGGATGTAGAATAAATCGATGTAATCCGTCTGCAGGCGTTTCAGGCTGTCTTCGACCGATTGTTTCAAAAAGGCCGGTGAGTTGTCGAAAACAAAGTCATTGCCTTCTTTTCTGTGAGCGGCTTTTGTGGCGATGAAGACATCCTCGCGGTTATATTCTTTCAGCACCTCGCCGATCAATTCTTCAGAACGGCCCACACCGTAAATATAGGCAGTATCTAACATGGTAACGCCGCTTTTAATCGCTTCCCGGACCAATTCTTTTCCCGTCTCTTCATTCAGATTCGGATAGAGATTGTGTCCGCCGACCGCATTTGTTCCCAAACCGATCGGAAATACCTTTAGGTCAGTTTTGCCGATTGTTACTTTGCTCATGTTTTCGCCCCCTGAAAAAATTGGATATCATAGCGCCTGCCGGAAAAATACGGCAGCGTTCTCTATTAACTATAACGCTATGCCAAGTGAATGTCGATTTGGTGCTCTTGGCAATACTTCGTATATTCCTCATCGAGCTGCTGAGAAGTGACAATGCTGTGAAGCCGGTCGAAAGGCGCGTATGTCAAAAGCGTGGATTTGCCGAATTTGGAATGATCCGCGAGCAGATACACTTCGTTCGCCTTTTCGGAAATTTTCTTTTTCACCTCGTATTCCAGTAAGTCGGAATTCGTCAGGCCGTGGGTGATCGTTGTCCCTGTAGCGGACATGAACGCCTTGTTAATGTTGTATTTATTGAGTGTGCTCGGATCATCAATGCCGACAAACGACCTTGTCTTCCGCTTGTAGTTATTGCCGATGATGATCAGGTCGATATTTTTCATGGATGAAGCGGCGTTAATAATATCAAGGCTGTTCGTCAACACCGTTACATTCTTATCCGGATCAAGCGTCTCCAGCATCGATTTGGTCGTCGTGCCGGAATCAATAAATACAAGATCGTGATCCTCGATAAACCGCGACGCATAGCGGGCGATTTTGATTTTTTCATCCTGATGTTGAATGGTGCGGTTCTCAAAAGGGACGAGCACAGATTTTTCTGCTGACGTCACGCCGCCGTACACCTTTTTGATCACCCCTTTTTCCGCAAGCTTATTAATATCGCGTCTGACCGTGTTTTTAGAGACGTTGAATACCTCGCACAGCTCATCCAGCGAAGTGGCTCCGTGTTTGAGAATGTATTCTTCCATCTCCTGAATCCGCATCAGTTTCATAAAAAAACTCCTTCTAGAATTCTTAAAGTAATTAAAATATATAATAAACACCAAGAGTTAATCAATAGTTACTTAACAAATGATAAAAAAGAGGGTTCCCACCGTACGATTCGACACGGTTCTCCAAGTTCCTGTTTTCCCGCTCAAAAAAAGTACGATAAAAATAATGAAAAAATTTTGATTTTTTAGATTGACTTGAAGGTGTGTTGGGCTTACAATGTAACCAAGAAATGACCAAAATATAACCTGTAAAATCAAAAGTGAAAGATGTAACCGTTTGCTTTATCCGGCACATGACCAACTTTTACATGAAAAGATTGGGAGTCACCATCATTTTAGCATTTGTAAGCGTTTAATTCATGTCTTTTATATGAAAAAGATGAATATATTCATCCGTTATTATCCAGCTGACAGGATGTTTACTATTTAAGGAGGCAATGAGAATGGCAGAGATCAGAAAACTGAAAAACTACATCAATGGTGAATGGGTTGAAAGTAAGACAGATCAATATGAAGACGTTGTCAATCCGGCGACAAAAGAAGTGATGTGCCAGGTTCCGATTTCTACACGGGAGGATGTGGAATACGCCGTCCGCTCAGCGTCAGAAGCGTTTAAAACATGGTCGAAGACGGCGGTGCCGCGCCGTGCGAGAATTCTATTTAACTATCAGCAGCTTCTCCAGCAGAACAAAGAAGAGCTTGCCCGTCTGATCACTTTGGAAAACGGTAAAACACGACAGAAGCACTCGGTGAAGTGGGACGCGGAATTGAAAACGTCGAATTCGCAGCGGGAGCGCCGTCACTCATGATGGGCGATTCACTTGCCTCTATCGCGACGGATGTAGAGGCGGCGAATTACCGCTATCCGATCGGGGTGGTCGGCGGTATCGCACCGTTCAACTTCCCGATGATGGTCCCGTGCTGGATGTTTCCGATGGCGATTTCGTTAGGAAACACTTTCATTCTGAAGCCTTCTGAGCGCACGCCGCTGTTAACGGAAAAACTGGCAGAGCTGTTTGAACAGGCCGGTCTGCCGAAGGGTGTCTTCAATGTCGTGCACGGCGCGCATGACGTCGTAAACGGCATTCTTGAGCATCCGGAGATTAAAGCCATCTCATTCGTCGGTTCAAAACCTGTCGGCGAGTATGTTTTCAAAAAAGGCAGCGAACATTTGAAACGCGTGCAGGCGTTAACGGGCGCAAAAAACCATACGATCGTGTTAAATGACGCCCACCTTGAAGATACGGTCACAAACATTATCGGCGCGGCATTCGGTTCGGCAGGAGAGCGCTGCATGGCATGCGCGGTCGTGACGGTTGAAGAGGGAATCGCCGATGAGTTTATGGCGAAATTACAGGAAAAAGCAGCGGACATCAAGATCGGAAACGGACTGGATGACGGCGTATTTTTGGGACCGGTCATCCGCGAGGACAACAAAAACCGCACGCACAGCTATATTGAAAAAGGCATCGAAGAAGGAGCGAAACTGCTTTGTGACGGCCGTGAACATGTAACGGAAGACGGCTATTTCGTCGGACCGACGATTTTTGACAACGTGACGACGGATATGACGATCTGGAAAGATGAGATCTTTGCGCCCGTTCTGTCGGTCATGCGTGTGAAAAATTTAAAAGAAGCGGTTGACATCGCCAACCAGTCTGAATTTGCGAACGGCGCCTGCCTGTTCACGTCAAATGCGAACGCGATCCGCTACTTCCGTGAGAATATTGACGCGGGAATGCTCGGCATCAACCTTGGCGTCCCGGCGCCGATGGCATTCTTCCCGTTCTCGGGCTGGAAGTCTTCTTTCTTCGGCACATTGCACGCAAACGGAAAAGACAGCGTCGACTTCTATACACGTAAAAAAGTCGTGACGGCACGATACCCGTCTCCTGACTTCAATTGATCAGACAGCCGGCCCGGACGGCTTTGTGATTCCGTCCGGGTTTTCTTTTACCATCCATTAAGGAGGAATAAACATGAGTCATTTGCTGCGCAAACCGCAGGCCGATGAGATTTCTCAAGGTGTGACCATCATACATGACGTCACTTCAGCCAATTCAGACCTCAAATATGTCGGATTTAAAGTCGTTGATCTCGCTTCCGGCTCAACATATACAGAAGATTTGAAAAAGACGGAGTGCTGCATCGTTGCGGTAACGGGAAAAGTTACCGTCACTGATTATGATCAGACATTTGAAAGCATCGGCACCCGTGAAAGCGTATTTGATAGAAAACCGACGGACAGCGTTTATGTGTCCAATGACCGCTCTTTTGGAATCACAGCCGTCAGCGGGGCGAGGGTCGCGCTGTGCTACTCTCCGTCCGAACACCAGCTTCCGACAAAGCTGATTAAAGCGGAAGACAACGGTGTGGAACATCGCGGCAAGCTGGCAAACAAACGAACCGTTCATAACATTCTCCCCGATTCAGATCCATCGGCAAACAGCCTTCTCGTTGTTGAAGTTTACACGGACAGCGGCAACTGGTCGAGCTACCCGCCTCATAAACATGACCAAGACAATCTGCCGGCTGAATCCTTTTTAGAAGAAACCTATTACCATGAAACGGACCCGCCGCAGGGATTTGTCTTCCAGCGTGTGTACACGGACGACCGCTCGATTGACGAGACGATGACCGCAGAAAATGAAAACGTTGTCATCGTGCCGGCGGGCTATCACCCGGTTGGTGTTCCGGACGGGTATACCTCTTACTACCTGAATGTAATGGCGGGACCGACACGAAAATGGAAGTTTCATAATG
Source organism: Paenibacillus lentimorbus NRRL B-30488 (assembly GCF_000411595.1). Classification (NCBI taxonomy): domain Bacteria; kingdom Bacillati; phylum Bacillota; class Bacilli; order Caryophanales; family Paenibacillaceae; genus Paenibacillus; species Paenibacillus lentimorbus. The sequence continues at coordinate 296,912 of NZ_ANAT01000005.1, read as the reverse complement.
ATCCGGACCATGAATGGATTCTGGAACGCTGACAAGTGAGGAGTGGCAGATAACGATGAAATATACGTTTAATGAAGAAAAAGAGTTTGATATTGTCGCGATCGGACGCGCGTGTATTGATTTGAACGCGGCGGAATACAACCGGCCGATGGAAGAAACGATGACGTTTTCTAAATATGTCGGCGGCTCCCCGGCAAATATTGCGATCGGCAGCGCCAAGCTCGGATTAAAAGCCGGTTTTATCGGCAAAATCCCGGATGACCAGCACGGCAGATTTATCGTTTCTTATATGCAGGAAAAGGGCGTTGATACGTCACAAATGACCGTTGACAGAGAAGGGCGCAAAGCGGGGCTCGCTTTTACGGAAATTCTCAGTCCCGAAGAGTGCAGCATTCTGATGTACCGGGATGACGTGGCGGATTTGTATCTAGAGCCGTCCGAAGTCAATGAAGGCTACATCGCAAACGCGAAAATGCTGCTCGTATCAGGTACGGCGCTTGCGAAAAGCCCGTCGCGCGAAGCCGTCTTAAAAGCGGTGCAAATCGCAAAAAACATGACGTAAAAGTCGTGTTTGAGCTCGACTACCGTCCGTATACATGGCAATCGGCAGAAGAAACAGCCGTGTACTACACGCTGGCGGCGGAACAATCCGATATCGTCATCGGTACGCGTGACGAATTTGACGTAATGGAAAACCGCAGCGGCGGAAATAACGATGAAACCGTCCGCCATTTGTTTGCGCACTCCGCCGACCTTGTCGTCATTAAGCACGGCGTTGACGGATCATACGCATACAGCAGATCGGGGGAAGTTTTCCGGGCGCACGCCTATAAAACAAAGGTGCTGAAGACCTTCGGAGCGGGTGATTCCTATGCGTCAGCCTTCATCTACGGACTGGTCAGCGGCCGGGATATTGAAACGGCTTTAAAATACGGGAGCGCTTCCGCTTCCATCGTCGTCAGCAAACACAGCTCCTCAGAAGCAATGCCGGCTGCCGGTGAAATCATCGAACTGATTGAAGCGCAGCACAGTCTTAACGGTAAATAGAACGTATAAAAGGTGGGATCGTTTGTGGGTAAGACCATTCGCTTAACGACAGCACAAGCGCTGATTCAATTCTTGAACCGGCAGTACATTCATGTTGACGGAAAAGAAGAGCCGTTCGTTGAGGGCATCTTCACGATTTTCGGCCATGGAAATGTGTTGGGGATCGGGCAGGCGCTCGAGCAGGACGCCGGGCACCTGAAAGTCTATCAAGGCAAAAACGAACAAGGCATGGCGCATGCCGCGATGGCATACAGCAAGCAGATGCTGAGAAGAAAAATTTACGCAGTATCGACATCGGTCGGTCCGGGTGCCGCTAACTTGACGGCTGCCGCGGGTACGGCGCTGGCCAATCATATTCCGGTGCTGCTGCTTCCGGCCGATACCTTTGCGACGAGGCAGCCTGACCCGGTGCTTCAGCAGGTGGAGCAGGAATACAGCGCCGCCGTCACAACAAACGATGCGTTAAAGCCCGTGTCCCGCTATTGGGACCGCATCACCCGCCCCGAGCAGCTGATGAGCAGCTTAATCCGGGCATTTGAAGTGATGACAGATCCGGCAAAAGCGGGCCCGGCGACCATCTGCATTTCTCAGGATGTAGAGGGAGAAGCATTTGATTTTGATGAAAGCTTCTTTGAAAAACGTGTTCATTACATTGATCGGATGCAGCCGAGCGAGCGTGAGCTGAAAGGCGCCGCGGAGAGAATTAAGGAGAGCAGCCGTCCCGTCATTTTAGTGGGCGGCGGCGCGAAGTACTCCGGCGCGCGTGAGGAATTAATCGCGCTTTCTGAAACATACGGCATTCCGCTTGTCGAAACGCAGGCCGGCAAGTCAACAGTTGAAGCCGATTTTGCCAACAATCTGGGCGGCATGGGCATCACGGGCACACTCGCCGCAAACAAAGCCGCCCGCCAGGCTGATCTGATCATCGGTGTCGGCACACGGTACACGGACTTTGCGACATCCTCGAAAACGGCGTTTGATTTTGACAAAGCAAAATTTTTGAATATCAATGTCAGCCGCATGCAGGCATACAAACTTGACGCGTTTCAGGTCGTAGCCGATGCGAAAGTGACGCTCGGCAGGCTGCACGGCTTATTAGACGGATATAAAAGTGCATTCGGCACGGCGATTAAAGACTGGAAAGATGAATGGCTGGCTGAACGGGACCGGCTCGGCAAGGTCACTTTTACACGTGACGCGTTCAAGCCGGAAATTAAAAACCATTTCTCACAGGACGTGTTAAACGAGTATGCCGACGCGCTCGAGACTGAGCTGCCGCAAACAACTGCGCTGTTGACCATCAATGACACGATTCCTGAAGACAGCGTCGTCATCAGTTCGGCGGGATCTCTTCCGGGGGATCTGCAGCGGCTATGGCATTCCAACGTCCCGAATACGTACCATCTGGAGTATGGCTATTCCTGCATGGGATATGAAGTATCGGGCACGCTCGGCCTCAAGCTGGCTCATCCCGACAAAGAAGTCTATTCACTCGTCGGCGACGGAAGCTTTCTGATGCTGCACTCAGAGCTGATTACCGCGCTTCAATATAACAAAAAATCAATGTCCTGCTCTTTGACAACTCCGGGTTCGGCTGTATCAACAACCTGCAGATGGATCACGGGAGCGGCAGTTATTTTTGCGAGTTCCGCACAGAGGACAATCAGATTTTAAACGTTGATTACGCGAAGGTGGCAGAGGGCTACGGCGCTAAAACATACAGAGCCAATACGGTTGAAGAACTGAAAGCGGCGCTTGAAGATGCGAAAACGCAAGAGGTATCCACTTTAATTGAAATGAAGGTTCTGCCGAAAACGATGACGGACGGCTATGACAGCTGGTGGCATGTCGGCGTGGCGGAAGTGTCGGGGCAGGAAAGCGTTCAGCGCGCATACGAAGCGAAAGAGATGAAGCTGAAGTCTGCGAAGCAGTACTAGAGGGGAGGCATCACGATGGGCAAACAAAATATTCTGTGGGGCATCGCTCCCATTGGGTGGCGCAATGACGATATGCCGGAGATCGGAGCCGGGAATACGCTGCAGCATTTGTTAAGCGATATTGTTGTCGCCGGTTTTCAAGGTACGGAAGTGGGAGGGTTTTTCCCTGAACCCTCCGTCCTCAATAAGGAGCTGGCTCTCCGGAACTTGCGGATTGCGGGGAAATGGTTCAGCAGCTTTATCATTCAAGACGGTATTGAAAAAACGGCTGAACAATTTACAGAACACTGTGATTATTTGCAGAAAGTCGGAGCGGATGCCGCCATCGTTTCTGAACAGACGTACAGTGTCCAGGGCTTGGATATTGATGTATTTAAGAAAAAACCGCACTTCTCAAATGAAGAATGGGATACACTGTGCCAAGGCTTGAACCGTCTCGGGAAAATCGCTGACGAATACGGGCTGGAGCTCACGTTTCATCATCATCTCGGCACAGGCGTCCAGACGGCGGAAGAAGTTGACCGGCTGATGGATGGAACGGACCCGCGGTATGTCCATTTACTTTATGATACCGGCCATGCCTATATCTCGGACGGAGACTATATGACGATTCTCAACAAGCATATGGATCGGATCAGACACGTTCATTTCAAGGACGCGCGGTTTGACATTATGGAGCGGTGCAGACAGGAAGGCAAGTCATTCAGGCAGTCGTTTTTACAGGGCATTTTTACGGTGCCCGGAGACGGATGCATCGATTTTACCGAAGTGTACCAAACGCTCGTCCGTCATGATTATTCAGGCTGGATCGTCATTGAAGCCGAACAAGACCCGGCAGTCGCCAATCCGCTTGAGTACGCGCTGATTGCGAGAAAGTACATCGACAGTGAACTGCTTGATCCTGCAAATTAGAGGGGGACTTATATGAATCGTGCCAAGGCGGAATCAGCTTTCAGCAAAAGGACCATCGCCGCAGCATTAGCAAATTACATTGATGCAGGTTCCATCGTTGCAGGATCAGCGGGTTTATCTATGTGGGTCAGCTATTTGAAGCTGTCCGACAGTCAGATCGGATTGCTCGGCGCCTTCAGCGCAAACGCGATATCAGCGGCCGTCGGAGCGCTGCTCGGCGGGTATTTGGCTGATAAGGTCGGCCGAAAAGCTGTATATACAAACAGTATGCTCGTCTACGCTTTAGGAATTTGTTTGGTTTTGTTTGGATTCAACTTTCCCATGCTGTTATGCGGATACATGATTATCGGGATTTCTGTAGGAGCGGATATTACGGCTTCATGGACCATTATCGCGGAAAACGCCCCTGAGAAAAACCGGGCGAGGCATTGCGGAGTGGCGCAGGTGGCGTGGGCCGCCGGAGCCGTTGTGGTTCTGCTGTTATCCGTTTTGGTCGGTGACCTCGGGCTTTTAGGAAATAAAATTGTCTTTGCGCATCTATTGGTGATCGCCCTGATCACATATGTGATAAGAAAGCGTTTACCTGAGTCGGATGCCTGGAAAAACAGTGAAGAGCGGCCTGCCGCCGTGAAAAAAACATCTTATTTTGACTTGCTTCAGCCGAAATTTTTCAAGAACATTTTGTTTTTAATGGGTGTGTTTCTCGTATGGAATCTCGCCGCGGGCGTCATGGGATTCTTCATGCCGTATATCTACCAGCAGGTCGGCGGCGTATCCGCAAATACGGCCAACATTCTGCAGATGGCCCTGTTTATCTTCACCGGTCTCGGCGTCGCCTGTATCTTCATGCCTTTTGCAGATCAATATCGGAAAACGGTGTTCGGAATCTGCGCCTTTATGGCTGTTGTCGGCTGGTCGCTGTTTTTGCTGCCGTTTCAGGGGCTCCCGATGCTGCTTTTGTTTGTTTTAGCGATCGGCATCAATAACGGAGCCGGCCAGCAGGCGAACTACCAGCTGTGGGCAAGCGAGCTGTTCCCGACAGAACACAGAGCGTCAGCACAAGGGCTCATGTTCTTTCTCGTCCGTATTTCAATCGGCATTTGGAGTTTATTTGTGCCGGTCATCATGTCACAATTCGGCATCGGTTTTATGGCCGGTATTCTGCTCATATGTGTGACGGCCAGTATGATCATCGGGCTTGTTTTCGCACCGAATACGTCCGGCAAGTCGCTTGAACAGATACAGGAGGAACTGTACGGTGCTCCTCAGGACGGCAGCGGGAAAAAAGACGAGAACCATTATTTGATTATCAGAAGGAGTGGCGATCAATGAATTTACGTATAGGTGTTATCGGAACCGGTGCTATCGGAAAAGAGCACATCAACCGCATCACAAATAAGCTGTCCGGAGCGGAAATTACCGCTGTCACAGATGTGAATCAGGAGGCCGCGCAGCAGACCGTTCAGCATTTCAATTTGAACGCCTCGGTTTATCCTGATGACGACAGCCTCCTCGCTGCTGAAAATGTGGATGCCGTCTTAGTGACAAGCTGGGGCCCGGCTCACGAATCCAGCGTGTTGAAAGCGATTCAGCACGGCAAGCACGTGTTTTGTGAAAAGCCGCTTGCGACAACGGCAGAAGGCTGTATGCGCATTGTCGAGGAAGAAATGAAGACGGGAAAACGATTGGTGCAGGTAGGTTTCATGCGCAGATATGACAGCGGTTACGTTCAGCTGAAAGAAGCGATCGACAACCGTGCGGTCGGCGAGCCGCTGATGATTCACTGTGCGCACCGCAACCCGACAGTCGCATCGAATTATTCAACGGACATGGCCGTCGTCGATACGCTCGTTCATGAAATTGATGTTCTCCACTGGCTCGTCAATGACGACTATGAATTCGTACAGGTCATCTATCCGAAGAAATCAAAAAATGCGCTGCCGCATCTGAAAGATCCGCAGATGGTCATCATCGAAACAAAAGGCGGCATTGTCATCAATGCCGAAATCTACGTGAACTGTAAATACGGCTATGACATTCAATGTGAAATCGTCGGGGAAGACGGCGTTATCAAGCTTCCGGAACCGTCAAGCATCAGCTTGAGAAAAGAAGGGAAATTCAGCACCGATATTCTGATGGACTGGCAGCGCCGATTTGTGGCTGCGTATGATGTGGAAATTCAGGACTTCATTGATTCGATCCGGAAAAAAGGCGAAGTCAGCGGTCCGACGGCATGGGACGGTTATATTGCCGCGGTGACAACAGACGCGTGCGTAAAAGCTCAGGAATCCGGACAGAAAGAGCCAGTGGCGCTTCAAGAGAAACCGGCATTCTATCAATCATTTACGACTGTGAACAAATAATAGATCGGGAGTGAAAAATGAAACTGGCCTTAGATCCATCCATGTACCGCGATGATTTAACATTAGAGGAAATGGTCTATAAAACGGCGGAGCTCGGATACGAATATATCGAACTGTCCCCGCGTGAGGATTTTTGTCCTTTCTATAAATATCCGAAAGTCGATTCAGCAAAAATCAAACAATTGAAGCGCCTTTTAAAGGATACAGGTGTGAAGCTGTCCTCTCTTCTTCCGCTTTACCACTGGGCGGGTCCTGATGAAGACCGCCGACAGGCCGCCGTGCGCAACTGGAAACGGGCGATCGAAATTGCGGTTGAACTTGAAGTGGATTTGATGAACAGTGAATTCAGCGGTTCAAAGTATGATCCGTTGACAAGTGAAGAAAAATTCATCAAATCCATGGATGAGCTGCTGCCCGTCTTTGAAAAAGAAGGCGTTAAACTCAACCTTCAAGCCCATCCATACGATTTTATCGAAACGCACAAAGGTGCGATGGATATGATCCGCGCGCTCGATAAGGATTGGATCAATCTTGTCTACTCGACTGCGCATACGTTCTTCTATGATGACGGCAAAGGCGATATCGAAACCATGTTTGATGAAGCCGGCGACCGCCTCACGCATGTTTTATTTGCAGATACTTTTAATCATAAAGCGGCGCACGGCCTGCGTTACATCGTCAATCCGCCTGATGCGAAAGTAACGGTTCACCAGCATTTGGACATCGGGCAAGGCGAGGTCGATTTTGAGACGATTTTCAGAAAGATGAGAGAGATGAAATTCGACGGAATTGCAACGAACGCCGTGTTTGCTTGGGTCGGCGAAAGAGCGGATGAATCAAGCCGGATCATGCTTAAGAAATTAAAAGAAGAACTGGGTATGGCATAAGCTGAGTATGGAGTTCGGCGGATCGGAGTAAAAATGCCCTCCAGCCGGACTCCCTTCATATCGAAAATGCGGATGGGAGAGGCTGACATGAAACTTTGCTTTAATGAAGCGACTACGCTGGAGAATTCAAACCTGAAACAGGATTTAGAACTGTGCGAAAAGCACGGCTATGATTATATTGAAATCCGCACAATGGATAAGCTGCCGGAATACTTAAAAGACCATTCACTGGCCGATCTGGCGGAATATTTTCGAACCCATCACATTAAACCGCTTGCCCTGAACGCCCTGGTTTTCTTCAACAACCGTGATGAGAAGGGCTATAGGGAAATCATTTCGGAATTCAAAAGCATGATGGAAACCTGCAGGACGCTCGGCGTGAAATATGTGGTGGCCGTGCCGCTTGTGACAGAGCGGAAAATCTTGAAAGAAGAGATTAAAAAGAGCAGCGCAGAGGTGCTGACTGAGCTTTCGGATATCGCGGAGCCGTACGGCGTAAACATTGCCCTTGAATTTGTCGGCCACCCGCAATGCACGGTCAATACATTTGAACAGGCGTATGACATCGTGAACGCTGTCGGCCGCGATAATGTCGGACTGGTGTTTGACAGCTTCCATTTCCACGCGATGGGCTCCAATATTGAGAGCTTGAAGCAGGCGGACGGAAAGAAAATTTTCATCTATCATATCGACGATACAGAAGACTTTCCGATCGGCTTTTTAACGGATGAAGACCGCGTCTGGCCTGGGCAGGGTGCGATTGACTTAGACGCCCATCTGTCAGCGTTAAAAGAAATCGGATTCAATGATGTTGTCTCCGTAGAGCTGTTCAGACCTGAATATTATAAGCTGACTGCGGAGGAAACGATCAAAACGGCAAAGGAAACAACGGAAGCCGTCGTATCAAAATACTTCATGAAGGAGGCGTGAACATGGCTTTTGTCACCATGAAACATCTTCTTGCAGAAGCGAAACGGGAGCATTATGCAGTCGGCCAATTTAATATCAACGGCCTCCAATGGACGAAGGCGATTCTGCAAGCGGCGCAAAAGGAGCAATCGCCGGTCATCGCCGCGGCTTCCGATCGTCTGGTCGATTACTTAGGCGGGTTTAAAACGATTGCCGCCATGGTCGGCGCGTTAATGGAAGAAATGTCGATTACCGTTCCCGTCGTGCTCCATCTTGATCACGGAAGCAGTGCGGAACGCTGCAGACAGGCCATTGACGCCGGGTTCAGCTCAGTGATGATTGACGGCTCCCATCATCCGATTGATGAGAACATCGCGATGACAAAAGAAGTCGCCGATTATGCCGCAAAGCACGGCGTCTCAGTAGAAGCAGAAGTCGGCACGGTCGGCGGCATGGAAGACGGGCTGGTCGGCGGGGTCCGCTATGCCGATATCGCCGAATGTAAACGGATCGTGAAAGAAACCAATATCGACGCGCTGGCCGCCGCCCTCGGCTCCGTCCACGGCAAATATCAGGGCGAGCCGAATCTCGGATTTAAAGAAATGGCGGCTATCTCCCGCATGACTGATATTCCCCTCGTTCTCCACGGAGCATCCGGGATTCCGCAGGATCAGATCAAAAAAGCCATCACGCTCGGCCACGCGAAAATCAATATCAACACGGAATGTATGGTAGCCTGGACAGACGAAACACGCCGCATGTTTCAGGAAAACGGCGATCTGTACGAACCGCGCGGCTACATGACACCCGGCATTGAAGCCGTGGAAGAGACGGTGCGAAGCAAAATGAGAGAGTTCGGATCAGCCGGTAAAGCCGTAAAACAGCAGGTCGGCTGAAGAAAAAGCACTCACAACATCGTGAGTGCTTTCGTCTTTCCGGTTATTTCGTTCTTGCGTTTCACCAAAGTATCACAATCAAATCAACCTGTTCAACCTTTACAGACCCTTTCAATCCAAGCGAATTGTATACAGCTTGCCCCCTCGTTTACTATAGTTATGAAAACTAGAATTCGTTCTTATCCTTTTCTTTATTGATGACCTCGGTAACTTTCTTTTTAGTTAAAATAATAATCTATAAGTCTTGTAGATTTGTCTTTCGTCCTGATTTAATTATTACCTTGTCTCGAATTCTCATAAGTTTAGACCGTATATACCCTACGTAAGGTCTCGTTTAGTAAAACTTCTTATTCCGTAAACCAAGAGAACGAGGTAGGTTATTACCATAATTGAGTAAAACAGGAAATTTGATTGAATCGGTGATTCATCTGCGGGTGACATTGCTAACATAGGCTGTGTCCATGGATATACTTGACCTAATGGTGTACTGGCAATAATAATGGCCGGTAATGTAAAAACAATGCTAACAGCGAGTGGTATGCCAAATGTTTTAGACCTGATTGAAACAATAAGCTGCAATAAAATTAATGGTAAACAAGCTAAGATCCCTCTAATTCCATATCCTAGAATTGTAAGTAAAGGAAAACTCCCGCTTATGCCTAACATATAACCGAATCCAATAAATAAGAGGATTAAAATGAACATACTAATGAATATCATGCGGACCACTGTTAGAAACTTTCCCAGAAAGATATCTGAGTGTTTAACTGGTAAGGCTAGAAGCTGTTTCCAACCGCCTCCTACATGTTCCCCCCTGCAAACAAGGGCGGCGAAAATTCCCACTACGATAGGCAATACAAAAGGGCCCATAAATAAGGCCACTTGTGTCCAAGCCTCTACCCAGGGATTGTCTCCAGGATTCATAAAAAGGTTATAGTTTTTAATAAAGTTAGTGTATGCCAGGGATACACCTAACAAAGGCCCTAGTAAATAGATGATCCATAACTTTGATCGCCTAAGCTTTAAACGTTCTACAAATAAAATGTTTTTCAAGTATTTCGCCTCCTTTTTACAAAGCATCCCGTTTAGCAAAATGAATAGAGCCTAGAAATAATATAATTATCCCTAAGAAAAGGCTAATGCAAAGGTAAGATGAAAGATCTGGGTTATATCCTATACCTTCATACTGCAGAATGACTGTCGAAGATTGACTAGGATAAGCCAGCGGAAACCATCTCGTTGATTGAGCAGCAGCCAAAAACAAACCCATTATAGATGATACTGATCCTACAAGAATTGAGAATGCTTGGTTGCTAAACACCATAGATAACCATATCTGGAATGCCATTATAGGCAGTACTGTAACTAACATGCTGTAACTATCTCCAAACAAAAGTCCCCAAGGTACACTGCCTTCGAATCCTACCAGTTTGCCCAGCAGTACCATGCCGAGCAAGAAGATTGTTGACGAAATAAATAAACTGACTACTAAGCAAATAAATTTACTTACATAAATTCGCATTCTAGATACGGGAAAAGAAAGGGTTTGCTTCCATCCGTTTGCTTGATGCTCTATATTTGCTATTATTGACGCAGAAAGTGTGGCGGCTAATGGAAAACCTAGACCAAATAACAAACTGTTATCATACAGTAAATACATCCACATTGACCCAGCATGGAACATTTCAGCTTGTTTTTCCACGTATTCAGATCGATAAGTAAGATTCACCAACTCGTATGCTATAATGAGTAAGGGAACCAATAAGACTACAATCAATAACGACGAACGTTTCAGTTTTAATTGATCTGCCCATAATAACTTTTTCATAGACTTCCCTCTGTACCAGTTAATTCTAAAAAATATCCTCAAGCGATCGTGTCTTTTCTTCAAGTCGAAATACAGACAGCCCTGAATGAAGAAGTATGGAATTGATTTCTGAAACAAATTCCGGTTCTGTTTGAGACAGCCACAAATAATTTTTTTGTAAATCAACCTTTAATCCTTTCCTGTTTAGTATTGTTTTTGCTTCGATTACGTCACTAACACCGACTTTTAATAGTGGTTTTCGTTTTTGATGTAAACTTGCAATTGAGTCCTGGAAAATCATCCTCCCATTGTTTATAATCCCCACTTGAGTAGCCATTTGATCTATTTCACTCAACAGGTGGCTGGATACAACGACACTCATTCCCGATTTAGGCAATTCTTTAATTAACTCTCTTATTTCTTGGATACCGGATGGATCTAAACCGTTTGTCGGTTCATCCAGAATTAATAAATCAGGACTGCTTAACAGGGCAACTGCAATTCCCAAACGTTGTTTCATTCCAAGGGAATACTCCTTAGTCAGTCGATTTGCTACTTTAGATAACCTTACAGTTTCCAATACTTCATTGACCCGTTGTTCCGGAAGCCCTCTTAACCTCCTAACAGCTTCTAAGTTTTCGTAACCGGTTAAATTACCATAATAAGTTGGAGATTCTACCAGTGACCCGATTCTTTGCAATATCTGCAAACGATTCTTGTTTAGGTTTTGGCCAAAGATTTCGATGTTTCCTTTTGTTGGTTTAATTAAACCTAATAACATTCGGATGGTTGTTGTTTTACCAGCACCATTCGGTCCAAGAAAACCATAAATTTCGCCGCGCCTAATCCTTAAGTTTAATCCATCAACTGAAGTATGCTTTTTATACTTTTTAGTTAGATCGTGTGTTACCACTATTTGATCATTCATTTGTCTCTCACCTCACTTTTATCATAAGCGATGTTCTTTAAACACAAACGAAACTCTTCCTAAACATTCACTTAACGACATCCATTGTTTATTTTCTGTATGTAGTTATATTGATCCCTGAATATCAAGGTTAAAATATTAAAAGAATATTCTGAACCCTTAACGAAAGTTAAATTCTTTCCTTTTCTGACCTTTATGTCCTTGATCTCATATAAAATAAGAAATAAAAAGGAGGATAACTTATGACTTTAGAAGAGAACAAAATCCTCATGGTGGATGATGACGAACATATCTTAAACTTATTAATAACTTGCTTTGAAAAGGAAGGTTTCAGCAATATTTCCACAGCTATGACAGGGAGCGAAACCCTTCTGAAAATCGATCAGGAACTTCCAAATATTATTTTATTAGATGTCATGCTTCCGGACACTGATGGCTTCACCTTATGCAGCAAAATACGCTCCCATACAAATGTGCCGATACTCTTCTTAACAGCAAAAACAACAGATTTAGATAAATTGCAAGGGTTTAGTTTTGGGGGAGATGACTATATTACTAAACCATTTAATCCACTGGAAATCGTAGCTCGTGTAAAAGCCCAATTAAAGAGAACGACTCAGCTCTCTTCTTCTTACCCTCTAAAACAGGTATACGATTATGAATACTTTAAAATAGATCCCAATACCGGAAGACTTGTTGTTAACGGGACAAGAATCGATTGCCCTGCTCAGGAAATGAAACTTCTGATTTATTTCTGTGAACATCCCAATCAAATTTTAAGTAAACACCAAATTTATAAAGATGTATGGGGGGAGTTTTATGGCGGAGATAGTACTGTAATGGTACATGTAAGACGATTACGTGAAAAATTAGAGGAAGACCCGAGCAGACCAAGAGGGATAAAAACAGTTCGAGGACAGGGCTATATATTTGAAGCAGAGCCTATAGATGAGGAGTTATTGTGAAGCTGAGAAATAGGATAGCATTTTACTTCGTATCGAGACTTTTTTTACTCATGTTTATTTGGGGTCTGCTCATGGTGGGCAGTATCATATTTTTCAGCCTCGTCTTAGGTCAAAATAAAATGGAAACCCCACAATTATCCTTGAAAAAAATTGTTGCCCAAACAGTTGTTGGAGATAAACAATTTTCAATAAACACGAAAGCAAAAGAAGATTTATTAGAGAACCGGATGTGGATTCAAATTTTAGATGAACAAGGAGATGAGGTTTTTTCTTTTAATAAACCTAAAAATATACCTAAGCATTATATTCTTGGAGAGTTAATATCAGATTACATGTACCCTGCCAAAAAAGGTTATCAATTATCTACGTGGTACGAAACGAAAAACAACCATGATTTAACGTGGGTATTGGGAAAGCCGATGGAAAAAAATAACCCTTTTTTCTATTGGGTGAATAACTTGTGGATTGTTTCTATTATTATGGCAGGGATTGTAATTGCAATATTTTACGGAAAAAAACTAGGTGCTCCCCTGCTGTTTATTGTATCTTGGATTGAGAATTTATCTAAAGAAAAATATGAAGAACCTTATGATCGGAAGTTTCATTCAAGCAAATATAAACATAATAAATCTGGATATAAGACCTATCAAGAATTAATGCAGGCTCTGTCTGAACTTACCTCAACGCTTCAAAGGAATAAGGCTGAAAGAGAATTATTGGAAAAGACACGAGAAGAGTGGATGGCCGGTGTCTCACATGATTTAAAAACCCCTCTTTCGGTTATTAAGGGATATACGGTTCTTTTATCTTCAAATGAATATGAGTGGGAAAATCAGCAAGTGCGTGATTTTTCCTTAATAATGGAAGAACGTGTCGAATATATGGAAAAGCTGATTGAAGATTTCAACTTAACTTTTCAATTGAAAAATGAGTCGCTTCCAATCCATCTTGAAGAAAAAAACGTAGTGAAAGTAATTCATGACACTTTAGAAAAAATGAAGTTGCTACCGGAGTCAGAAAATAAGAGATTCGCTTTAGAATCCAGTCACAATAAGATACTTTTTAATATGGATGAAAGGTACCTAAAGCGCGCAGTTGAAAACTTGATTGCTAATTGTATTAAACATAATCCTCCGGGCACTAAAATAAAGGTCATATTATATCAGGACGTGTTACATGACAACGAAATACAAATTACAATAGAAGACGATGGGATAGGAATGGACGAAGAGACGGTTGAATGTTTATTTGATCGGTATTTCAGAGGGATAAGCGCTTCGTCAAATAACTCCGGGACTGGATTAGGAATGGCTATTGCTCAGCAAATTATCAAGGCGCATGGTGGAAATATTGATATATACAGTCAGCCGGGAGTTGGCACAAGATTTAAAATTACCTTTCCGAAGCCGCCATCTAAGTATAACAATGTCAATTAGAAATAATCTATCTTACGTTGAGAAAGGGTGAAGCGGGTCTTTTATAAAGGCCCGCTTTCTCATGTTGCAGAGAAGCGATGAAAGCATTATGATGGGGGCATCAAATAATGATGGCTCCGAAAAGCCGTATCCTTTTGGAGGATGGTTGCATGAATAAAATCATGATAGTAGAAGACAGTGAAGACATTCGCGGACTATTGCAGAATTACCTTGAAAAATACGGATATCAAACCGTGGCCGCCGCGGATTTCACGGCTGTTCTTGATGTTTTTTTGCGGGAAAAGCCTGATGTGGTGCTGCTTGATATCAACCTGCCGTCTTATGACGGCTATTATTGGTGCCGCCAGATCCGCCAGCATTCTACAAGCCCGATCATTTTCATCTCAGCCAGAAGCGGGGAAATGGATCAGGTGATGGCGATTGAAAACGGCGGAGATGATTATATCGAAAAACCGTTTTCCTACGATATTGTGCTGGCGAAAATCAAAAGCCAGATCCGCAGGGCATACGGAGAGTACGCCGCCAAGCAGGGTGAGAAAGTGGTTGAATATGCCGGTGTGCAGCTCTTTGTGGAACGGTTTGAACTGCGCTTTCAGGACGAAAAAAGCGAGCTTTCTAAAAAAGAAAGCAAGCTTTTGGAAGTGCTGCTGGAGCGGGGAGAAAAGGTGACGGGTCGGGACCGGCTCATGGAAAAAACGTGGGACACCGACATTTTCGTCGATGATAATACGCTTAACGTGTATATCACGCGGCTCAGAAAAAAACTGCGGGAGCTGAATGCGCCTGTTTCCATTGAATCGGTGCGGGGCGAAGGCTACCAGCTGAGGGCGCTGTCATGAAGCTGTTTCTCCGGTCTCATGCCGTGCTGATTCTGCTTTTTCTCCTTCAAGGGCTGTTTGTCTTCTTTTATTACTGGTTTGCGGGTCTCCATTCTTTTTCCCACCTGTTTTACATATTGGGCGTGCAGCTTCTGATTTTGGCGGGGTATCTTGCCTATCGCTGGTACAAAGACCGCGGTGTGTATCATTGGCTCAGCTCTGAGCAGGAAGGGACGGACATCCCGTATCTCGGTTCTTCAGTGTTCTGTTCAGAGCTGTATGAAAAGCAGATGGAGCTGACCCGGCTGCAGCACCAGAAGCTCTACGAGACCGAAGCCAAGCTCGACGCGCGGGTGACGTATATGAATCAATGGGTGCACCAAGTAAAAACGCCGCTGTCGGTCATTAATTTAATCATTCAGGAAGAGGATGAGCCCGTCTTTGAACAAATCAAAAAAGAGGTCCGGCAGATTGAATTCGGGCTGGAGACGCTCCTTTATTCATCAAGGCTTGACCTGTTTGAGCGGGATTTTAAAGTCGAAGCGGTTTCCTTATCAGAGCTTCTCCAATCGGTCATTCAAAGCTATAAACGATTTTTTATTCAGTACCGCGTCTATCCGAAAATGGATATTCGCGATGATCATCAGATTTACACCGATGCCAAATGGCTCAAATTTGCGATCGGCCAAGTCGTCACAAATGCGGTCAAATATTCGGCAGGCAAGAGTGACAGACTGGAGCTGAATGTCTTCCGCGATGAAGACAGGACGGTGCTTGAAGTCAAAGATTACGGTGTCGGCATTCCCTCGCAAGATATCAAGCGGGTGTTTGACCCTTATTACACCGGCGAAAACGGGCGGCGTTTCCAAGAATCTACGGGAATCGGTCTCCATCTCGTCAAAGAAATTACGGGCAAGCTCAATCATACGGTGGACATCAGCTCGTCCCCCGGTGAAGGGACATCGGTCCGATTTTCATTTCTTACAAAAATGTAAGGCTCCGTTAAGAAAACAACATAGCTCATTCTGTTTCCCCTTGATAACATGGATTTACGTCAAGGGGATTTTTTATGCTGAATGCCCCGGCACTACATGAAAGCAGCCCAGATCAACAAGAATAAAACCATAAGGAGGATTCTCATGGCGAATATGCTTGAAGTCAAACATATAAATAAAACCTATAAAGGACAAGTATCCTATCAAGCTTTAAAACAAATTTCATTTTCAATAGAAGAAGGCGGGTTCACGGCGGTGATGGGACCGTCCGGCTCCGGAAAAACAACACTTTTGAATATCATTTCAACGATCGACCGGCCGGATTCAGGCGATATCCTGATTCACGGAGAAAACCCGCACCGGCTGAAGCGGACAAAGCTCGCTCATTTCCGCCGCAAGCAGCTCGGATTTGTGTTTCAGGATTTCAACCTTCTGGACACGCTGACAATCGGTGAAAATATCATGCTGCCGTTAACGCTTGAAAAAGAAGCGCCGTCTGTCATGGAAGAAAAACTGCACGGCATCGCGAAAAAGCTCGGAATCGAAGACCTGCTCAGCAAACGGACGTTTGAAGTATCCGGCGGACAGCGCCAGCGGGCCGCCATCGCAAGAGCGGTCATTCATAAGCCGTCACTTATTCTGGCCGATGAACCGACGGGAAACCTTGATTCCAAAGCGTCAAAAGACGTCATGGAAACGATGCAGAGCCTGAATCAGGATGATCATGTCACGGCTTTGATGGTGACCCACGATCCGGTTGCGGCAAGCTACTGCCGCCGCGTCATCTTTATAAAAGACGGCGAACTGTTTAATGAGATTTACCGCGGGGAAAACCGCCAAGTCTTTTATGAGCAGATTCTTGATGTGCTGTCTATGCTGGGGGGAAACGCAAATGACCTTTCTTCAGTTCGCTTATAAAAACGTCACGAGAAACAAAAGGGCCTATCTTGCATTCTTTTTAAGCAGCGCCTTTTCCGTTTTGATTTTCTTTACCTTTGCGATGTTCCTGTTTCATCCGGCGTTAAAGGAAGGCTACCTGAATAACATCGCCAAAAAAGGCTTAACCGCCGCGGAATGGATGATCTTTGTTTTTTCTTTCTTATTTGTTCTGTATTCGGTTAATGCATTTTTGAAATCGAGAAATAAAGAATTCGGTATTCTGCTGATGCAGGGTATTACGCCGGTGCAGCTGAGAAAGCTCATTACGGCGGAAAACATGATCATCGGCGTCATGTCGATCGCAGCCGGGATTATCGGAGGCTTCATTTTTTCGAAAACGTTCTTTACGGTCGGCGCTTATATTTTAGAAATGGATGCACTGCCTCTGTACATGCCTTGGAAAGCGCTCGGCATTACGGCCGGCGGATTTCTGCTCTTATTTTCCTTTTATCGCAGTTCACGATCCTTTTTGTCAGATCAAATACGGTGATCAAATTAATAAAGGGCACTGACAAGATCAAGCCGGAGCCGAAGCCGTCCGTGCTTCTGTCCTTATTCGGCATCGCCTGCCTGTGCGGCGGGTACGGTATGGTTCTGAAAGGCAATGTCCACGGGACCGAGCCGTTCATCATTTTACTGCTTACCGTCATCGGCACGTATTTCTTTTTCAGCCAAAGCAGCATCTGGATTCTGCGCGCGCTGAAGAAGTGGAAAACCTTTTATCTGCGCGGGAAAAACGTCATTTGGGTTTCTGATCTTGTTTATCGTTTAAAAGACAACGCCCGCCTGTTCTTTATCGTCAGCATTATTTCCGCGGTTGCCTTTACGGCGACGGGCGTGCTCGCGATGTACAAATCGACCGTCGGGGCGGAAGAGTCCGCCTATGAGATGGAGTATTTATCTTTCAGCAATAACCCGAAAGAACAGACTCATTTGAAAGATATTGACCATGAACTGAAAACACACGGCTTTACGTATAAGAAAGACAAAATAAATGTCTCCTATGTCCGCTATCAGGAAGGAGATACTGTTCCGCCTGTTTACATGATCAGCGAATCGGATGTGTCAACATACTTCCATGTCAAGCTGAACGGGCTGAAACATGGTGAGGCTGTCTATTTCCCGGGCACGTATGACCGCAATTTCAAAAACGAAGCGCCGGATCAGCTGAAGCTGCTGAACCAAAAAGGCAAGCCGTCTGACCAAAAACTGACGGTAAAAGAAGTCAAAAAACCGCTGATTTCACTGAATGCCATCATCGCGGTGAACGATCAAACCTTTGATCAGCTGAAATCACTCGGTGAGAAAGCGTCATTATACGGCTACAGCTATGATCATTGGAAAGACAGTCTTGGGATCAGCCAATCCTTGAAAAATGAGATTTACGGCAACTATATCGACGTGCATTCTGATTTTATGGCAAAAGCCGGGACGTACTATGATACGGTGCAGCTGCCGAGCCTGAGTTTATTCATCGGCCTGTTTATCGCGATCGTCTTCTTTGTCGCGGCAGCGAGTTTCTTATATTTCAGGCTGTTCACCGATTTAGATGAGGACCGGGAGCGCTACCGTTCATTGGCCAAAATCGGTCTGAGTGAGCGTGAAATGGCACAAAGCGTGACGATACAATTGGCGATTCTCTTTTTCTTTCCTTTCGTCATTGCCGTCATGCATACGCTGTTTGCTTTGAGAACATTAGCGGTGGAAGGCTATTCCGATGTAGCGGGGCCGCTCAGTCTGACCATCGGAGGATTTTTCATCTTTCAGCTTCTGTTCTTCCTCGCGGTGCGGACAAGCTATTTGAAAAAAATGAACAAGTAAGGGGAGTGCACAGATGAAAAAAGCATTGGCAATCCTGGCCGTCTTGGCGGCCGCTGCCGTCATATGCGGACTTCTCTTTTTTCATAATGATGTTACAGACAGATTTAATCCGTTTATTCACCAGCAAGATGTTTATGTACAGATTGATCGAGATGGCAAACATCTTAGCCCGGGCGGTACTGAGTATACATTAGACGGATATAACGCATCCGGGAAAAAAGAAGAAGTGAACTTTTTCGCCGGGAAAGACCTTCGGAAGAACGCGTATTTGAAGGTGAAGGCGAAAGGAAAGTATGTCGAGACCTGGGAAGAAGTCAGATTTGAAGATATGCCGGGCTCCGTACAGTCAAAATTAAAGTGAACATGAAAAACGGCACAGTGTCATGACTGTGCCGCTTTTTTTACTTTTTATTTTCTTCAGCCCGTTTGATCAGCATGTCGGTGATGATATCCATCTGTTTGCTGACGGCAATCGGGTCATACGGATAGAAGGTGTTGAAATCGTTGATAAAGACACGATTGTTCTTTACGGCATCGAGATTTTTCCAAACGGACGAATCTTTCAGACGCTCAAATGTTTTGCTTTCTCCATTCGGATTGTAATCGGTAATGAACATATAATCAGCCGCATATTGGGGAATGACCTCTTGGGAAACCTGTTTCATGGCGCCCGTTTTCATGATGTCTTTTTCGATTTTGGCCGGCGCTTTCAATCCGAGCGCGTTATAAACGGCTTGGCCGCCGCGGCCGGAATTGTCATTGAAAATCCAGATTTCGCCTTTATCTGTCGTTTCATAAAGGCCGACTGTCTCGTCTTTGCCGATCACGTTTTTGAGGCGCTTTTGATCGGCTTCGGCCTTTTTGTTGAAGTCTGCCATAAAGCTTTTGGCTTTATCCTTCGCCCCGGCAATGTCGCCGAATAGGCTGACCGTATCTTTCGTATTCTTTGCGGTGTTAAAAGGAATGACAATCGTCGGTGCGATTTTCGATAGTTTCTCGTATTGGTCATCCTTCATCAGTACGATTAAATCAGGCTTCAGCTGCATCACTTTCTCCACATTGACGGGATTGCCGATGTCCGTGGTGTTTTTCAGCTGTTTTTTGATAAACGGATTTTTGAAAGCCCATGAGCCCGCCCCGACGACATTTGCGTCAACGGACAGCAGCTCACCTGCATAAAAGTCAGTGACGATCCGTTTCGGATGTGCGGGTATGTCAATATTTCCTTTTGTTGATTCATATGTACGCATGTCTGTCTTTCCTTTGCCTGATGCCGATCCGTTGTTTTCCTTCGCGCCGCTGCAAGCGCTTAATGCGAAAACAAGCAGAAGTGCCAGGCCGATCAGCCATGATTGTTTCTTCATAATGATCCCCCTATTTCAGTGATAATGATTATCATTATTAATATAGCAGGAAGACGTCATTCCGTCTATGTTTTTTATAGAAAACCTTCCTTGATTATCCATGTTATAGTAGTAAAGGAGGAGGAATGAATGTTGATTACGAAAAGAGGGACTTGGTGGGAAGTGCTGCACAGCTGGTGGCTGCTGCTGACTTTCGCGCCGTTTGCGCTGACCGCTTTCTTGGCCTTTTTCTATATCGGCTACCGGGCCAAGAACAAAAAATGGCTGAAATACGGACTTATCTATTTTATTATTTTAGCAATTGCTTTTGTGCTGCCGAGCACGCCGGGCGTGTATATCGTGCTGCCTTTATGGGTCATCTCCATCATCCACGGGCTGAAAGTGCGGGCGGCTTATTTAATACAGCTTGATGTGTTTAAACAAAACGTCGAAGCAAGAGCGTTTGAAGCGGTAAGGCATGAGGCGGAGGAAAAATTCGGCGGAAAACCCGCTCATCGCATTGATCTGACAAAACAGAGATAAAAACAAATGACAAAGCCGGTATCTCGCGCTTTGTCATTTGCATGACCGGCCTATTGCTGGTATGAATGCTGCTGAAACGGTGTGTGATGCTGTGTTTGCGGGAATGAAGAAACATTAGCGTTTGCCATCGGTGCAGGCATGTGTCCGCTTACTTCCTGCTGAAGGTGATTGCACACATTCACGATTTGCTGGCATTTCTGAATGGCCATTTCATGCCCCTGCAGCGCTTGCTGAATGGTATGAACGGCATGCTGTTCATGGTTAAGCATCTGCTGAAGCATTTGAATGTTTTGCTGTTCCTGCTGGAGCATTTGCTTGTACTGCTGACTGCTTTGCTGTGTCTGCTGAATAAGCTGCTGTGCTGTTTGGCGGCATTGCTGCAGCTGATTTCCGCTGTATTGGTTTTGATACATCATGAAGACCTCCTGAAGTGATTGATTTTACACATTTATCATGTGAAAGAATAGGAGAGGCATTCATGCAAGAAGGAGATTCAAATATTTACCTGTTATGTACAGAGCGGAATACAAGGCTCGGGATGGCCTGTCGAGCTTTGTATTCCGGCCCTTTTTCTCAGAAGCCGCCTTCTGTAGCGTGAAAAGGAATATTGAGTCTGTTTTCGACTGCGCGCAGGCGCTGATTCAAACGGTTTAAGCGGCGGGTATGGATTTCAATGGACTGGCTCAGCCGTCTGATCTGCTCATTCATACGCGTGATTTCCCGGTTTTGGCGCTGGTCTTCTTGTGAGAGGCGGGTGAGCTCTCTCGTTTGCTGGGCGTTTTGTCTTTCAAGCTGGGCGACTCTCCGTTCTAAAGCCGTCGGCTGCCGCTCTTCAGACTGAGGGGGCGCATAATAATAGCTTTCCTGCTGCTGATACGGCTCATACTCAACGGGGCTCACTTCGTATTCCTGCTGCTGAGGGAAATAGGCAGATGGGGTGTAGTACTGATATGGGTTCATTCATCATTCTCCTTATCTAGTGAAGTCTTTATACACTATGTAGTCAATTGCACAGTGCCACGGCATCCGCCTAACTTACAGGCGTAAAAAAGCTTCAAAAGAAGGTGATCATGTTGCGGAACATACGGATTTTCATCATGACGGTTCTTGTTATCGGATGCGTCATGATAACAGGCTGCTCGCAAAAGAAAGCAGACGAACCCCCTTTTTATTACGGGACATGGGATGCGGGGCTGAAACCGGGCCCGATGGACGGGGTCAGATCTGAAACCGTTACGTTTACGAAAGACAGCGTGCTGACAAAGCAGGTCATTAAAGGCCGCGGCGAGGTTCCTATGCCCTCAGATGTTTACAAGGTGATCTCACAAAACACGGACGGAACGATCGAGATTGAATACCTCGGACATCCGCACCCCGTCAAAAGCACGTTGAAAAGAGGAAAAAACGATACGCTCATTTGGAAGATATACGGAGAAACAAAAACAATGACAAGAATAAAAACCGGCGGGGAGGATGCACATGAGAAATAAGGCTGCCGACAGACTCGTTTTGACGGGTGTCATCGTACATATCATTCAATGGTTTTCACTGTTATGGTTATTTTTTATGCTTTTTGATCAGTTCGGGCGTTTTACCATTTATAATCCCAATGTCGTCAACGGCAGCATGCAGTCTTTTTCATTCTTTGATATGATGCGCGCTCTTCTGTTTTCCGGCACGCTGCGGAATACGCTCCTGCTGTTTCTGTTTGCGGCGATGCTCATTTACTTATGGGTGAACGCTCTGTTTATCCTGCTGGAAATCGTTTCTTATATCATGATCAGGCGGAACAGCCGTTCATTATGGGCATACTTTCCCGCAGCGATGGGAATAAAGCTTGCCCTTCTGGACATAGCGGCCGTCCCTTTCTTTGCGGCGGGGCTGATGCTCTTGAAGCAGAAAACAGATGACGGCGGCGAACAAGCTGACAAGGGGAAAAGACGGCCCCGCATCCGGAGGCAGGCCCGGTATACGAAGAGAAGGCGGAGAAACTTGTCCGTTTGATTTTTCATTGGAACGAAAAAACGATATGATGAAAGCATAAGCAGAAAAGGATACAAAGGAGATGCAGGATGTACAAGTTAATCGCAATAGATATGGACGGAACACTATTAAACGATCATCATGAAGTGACGGCTGAAGTCCGCGGGGCGCTTGATGCCGCCAAAGCGGAAGGGGTCAATATCGTCCTGTGCACGGGCCGGCCGATCGGCGGCGTGCGTCGGTATTTGGAAGAGCTGAACTTACAGGAAGAAGGCGACTTTGTGATTGCCTATAACGGCGCACTCGTCCAAAATACGTATACAAACGGTGTCGTGGCCGAGCAGTCATTAGGCTTTGAAGATTTGGAGTCGCTTTACGAGCTGAGCTTACAGCTGGATACTCCGATGCATTACTTTGACACAGCCAATCTGTACACGCCGAACCGGGATATCAGTGAATACACGGTATACGAATCATACATTACGAAAGTGCCGCTTCATTTCCGCACGATCGATGAAGTGCCGAAGGATATTCTGATTCCGAAAGTCATGTTCATTGACGAGCCGGACAAGCTGGAGAAAGCGATCGCTTCCATTCCGGAATCATTCAGGGAAACATACACAATGGTCAAAAGCGCGCCATTCTTCCATGAGATTCTTCACCCGAAAGTCAGTAAAGGAAACGCGGTCAAGCTGCTGGCCGAAAAACTCGGCATTGAGCAGAAAGACGTCATGGCAATCGGCGATAACGGCAACGACATGTCCATGATTCAGTGGGCCGGCTGCGGTGTGGCAATGGCCAATGCCATCCCGGAAGTAAGGGAGATTGCTGATTTTGAAACGAAATCAAATAACGAACACGGCGTGGCGCATGCGATTCAGGAGCTTGTGCTGAAAAAATAGGCACCCCATCAGAGGGTGCTTTTTTACCGCGTGTTTTGGTGATATGATAAGCGGAGAGGGGAGGCGCGACATGGATCGTGAAAAACAGCAGCTCAGCATAGAAGCGGCAAAACTATATTATCAATCAGATTACAGCCAGCAGCAGATCGCCGAACGGCTTAATCTGTCACGCCCCACCGTTTCAAGGCTGCTTCAGTACGCAAAGGAAAAAGGGTATGTTCAAATTCGCGTCATGGACCCGTTTGAGGATCTGGACGAACTCGGCGCGAAGCTGGAAGAAAAATACGGGCTCCTTGAGGCGCACGTCGTCTTTTCTCCAAGCGACGATTACCAGGCCATTACACATTACTTAAGCCGCTATGGCGCAGACTATATGCATAAAACCGTAAAGGACGGCGATATACTCGGCGTAAGCTGGGGGACGACGATGTACCAGATCGCAAGCCGCATGGAGCCGAAGCAGGTAAAGAGCGTTGAAGTCGTGCAGCTGAAAGGCGGCATCAGTCATTCCAATGTCAATACGTATTCATCAGAAACGATTCAGCTGTTCGCCGAAGCATTTCAGACCATGCCGAGGTATTTGCCGCTGCCGGTTATATTTGACAGCGCTGATGTGAAGCAGATGGTCGAGCGGGACAGGCATATTAAGCGGATCATTGAAATGGGCAGACAAGCCAATATCGCCCTGTTTACGGTCGGAACCGTCCGGGATGAGGCGCTGCTTTTCAGACTCGGCTATTTCCGGGAAGAAGAGAAACAATTGCTGAAAGCACGCGGAGTCGGCGATATTTGTTCGCGCTTTTTTGACGAGGAAGGCAGGATTTGCAGCAGCAGCATTAACGGCAGGACGATCGGAGTTGAGCTCAGCGACTTGAAAATGAAAGAGCGTTCGATTCTGGTGGCGGGCGGCAGCAGAAAATGCAAGGCCATTCACGGTGCCCTGAAAGGAAAGTACGCCAACGTTTTGATTACCGATCAGCATACGGCCAAAAAACTCATTCAAGAATTGTGACAATTCATGAACATAATTTCAATTACCAATTTACATATGTTCAAAATTCGGTTATTCTAAACGTATCCTAGGAAAAAGGAAGTGCATACAATGTCAATTGCAAGTCAAATAGACCATACTGCTTTGAAACCGCATACACAAAAAGCGGATATTTTACAACTGATAAAAGAAGCAAAAGAATATAAATTCGCTTCCGTTTGTGTGAACCCGACTTGGGTCAAACTCGCAGCGGAGGAACTGAAGGGCACGGGAGTTGACGTTTGCACCGTTATCGGATTTCCTCTCGGCGCAACGACATCGGAAACAAAAGCATATGAAACGAAGGATGCCATCTCAAAAGGAGCCACTGAGGTTGACATGGTCATCAATATCGGCGCACTAAAAGACGGCGATGATGAAGCGGTTGAAGCTGATATCCGCGCGGTAGTTGAAGCAGCTGATAAAAAAGCGCTCGTCAAAGTGATCATCGAAACATGCCTTTTGACAGATGAAGAAAAAGAGCGCGCGTGCCGCTTGGCGGTATCCGCAGGCGCCGATTTCGTCAAAACGTCTACCGGTTTTTCTACAGGCGGGGCAACGGCTGAAGATATCGCTCTCATGAGAAAAACAGTCGGACCGGACATCGGGGTCAAAGCATCAGGCGGCATCAGAACAAAAGCTGATGTTGACAGCATGATCGCTGCGGGCGCGAGCCGGATCGGCGCAAGTGCGGGCGTCTCTATCGTGAGCGGCGGAGACAGCGGCAGCAGCGACTATTAATCAGCAGTGCGGAAGCCGAAAGCTTCCGCCATCCTCTTTCTTTGTTGATGCATAAAAAATTGTAAGCGAATACAAATAAAAGGAGAACACATATGAAGTATCTCATCGGAATTATCGGAATCATTGTGTTTTTAGGTCTTGCCTGGCTTGCCAGCAACGGCAAAAAAGAATCAGAATCCGGCCGATCGCCGTCATGCTCGTGCTGCAGCTGATTCTCGGTTATATTCTCCTCAACACCGGTATCGGGAATTTTCTTGTCGGCGGTTTTGCAAAAGGATTTAACTACTTGCTGGAATATGCATCAGAAGGGATTAACTTTGTATTCGGCGGGCTTGTGAATGCGAAACAGACGACGTTCTTCATGAGCGTGCTTCTGCCGATCGTCTTTATATCCGCTTTAATCGGAATTCTGCAGCATTGGAAGGTCCTCCCCTTTATCACGAAGTATATCGGACTTGCGTTAAGCAAGGTGAACGGAATGGGGAAAATCGAATCTTACAACGCTGTCGCATCCGCGATTTTAGGGCAATCAGAAGTCTTTATCAGTTTGAAAAAACAGCTCGGTTATCTTACTGAACAGCGCTTATACACGCTTTGCGCGTCCGCAATGTCGACGGTCTCAATGTCGATCGTCGGTTCTTACATGATGATGCTGAAGCCTGAATACGTCGTGACGGCGCTTGTGCTGAACTTATTCGGCGGATTTATCATCGCTTCTATCATCAACCCGTACACCGTCAGCAAAGAAGAGGATTTGATCGTCGTTCCTGAAGAAGAAAAGCAATCCTTTTTTGAAGTGCTCGGTGAGTATATAATGGATGGATTCAGAGTCGCCGTTGTCGTAGCGGCGATGCTGATCGGATTTGTCGCACTCATTGCCCTGGTCAACGGCGTTTTTAACGCGGTCTTCGGCATTACATTCCAGGCGCTGCTCGGATATGTATTCGCGCCGTTTGCGTTTTTAACCGGTATTCCGTGGAATGAAGCGGTGAGCGCCGGAAGCATTATGGCGACGAAAATGGTATCGAATGAATTTGTGGCGATGCAGACGCTCTCATCCGGCGATTTCCATTTCAGCGGGCATACACAGGCAGTGGTATCTGTATTCCTTGTCTCATTCGCGAATTTCTCTTCTATCGGAATCATTACCGGTGCGGTGAAAGGGCTGCATGAAAAGCAAGGAAACGTCGTCGCGCGGTTCGGGCTGAAGCTGCTGTACGGCGCAACGCTCGTCAGCTTCCTGACAGCGGCGATCGTCGGATTGATTCACTGAACATAAATGAAGGACAGGTGATAGATCATGAGAATGGTAGATCTTATTGTAAAAAACAAAATGGAAAAGAACTGACAACAGAAGAAATTCAATTTTTCGTAAAAGGATATACGGACGGAAGCATCCCTGATTACCAGGCAAGCGCCCTTGCTATGGCGATTTACTTTCAGGATATGACGGATCAGGAGCGCGCCGATCTGACAATGGCGATGGTCAATTCAGGGGAAACGATTGATCTCTCCGCCATTGAAGGCATTAAGGTCGACAAGCACTCTACGGGCGGGGTCGGCGACACGACAACTCTCGTACTCGCTCCGCTCGTCGCGGCGCTCGGCGTTCCCGTCGCTAAAATGTCCGGCCGCGGCCTTGGCCATACGGGGGGAACCATTGATAAGCTGGAAGCGATCGAAGGCTTCCACGTGGAATTGTCAAAAGATGAATTCATCAAGCTTGTGAACCGTGACAAGGTAGCCGTCATCGGACAAAGCGGGAACTTGACGCCTGCCGATAAAAAGCTGTATGCGCTGCGTGATGTAACGGGTACGGTGAATTCCATCCCGCTGATCGCAAGCTCAATTATGAGTAAAAAAATCGCCGCCGGAGCAGATGCCATCGTGCTTGACGTCAAAACGGGAGCCGGCGCGTTTATGAAAACGGATGAAGACGCCGTGAACCTCGCCAAAGCAATGGTCCGCATCGGAAACAACGTCGGCCGCCAGACGATGGCCGTGATTTCTGACATGTCGCAGCCGCTCGGTTTTGCGATCGGGAATGCCCTGGAAGTACAAGAAGCCATTGATACGTTAAGAGGGGAAGGGCCTGAAGACTTAAACGAACTCGTCCTCACGCTCGGCAGCCAAATGGTCGTATTGGCGAAAAAAGCTGAGACATTGGAAGAAGCGAGAACGAAGCTTCAGGAAGTCATGAAAAACGGCAAAGCGCTTGAAAAGTTCAAAGAGTTCCTGAGCAATCAGGGAGGAGACGCTTCCGTCGTTGACGAACCGTCCAAACTTCCGCAAGCGGCGTACAAAATTGACGTTCCGGCAAAAGAAGCGGGTGTCGTTTCAGAAATCGTCGCTGACGAAATCGGCGTCGCAGCGATGCTGTTAGGCGCGGGACGTGCGACAAAAGAGGACGAAATCGACCTTGCCGTCGGCATTATGCTCCGCAAAAAAGTCGGTGACACAGTCGAAAAAGGCGAGCCGCTCGTCACCCTTTACGCCAACCGCGAAAACGTTGACGACGTGACCGCCAAAGTCTATGACAACATCCGCATCTCAGAAAAAGCGGAAGCGCCGAAACTGATTCATACGCTGATTACGGAATAACAGAAGAAAGGCACATACCTCATCAGTATGCGCCTTTTTTTATGGCATGGTTTTATCCAAATGAATGTCACGGACGGATTGTTTCGGCTGTTTCTTTCTCAAAAAACGAATGAGATAGCACAAGATCATACAAGGAATTCCGCAGAAGAGGGCGATTCTTTGATTGGGATCAAATGCAAGGCCTACGCATGAAGCGAAACATAAGATCACAGCGGCGATCGGAACGAGAGGATATAACGGTGTGCGGAAGGTCAGATCCGCGACGCGTCCGCCGTTTTTCACATAATGTTTTCGAAATAACAGCTGAGACAGGGCGATGCTCATCCACACCACGACGCCGGCAAATCCGGCTATTGCCACGAGCACTACGTAGACCGTGCCCGGGGCGGCGATGCTTGAGATCAAGGATATGCAGGAAACGGCCATGCTGGCGAGCAGAGCATTCAGCGGAATGCCTTTCGGCGTGACTTTTTTGAACCGGGCGCTGATCATGTTTTCATTCGCAAGAGACCACAGCATCCGGGTGGAAGCATACAGTCCGGAGTTGGCGACCGAAAGCAAAGCCGTTAAAATCACGAAGTTCATGATATCTGCGGCGTATGGAATTCCGATTTGGGAAAAGACCGCGACAAACGGACTTTCAATCACACCGGCTTCCTTCCAGGAGATCAGTCCGGACAGCACAAAAATGGCGCCGATAAAAAGATGACCGTTCTCCAGGCGACATTTCGGATCGAACGCGGAATATCTTTTGCCGGATTGGCGGTTTCACCCGCTGTAATTCCGATCAGCTCCGTCCCTGAAAAGGCGAAGCTTACGGAAATCATTGCGATGAAAACCGCAAGAAAGCCGTTCGGAAACAGTCCGCCGTGTGAGGTGAAATTCGACAGCATCGGAGCTTCACCCGAACCGTGCAATGAAATCAAACCGAACATCGCGGCGCCGCCTAAGATGATAAATAAAAGGATGGTGACGATTTTGACGCTGGAAAACCAAAACTCCGTTTCTGCAAACAATTTAACGGAGAATGCATTGGCGGCAAAAAGGAGAGCCGCGAAAATCGCGCTCCACATCCAGACGCTGCTGTGGGGAAACCAGCGTTGCATGAGGATACCGGAAGCTGTAAACTCCGATCCTACCGTCACCACCCAATTCACCCAATACATGATACCGACCATAAAACCCGTGGACGGCCCGATAAACGTTGTCGCATACGTTTGAAATGAACCGGTCACAGGCATGGCTACTGACAATTCTCCGAGACACTGCATGACAAGATACATCATCAAGCCGCCGATCAGGTAAGCGGCGATCGTCCCGCCCGGCCCGGCCTGGCTCAATGTATACCCTGTGCTCAGAAACAGCCCCGTGCCGATGACCCCTCCCAATGAAATCATAAATAAGTGCCTGCTTTTCATCGTGCGCTTTAGTTGATTGCCGCCTTGATCAACATCCATCGTGATCTCCCCCTTTTTGCGTGGCATGAGAATCTTCCGGCAGCCGAGATCACGCGTGCCGGATTTGACTTTAACGTGACAATTTAAATCCCTTCAATGCATGTAAAATGACGTGTGCGGCTGCCCGGCTTGTCATATCGCGAAAATCAAGTGTCGGATCAACCTCAACGATCTCAATACCCGAGATGTCAGCCTCCTGGGCTAAAAACCGGACCGCCTGAAGCAGTTCCTCGGTATACAGGCCTCCGGGGCCGATCGCAGGACAGCCGGGCGCATGAGCTTGATCCAGCACATCCATATCAACCGAAATAAAAATGGCGTCGGCTCTTTTTTGAACGGCCGGCAAAGTGTCTTGTATCGTTCGGAGAAGCCCTTTCTCCCGGATCATCTCCATTGTATGCACGTCTGCCTGACGCTCTTTTACATATTTTTCATATGCCAAGCTGTTGCTGAACTCCCTGATTCCAAGCTGAATCAGGTTTTGTCCGCTTATGATATTTTCATCTAACAGACGGCGGAATGGCGTGCCGTTTGTCGGCCCTCCGTCTTCTGTGTTGCGGACGTCGTGGTGGGCGTCGAATTGAAAGACGGCCGTTGTTCCTTTCGTTTCCGCAATGGCTTTAATGGTGGAATAACTGATGGAGTTGTCGCCGCCGAGAATGACGGGCACCCAGTCAGGCTGGTCCGTCAGAATGTCATAAATGGTCCGATAAATGTGTTCATGAGATTTGACGACATCCGTGACGTGAATCTGAATATCGCCGATATCGTACAGATGGTCAGTGACATGCTCCCGCAGCTCCGCGGAATATGCGGAAATGCCGCCGAGCGCCCGGCGGATCGCACCGGGTGCAAAGCAGGCGCCGGAATGGCTGATTGACGACTTAGAAAGCGGAACGCCGATCAAAGCCGGCCCTTTGATCGTTTGTCCCGCCCACGCTTCCGTCACATCGCCGATCCTTGTCACATGGCGGTCGTTGAAGAGGGAGCCGGCTTTTTGCAGAAACGGATACTTATCCAAGAGCGGCTCCCTCCC
The DNA here is from genome assembly GCF_000411595.1 of Paenibacillus lentimorbus NRRL B-30488. NCBI lineage: Bacteria > Bacillati > Bacillota > Bacilli > Caryophanales > Paenibacillaceae > Paenibacillus > Paenibacillus lentimorbus. Next base: position 266,616 of record NZ_ANAT01000005.1, on the reverse strand, counting down.
TTGAAACGACCGTCTTTCCGTTCTTGATGACACGGCGGACATGATTGACGCCGTAATGATACGGGATATACATGTAATTCGGCGCTTCCCAAATGACAATGTCAGCCGCCCGTCCGGCTTTAATTTGTCCGGCCTCTTCGCCTTTTCCGATCGCATACGCAGCGTTAACGGTGACAGCGTGCCAGATTTCTTCTGCGGTCATTTTTAAATGAAGCGCGGCAATCGACATAATGAGCTGGAGATTTTCCGTCGGTGAGCTGCCCGGGTTGAAGTCAGTCGCCAAACTGACCCGTACGCCCGCATCAATCATCTCCCGGGCTCTCGCATAAGTGTGTTTTCCGAGATAGAAAGTCGTGCCCGGCAGCAGGACGGCGATTGTTCCGGACTCCGCCAGCTTTTCGATGCCTGCGTCAGACGCCCCCACCAAATGATCGGCAGAAACAGCATGCAGCTCTGCCGCCAATTCCGCGCCGCCGAGCGGGTCAATCTCATCAGCATGAATTTTCAAGCCGAAACCAGCTTCAGCCGCCTTTTTCAGGTAGTCCCGTGACTGGCTGACGGTAAAGACGCCTGTTTCTGTGAAAATATCGGCAAATTGCGCAAGGCCTTTTTCTTTTATGTCAGGCAAAAGCTGCAGCATGCGATTCAGAAATTCGTCAGGGCTGTTCCGGTACTCAGGCGGAATGGCGTGTGCTCCCATAAAGGTCGTGACAAGGTCGACCGGCTGGCGCTCACCCAGTTTTTTCGCCGCGGTCAGCTGTTTCAGCTCCGTGTCTTTGTCGAGTCCGTACCCGCTTTTTACTTCCGCGGTCGTGATGCCGTATGACAGCATGCGTCCGAGGTGAAAAAGCCCTTTTTCAATCAGTTCTTCTTCGGAGGCGGCTTTCGTGTCTTTGACCGTTGACAAAATACCGCCGCCTTGCGCCAGAATATCCAAATAAGACATACCCTGAATTTTTAAATTCAGTTCTTTTTCGCGGGACCCTCCGAATACAAGATGGGTATGGGGATCGACGAGGCCGGGGGTGACGAGCCGTCCCCCGCAGTCGATAATGTCTCTTGCCTCGTATCCTTTCTCCGCTCCTTGATGTCCGGCAAAAACAATGCGCCCGTCGTGAACGCCGATGACGGCATTTTCCGTGACATGAAGATCCTGCATGCTCCCGCCGGATCGGGGGCCGCCGGATTCCATCGTCAGCAGCTGGCCGATGTTGGTGAGTATGGTATCTATTTGTTTCGGCATGTTACCGCTCCTTTTTCATCGGTATCATAATGTCTTGTTCCTCGGCGACTTGAACCGCTTTTTCATAACCTGCGTCCGCATGGCGGATGATGCCCATTCCCGGATCGCTTGTCAGAACGCGGGAAAGCCGTTGTTCCGCAAGGATGCTGCCGTCAGCGACCGCGACCATTCCCGCGTGAAGGGAATACCCCATGCCGACGCCCCCGCCGTGGTGAAAAGAAACCCAGCTTGCGCCTGAGGCCGTGTTGATCAGCGCGTTCAGCACCGCCCAATCGCCGACCGCGTCGCTTCCGTCTTTCATCGCTTCTGTTTCCCGATTCGGAGAGGCGACAGATCCGCAGTCTAAATGGTCTCTTCCGATGACGATCGGGGCTTTCAGCTCGCCGTTTCTGACCAATTCATTGATGGCGAGCCCCATCTTTTCCCGTTCACCGTAGCCGAGCCAGCAAATACGGGACGGCAGGCCTTGGAACGTGACTTTTTTCTGCGCCATGTCAATCCAGCGGTGGAGGGCTTGATTTTCTGGAAACAGCTCTTTTAATAAAGCGTCCGTGCGGTATATATCTTCAGGGTCACCGGACAGCGCAGCCCAGCGGAACGGCCCTTTTCCTTCACAAAATAAAGGCCGGATGTAGGCGGGAACGAATCCCGGAAAATCAAAAGCATCGGCGAGCCCCTCATCTTTGGCAGCTTGGCGGATATTGTTGCCGTAATCAAAGACGACGGCACCTTTTTCTTGAAGGCGAGCATGGCTTCCACATGCTTTTTCATACTCTGCTTGGAAAGCCTTACGTATAAATCAGGCTGATCCCGGCGCAGGCGGTCGGCCTCCTCAAGTGAGTATCCTGCCGGAATATAGCCGATCAGCGGGTCGTGAGCGGAAGTCTGATCGGTCACGATGTCAATATGGACACCGCGGTTCAAAAGCTCATGATGCACCTCTGCCGCATTGCCGAGAAGGCCGATCGATAAAGGTTCTCCGGCTTGTCTGGCTGTTTCGGCCCAGCGCAGCGCTTCGTCAATTGATGCGGTTTTCCGGTCGCAATAGTTTGTTTCCATCCGTTTATCAATCCGTGTTTCATCCGCTTCAACGGCGATGACGACGCCATCATTCATCGTGACGGACAGCGGCTGGGCGCCTCCCATTCCGCCAAGTCCGGCCGTCAGTGTAAGGGTTCCTTTCAGACTGCCGCCGAAATGCTGTCTCGCAAGCTCCGCAAAGGTTTCATAGGTGCCTTGCAAAATACCTTGTGAACCGATATAAATCCAGCTGCCGGCGGTCATTTGCCCGTACATCATCAGTCCTTTTTTCTCAAGGTCATGGAAATGCTCCCAATCTGCCCATTTCGGCACGAGAACCGAATTAGCCAGCAGGACGCGGGGCGCGCGGCTGTGCGTGCGGAACAGTCCGACCGGTTTTCCGGATTGGATCAGCAGTGTTTCATCATCTTTTAACGTTTTGAGGGAGCGCTCAATCGCGTGAAAAGCATCCCAGTTTCGCGCGGCCTTGCCTATGCCGCCGTATACGATCAGATCCTCCGGCTTTTCGGCAACCTCCGGGTCAAGGTTGTTTCGGAGCATGCGGAGCACGGCTTCCTGCTCCCATCCTAAGCATTCAAGTTCGGTGCCGCGGCCGGCGCGGATTGATTTCTTTACATCAGTCATCTTGTAAGTCCCCCTTCATTGGTCATCAGTTTTTGGTGATGCTCATTCGGCAGAAAAGACTCCTTTTTCAGCCAGTCACTCAGATGTTCGATGTCATAAGAAAACACGCGGTCTTCTTGTATGGACGGCACGATGTTTCTCATTTCGAGATAGAGCTGTTTTGTGTACGAGGCGCAATGTTCCGCACCCCGGTATTCCACGGCCTGCAGCGCGCAAATAGCTTCAACGGCAAGCACCCGTCTCGTATTCGCGATGATCTGGTAGGCGTGCCTTGAGGCGATGGTTCCCATGCTGACGTGATCCTCCTGGTTTGCCGATGAAGGAATGGAATCGACACTGGCGGGATGGGCCAGGGTTTTATTTTCTGACACGAGGGAGGCCGCCGCATATTGCATGATCATCGCTCCGGATTGTAAGCCGGGCTGAGGGCTCAGAAAGGGCGGCAGGTCATTCAGCTGCGGATTCACAAGCCGTTCGATACGGCGTTCAGAAATATTCGCAAGCTCGGCCGCCGCCACTTTGAGAAAATCCATGGCAAAGGCGATCGGCTGTCCGTGAAAGTTTCCGCCCGAGATGATTTTGGCGCCGTCTTCGAAAATGAGCGGGTTATCTGTCGCGGCATTCATCTCAATTTCTAATTTTTCTTTTACATACGCTAATGTCTGCCATGATGCGCCGTGGACTTGAGGGATACAGCGGATTGAATAAGCGTCCTGGACACGCAGCTCCCCTTGGACGGTCGTCAGCTTGCTGTCTGACAAGTAATAGCGGATTCGCTCTGCGACATCCATCTGTTCCTGATATCCGCGGGCGGCATGAATGTCCTCGTCGAACGCATCGATAATGCCCTGAAGGCCTTCGATCGTTAAGCTCGCGATCCGTTCCGACTGATAGGCCAGCTTTTCGGCCTCGAGGTAAGCGATCAGTCCCATCGCGGTCATGGCCTGCGTTCCGTTGATCAGCGCGAGCCCTTCTTTAGAGGTCAGGACGGCCGGCTGAAGGTTTGTCTTTTCTAAAGCATGAGCTGCCGGCATCCGGGCACCTTCGTAAAAGACTTCGCCTTGCCCGATAAGCGCCAGTGCGAGATGAGAAAGCGGGGCCAAATCTCCGCTCGCCCCCAGTGACCCTTGCTGCGGGATGACCGGGTGAATGCGATGATTGAGATACGCGAGCAGTTGATCAATCAGCTCAGTCCGCACGCCGGAAAAGCCTTTCAGCAGGGCATTGGCGCGCAAAAGCAGCATGGCCCGCGATACAGATTCCGGAAACGGATCACCGACGCCGCACGCGTGAGAAAGAATCAGATTCAGCTGCAGATCCGCGGCGTCTTCTTTTTGAATCAGCACATCGCTGAACTTGCCGAACCCCGTCGTAATCCCGTAAATGGTCTTCTCTTCTTGAACGATCCGTTCAACCGCCGCCCTGCTTTTTTTCACACGTTCCATGCTTTCGGCAGATGCCTGAACCTCTTCAAAATCAAACAGCACACGCTGGGCATCTGCGGTTGTCAGTGAGGAACCGTCTAACGTTACCATCATTTCAACCCCTTTTTCTTTACTTTGGTAAAGCGCCCATACAAAAAGGAGCTATGCCATGAAAATGATGTTTCATGCATAGCCCCCTATCATCTGAAATCTATGGGCTGATTCATATGTGATTAATTCCGACTCCGAATGTTTCGTGCTCAAGCCCCTTAATCGGAGCTCCGATCGTGCCGTAAAGGGAAACGGCGATCCAATCGCCTTCCGCCTCGCTTTCATACGGATTTCCCCGCAAGACGGCAAACTTCAGGCCCACGGTACGAAGCAGCGAGCCAAGCAGCATTTCGCCCCGCGTCACTCCGTGCAAAGCTTCCATTGTGGCATGATACAGCGCATGTGATTCGCGATAACCCTCAGATTGAATGACGCCGCTCTTTTTGGAAGCGGTTTCAATTGCAGCTACCACCTTATGCGCATCCATTGAACCCACCCTGCCGAGACAGACTTTCCAGCCGTCCCGTTCCAGCCGGCTGATCTGCTGGTTTTCTTCAGTCTCATGAAGCAGAAGAAGGACGGACAATCGCCCGATGCGGCGGTCTTTGTGTAAGGTCATATATGCTTCACTCAATTCTTAAATATTCTGATAACTAGTAACTGTTTTTTATATTAAGTGTTTGCGAATCAGAAGTCAAAACTTTTTTTCCAGTCTTTCACAAATCAGATTGCTATTGTATTAAAGCGGTACATCGGGAAGCCGGCGCTGTTGATCACATATTTCCGCCATCCGCGTCATAAAATGGAGCGTTGTCTTGAAAGCGTTTTAAGAAAAGAAGAGAGCGAGGAGATTTCAGAAAATGAAAACCAGTTTCTTTCGTGTGTGCCTGGTCTCAGCAGCGATTATCGGGTTCACTCTGCCGCAGGCAAAAGCCCAGCATCCCGTTTTTTCAGAGGTCAGCGTGCATGATCCGTCCGTCATTAAAACAAGCGATACATACTATGTATTCGGCTCGCATTTGGCTTCCGCCAAGTCGAAAAACCTGATGCAGTGGCAGCAACTGTCTTCAAGCGTCAATCCCAATAATCCCTTGATCCCGAACGTCTACTCCGAATTAAAAGAGACATTCGACTGGGCCCAGTCTGATACGCTGTGGGCGCCGGATGTGGCTCAGCTGGCTGACGGGAAATATTACATGTACTATAACGCCTGTAAAGGAGACTCGCCGCGATCCGCTCTCGGTGTCGCCGTGAGTGACAAAATCGAAGGACCCTACAAAAACAAAGGCATCTTTTTGAAATCAGGCATGGAAGGAAAAAGCGAAGACGGCACGACGTATCATGCAAACGTTCACCCGAACGTCGTAGATCCGCAAACGTTTTTTGACCATAAAGGCAAGCTCTGGATGGTGTACGGCTCTTACTCCGGGGGGATTTTCATACTGGAAATGAATCCGAAAACCGGTTTCCCGCTCCCGAACCAAGGCTACGGAAAAAAACTGCTCGGCGGAAATCACAGCAGAATCGAAGGCCCGTACATCAGCTACAATCCGGAAACGAAATATTACTATCTGTATCTGTCATTCGGCGGACTTGACACAGCCGGCGGTTACAATATGCGTGTGGCGCGTTCCCAAAATCCGGACGGTCCGTACTATGACGCCGCAGGCCATAACATGCTTGACGCCAAAGGAAAAGACGGCAGTTTCTTCGACGACAAATCAATTGAACCGTACGGGGTCAAACTCATGGGCGGCTACAGCTTCGCCTCACAATCTGAAAAAGGCACGGGCTACGTCTCTCCGGGACACAACTCCGTGTTTTACGACGGGAAAACGAAACGATCATACCTCATTTTCCACACCCGTTTCCCGAACAGAGGAGAAGAGCACGAAGTCAGAGTGCATCGGCTGTACATGAACAAAGACGGATGGCCCGTTGCAGCGCCGTACCGCTACGCGGGAGAACCGGATACTCACATATCGGCAGCCGCCGCATCCGGAGCCTACAAACTCATCCAGCACGGAAAAGACATTACAGCTACGATCAAAACCCCAAAAACCATCCGGCTTAACAACGACGGCACCATTTCCGGGGAAATGACCGGAACCTGGACAATAACGGACAGCAGCAAAGCCCGAATCAACCTGAACGGCACACATTATGACGGCGTCTTCCTGAAAGAATGGGACTCAGCGAGGGAGAAGGAAGTTGTGACGTTTAGTGTGCTGAGCGGTGAGGGGGAGGCTGTTTGGGGTGTGAAGTAACTTTGTAATGCATTTACAAGTACTAGACTAGTTTTATCCAAAAGAGATATAATAAGTATGTATATGCAATTAACGCAAATCTAATTCTTAAACTTTAGTCCTTGAATAATGTTTTTTAAAATAGGAGGGAAGTTCTATTCTTGTATATAAAGATCGTTTATTTAATAATATTATACTAAATCCATATAACAAAGGAAGAAGAAAGCTAAAAGTGATTACTGCTTATGCTTCCCCTGCTTTTTTACATCATGTACTATATGGACTTAATGAAATTGAAATTGAAATGTACATCGGTATGACTAAATATCAGCCAATAACAGTATGGGATCACAAAGAATACTTAAAAATGGCGAGTGAAACTAATAGATTAAGTGTAAATTATTTTTATGGAGAGAGACCTGTCCACTCTAAAATTATTTATTGGGAGCAGGAGGGATTATTTGCATCAGAATTAGCTTTTGTTGGATCTGCAAATTTTACTAGAAATGGCTATGTTAATTATAGCGAAATAATGGCAGAGGCTGACCCAATAGAAATAGGCAATATTTTTAATGATATTGGAGAGTATATAGATTTTAAACATCCTAATATTGAAGAGTATATTACATTTACATATCAGTCTGATTTGAAAAGTTCAGAAAAAGAAGGGTCTGGGTTAGGGAAAATAGTAAAAGAAAAGAATATAAACATTTTGATTTCCCGTTAACTATTAAAAGTGATAGAAGGAAGATTCATCAAAAATCAGGATTGAATTGGGGACAGCGTCCGGATAGAGAATCGAATCAAGCCTATATCCCTATTCCTAAAGAAGTTTATACAACTGACTTTTTTCCAGATAAGAAAATGCAATTCAATTTGATAACAGATGACGGAGAGAGTTTTACATGTGTAGTAGCGCAAGAAAACAATAAAGCTCTTGAGACACCAGAGGATAATAGCATACTGGGAAAATATTTCAGAAAAAGACTCAACGTACCATTAGGCAGTTTTGTTAGGGTTGAAGATTTAGATAGGTACGGGAGACATCATGTCACCATATATAAAATAAATAATGAAACTTATTTTATGGATTTTAGCTAAGGGAGAAATATAATGATTCGATCTGGAATAAGTAAGGTTGAGAAGTTCAGCAGAGTCTTAAAGAGAGAATTAGCAGAAAAGGAAATCAATAAGATAAAAAAACAGCTGAAGAAATGAATGAAAAGATAGGGTTTCCTAATAATGAAACCCGTCAAGGTTTACTGTTTGGACAAGTACAAAGCGGTAAAACAAATCATATGTTGATGACAATTGCTCAAGCCTCGGATAATGGCCATCGTTTATTTATCATACTGACATCTGACAACCTGTGGTTGTATGACCAGACCTTAGAGCGTGTTCAAGAAGCGCTCCCCGGGTTACTTACTCTTGGAAAGGATTCTTGGGGAATTGAATCAATGACCTCTAGAATTCAAACAGCGTTAAACCATAACGGAGGAGTTGTTTTAGTTACCACTAAGAATAAAAAAATATTACCTAAAATGCAGGAGTTTATTAAAGAGCACATACCCCGGAATACAAGATCAGTTATATTTGATGATGAAGCAGATCAAGCAAGCTTAAATACGTTTGCCAATACTGAAGTGCAGGATAAATTAAGTGAAGTAAGTGCTGCTATTGTTAACCTTAGAGATTTTTTTAACAATCATGTCTATGTTCAAGTAACCGCTACGCCTCAAGCACTGTTATTACAAGGCGCAAACAAAGAATTCCGACCGGATTTTATTGTGAAATTCAGTCCCGGCGCAGGTTATATAGGGGGAGAAGCGTTCTTTGAAGAAGGTGCTGGTGCTCTCAAGACATTTGCAGACTCAGAGATTGATGACATAATGAACGAAGAATCAGATATTGCTCCCCATACAAAGGGGCTCGCTATCCCTACCGGTTTAAGACAAGCCCTATGCACTTTTTTTATTGGAGCTTCAATTAAAATTTGCAATGGAGAAGGAACAAATTATACATTTCTTTGTCACGTCAGTCATAAACAGGACGACCATCGAAGGTTAGAGACGATGATTAATGGTTTTATTACAAGTCTATCTAAGGCTTTGCACGAAGAGAACCATGAAACAGAAAAAAATATTGTATATACTTATTTAAATGAAGCTTATCAAGATTTGGTGCAAACTAACAGCAGGACGCCTTCATTTGAATTAGTTATAGCGGAGCTAGCTGATAACATAACCAGCACGCAGTCACAATTAATTATTTCGGGGAGTCATTTTAAAAAACCTAGATACAGTTCCCCATTCAATATTCTAATAGGAGGAAATAAATTAGGCAGGGGAGTAACAGTTAAAAGGTTATTAGTTACTTATTATGGACGTTCCAGCCAAGCGCCCAAAGTTGATACAATTCTTCAACATGCCAGAATGTATGGTTATAGAGAACGAGATTTAGGTGTGTTAAGATTTTTTACATCGTACTCAATAGCTGAGATTTTTACAGAAGCCTATCTTTCTGAAAAAAGATTAAGAACAGTAATTAATAAGGCTGATTCTAGTGACCTTCAAGCATTAGTTCTATCAAGGACAAAACACTCTTTGCTCAGGCCGACAAGATCGAATGTTATCTATCTGGATTCTGTATTATTTTATATGTCAGGAAAACGCTATTTTCCCAGAAATCCATTGGTAAGTAATGTGGGTTTGTTAGATCAGTTATTAGAAGATTATAAAGATGAGCAAGGGCTGGAAATGATAACGATTCAAAGATTGATAGAAATCGTCAATCTAACTAAGTCTAAGAATATTGAGGGCGGCAGCTGGGATGATGAAGCAATTTTAGCTTGTTTGAAAAATATGAAAGAGATGTATAATAACCGCGGCTATATTGCCGTACGCAGAAACAGAGACATAAAAAAGAATGCCAGAACAATGCTGTCATCGGATGATAATTTATTATTCAATCCGCATGGTCCGACTTTAATTATGTATAAGTACACTGGATCTGCGAATAAAGGGTGGTCTGATGACAAACCTTTATGGGTGCCTAATTTAAGGTTCCCAGATGGAAATACCTATTTTATGTTTTCAACTAATGACATACCGAACGATTAAAATTACTATAAAAGGACGGGACTGATCTTAACGATCGAACATTGATTAAAAAAGGGGGCCAGTCCCTTTTTTTATTTTAAAACAAATGAAAAACTTGCAAATGTTGTCATTTGCAAGTAACGATGTATTTTAGATGAGAAATGGAACTTTTTCCTCTTTAACTAACTCTTTAAAAGTCCATTTTGGCTCAATGGAGTCATATTCAATTCCAGCAAACGTTTTTAGTATCGCTTCTGCAATAATTTGAGCAGCTTTTGGAGGCACAGCCATGCCGATTTGCTGTCTTACCTTTTCTTTCTTTCCTTCAAATACAAAATGATCAGGAAAGGTTTGCAAGCGTGCCCGTTCTCTATTTGTTAAGGCGCGGGGCTCTTCCCAATGGTACACGTGAGTGCCGCCGCCGCCGCTTCCAGTCACCGTATAAGATGGTTCATCCGGATGAAGACGTTTATAAATCTGACTCATTCGGGCACCTTTCACTTTAAGTCGTAATTCTTCCGGAATGCCCTCATACCAGGCGTTCTTTCCGGGAGGAATATAGTTCAGCATCTCAATAGTTTTTTGATTATGTTTCGTAGGCTCATGATTTTCAGTAAAATCAAGAATAGGCGGATTATTGAGTGCGTCGTATGCAGTAACATACTGAGTTGGAGTAGTAGGAGCAGGAATTTTAAATTCTAAATTTTGGTCTTTTCTGATACCTACTATAATAATACGGTGTCTTTTTTGCGGTACGCCATATTCCTCAAATTTATATAAGTGAGGAGTGATTGTATAACCCATCCCCGCTTCTCCCAGTTCCCTCAATATCTGAATAAAAGCTTTACCTTCATTTGCACTTTGCAGACCGCCCACATTTTCAGCAATGAAAAATTTTGGGTTATGATAATTGAGCACCTTTACACCATATGAGTAGAGAGGGCCGTAATCGCCGCTCATTCCTTTATGTTCTCCAACTATACTGTAATCATTGCAAGGGAATCCAAAGGCTAATACATCTATAGGAGGGAGGCTTTCTATATCCAATTCTTGCACAGGACCCTCAATTACTGACGGGTCATCAATATTTTTGCAGATATTTCTTCTGTATGTTTTACATGCAGATTCGTCATAATCATTAGACCACTCATGTTTTATGCTGTATTCATTACCGGAACTGTCAACGACACGGGCGCTTGTAATTCCTAAAGACAGTCCTCCTGGTCCGCTGAACAATTCTCCTTTTCGGAAGATCATATAAAAACCTCCATTTGTTGATCTCATACACATTATAAACTATAACACATCTTAACGCTAAAAAGGGAACGTTTGTTTCGCGAATTTGAAAGGAGATAACTTTTGTTTTAATAGAAGATTTAAATGTTTTCATTCAGGGAAAACTTTTACAAATCGGGAGGGGAGTCGTATGGCTGACACTCATACAAAAGAACAAAGAAGAAAGAATATGCAGGCAATTAAAGCAAAATCAAAATTAGAAGATAAAGTATCCGCAGCCTTATGGAACAGGGGGCTGCGATTCAGAAGAAATGTTTCATCTCTTTTTGGTAAGCCAGATATAGCTATTAAAAAATACAAAATTGTTATCTTTGTTGATTCTTGTTTTTGGCATGGATGCAGCTCTCATGGAAATCAGCCAAAAAGCAACAAAGCGTATTGGGAGAAAAAACTGAAGCGGAATAAGGAAAGAGATCAAGAGGTTACTTCCTACTATATAAAACATGGCTGGCATATATTAAGGGTTTGGGAACATGCTTTTAAAGAGAATTTTGAAAGAACAATAGATGAGATAGAAACTTTTATAAAAACGAATATGTAGATAACTGATTATAAATTTTCCCGATGATAAATAATTCCTTTTTCTCATTCATCCAAATAAACCCATAGTGTAACATGAAAATAGTCTATAATCCCCAAAATTTACAAGCGAGGTGTTTACTTATACTAGCAGAGATGAACGCATTACATTCGGCAAGAGCCGACTTTGCTATAAAACAAGAGCACATTCATGCCCTGAAACGAGTCAGACATGAAATAACAAATTTAAAACTTGAGTTTTCAGATATCAACCATTTGATCAGTCAGCCTCATTTATCCCCGCCTACGTGGAAAGGGAGCCATGCAAAGGCCTTTGAAGAGGTTCGCGAAGATATGGCACATGCCTGGGCTGATATCAAAAAGGACCAGGTGAACGGGATAATTGAACGCATTAATGAAAAGATTTCTATATTAGAGGGTGACGTGCATACACTTCAGCACAGAATACGATCAATTGAGAATGAGATCCGAAAACAAAAAGAGAAGAGATGAGGTGCGATATGGGACAGGAGATCAAGATGGATTTCCATATGGTAAAGCAGGGGACAAACTGAAGCTGTATCAAGCCCATTTTTGCAAAGTGAGGTTATGCCCTATGTGTGCGTGGCGCCGGTCGTTAAAAATTGCTTATCATAATAAATTAATTGTAGAAGAAGCTAACCGGCAGTACGGTTGCGGGTGGATTTTTCTCACGCTGACTGTCAGAAATGTAGCAGGAGAAGAGCTGAAGTCTAAGATTTCTGACATGATGAAAGGGTTTAATCGTCTCATGAAATACAAAAGGGTCGATACAGCGGTACTTGGCTATTTTAGAGCTTTAGAGATTACTAAAAATCATGAAGAAGATACATATCATCCGCATTTTCATGTGTTATTGCCTGTGAAGAGAAGTTATTTTGGCAAAAATTATATCAAGCAGGCAGAATGGACAAGTCTTTGGAAAAGGGCGATGAAACTGGACTATACGCCGATTGTTGACATTCGAGAGTCAAGGGAAGAGCTAAAATTGATGCTGAGCAAATTGAGAGCGATGTGCGGGAAGCCATGATGGAGCAAAAAGCAGTTCTCGAAATTTCTAAATATCCTGTTAAGGACACGGATGTGGTGCGTGGCAGCAAGGTGACGGATGATAACTTAAATACTGTGTTTTACTTGGATGATGCGCTTTCTGCGCGAAGGCTGATCGGGTACGGCGGCATTTTGAAGGAGATAGGAGATACATAAAGATCTGAGATCTGAACCTTGAAGATGCGGAAGACGGCGATCTGGTTAAGATTGATGAGGAAGACGATGAGGTGGCAAACAGCGCTTTTGAGGTCATGGCTTATTGGCATCCCGGCATCAAAAATTACATAATCAAGTGAAAGGGAGCAGGCCATGTGGCTTGCTCTCTTACTTTGTGGAACCGTTATTCAATACAAGCAGAAACGATGGCCGTAATGCCAAAGAAGTCCATTATCGCCTCTTTTATTTCAGGGCTGGCTTTTGAAGCTGCTTTGGAGACTGCTTTGTTCCAAGCGGTTTTTTACTGCGGTATTTTTCTTGTAATAATTGTAGTACTGATATGTTTTAGTGACGAATGTCTTTACTCCACCCAAGGCTTTTATTGCCTTTTTGATCTTTAACAATTTTGCAGGAGCGAAAGCTAGGCTGGCAAGTGCGGTACCAACAGCACTTATACAACCTAGGACACCTTGAGTCTTGAATGGTTTGTCCGATTGATGAAGCTCAGTTGCAGCGGCGTTCATATCATTGATTAGCGATTGATCATCGATGTTATTTCTGAACCAATCTAAAATTGCATCAGAACCTTGGTTGACCACTGAGTCAGGTATGTTTTCAATTGCGTATAATGCTTTTTGACTAGAAAGCAAACTTGAAAATTCTTTTTCGAGATTAGTGTCTCGAACTAATGATTGATTATTCGGTGATTCAGCGGCTTCAGCGGCTGTCGTTCCAAGGATTGAAAATAAAAACACTGAAACAACTGCCAAAATAATTTTACTTCTGTACTTTAGAACAAATTTCATATTATCCCCCTTTTTTACTTGAAAATACCTTGTAAATTATAAACCATTTTACCGCTTGATTCCATAGCGGAAATTGTGTCATGATGGATTTAGGTATATAAAGTGTTTAACAGAAAGAGTGAGGGGATCAGCAATGAGTGACAAAAAATATGAATCTATACACTGGTTTGCGTCAGTACTAGCGTTTTTATTAATAATTTTGAATAGCTTTTTTACAAAAATTGAGGGTGTAACTGTTGGTATTGCGATTGTATACATAGTGATCATGGGAATTGTTAGGAGTACATGGAAAAAAGCTAAAATAGATTAAGCAGGCCTTCAGGCCTGTTTTTTTATTGCGGTGCAAAAGAGAGAAAATTGTTATGCATGAGTGAAAAAATAAAAAAGTGGACTCGGTGAAAGTCTCCTTTTTTGTAACACGCCTGACGGAAATCGAGAGATTTAGCATGTACACAGGGTTGTGTGTATAAGTGCGCCATTTTCCGTGTGTTCTATTTCCAAAATTGCCACTACTTTTTTGTTTAGTGGCTGCGATCATTCTTTGTGTCTCTAGCGACTTCCGTAATGCCGCAGTGAGTGTCTCGTGTCTTTCATGCTGTCTTTTTTCGAATTGTTCCATCCGTTCCGCCATTCTTTGGTTGAATTCTTCCTGTCGCTTCATGAATTCCACCAAAGGATTGTCCTGTAGCGATGTAGCGGTATCCGATATGGTCAGTTTTGAACGATACAGGCTTGCTATATGCTTTACCGTTTCGTCGAGTGAGTGTCCATTGATCTTAGTCATTGTACATAGATACTCTAAAGTCTTTACGTCATCTTCGGTATAGAGTCGCCATCCTTTCGAATCTTTATTGAACGAGTAGCCTTGTTCTTCAAGCATACTGGCATACTTGCGGACAGTCACCGGCTCTATACCGAGGTGTTTTGCGACGTCCTTGGACGATAATTTGACTCCCATATCCATCACGAATCACCTCGTAAAATAGGTTCGCTATGGCGAGGTCAGACACCTTTAAGTGTTGCACCCTTTATTATGATTTGAGTTGTTTTGAAAAGGGTGCATTTTAAAAGGCGCTGCATACCTAAACGAGAGGAAAAATCCAGTCATGACAGGGGACTGACTGGGTTCTTTTGTGTTTGAGTTTGTTTTGGAATTTAGGAGCGGTCACGGAGTGCCCAGTTATACGCACCAAATAAATTGGGGCGTACTGGCGAAAATGACCCGCAGGGCCTTTTGATAAAGAGGAGGGGGTAGTAATGCAAGAGATTGATTTTGAAACAGGGATGAAATATGTAAGAGCAACCCTTGGCTTTGAGGGCTTAGTGCTGACGGAAGAAGAGGAAAAGCTCTTAGAAAGGCGGTTTCATGGAGAAATCACAGAAGAAGAATACATACGAAAAGCGCTAGAGCTGTCTTATTCCGGTAGTTCAAAATAAGGGATGTGAAGTTTTCGAGGGGTTGGGAAGGAGCCGAAAAAATGAATGTTGATAAGAAGAGGGAAATCCAAAGAAAATATAAAGAGCAAATGCGAAGGAAAAAAGTGACCTACACTGTAGAAGCAGTGGTTGTTACTGCGATTGTTGTGTTAATTATTTTTTGAATTGCGTTATTAAAGGATTTTAGGGAAGCAAGCGAATAGGGCGTGAGTCAACGGTAACCGGACCGTAGGGAGGATTAAGGAGTTGACTCACTCAGCGCCACCCGGACCCTTTTAGAATGAAAAAACGCTACGGCTATATCTATGTCGACCGCGGCAATGACGGAAAAGG
Source organism: Paenibacillus lentimorbus NRRL B-30488 (assembly GCF_000411595.1). Classification (NCBI taxonomy): domain Bacteria; kingdom Bacillati; phylum Bacillota; class Bacilli; order Caryophanales; family Paenibacillaceae; genus Paenibacillus; species Paenibacillus lentimorbus. The sequence continues at coordinate 251,253 of NZ_ANAT01000005.1, read as the reverse complement.
CACGTTTGAAAGAAAGAAAAGAAAAGTTTTTATTGGTATAAAGACGTCATCGCCACAAACGGAGAAAGTCTGTAAGCGCAATGTTCCGGAGAAAGCCGGCAAAATTGACATTCAGCAAAGAGAGGAGGACAATAAAAGCAGAAAGGCGGGATTCATATGTTTAAAAAAATTCTTGCAGCAGTAGACGGTTCAGACATGAGCAGCAAAGCTCTGGATGCAGCGATCCATCTGGCGAAAGAACAGCAGGCGGAACTCACCATTCTCTATGCGGGACGTGAAGCCGTTGTCTCCACAACAGCCTTAACCGGCATTGTCTATGTTCCGGAAAACTTAATTGAAGACATCAAACATGAAGTCGCGCAAAAAGGAGCAGCCATTCTGGAAGATGCCAAGCAGAAAGCGGCGGAAAGCGGAGTTAACGCGGAAAGCCTGTACGTTCAAGGCGAACCTGCACATCAAATTTTAAACATAGCGAAAGAACAGCATTTCAATCTGATTGTCGTCGGAAGCCGCGGAATCAGCGGATTTAAAGAAATGATGCTCGGAAGCGTGAGCCACAAAGTCTCACAATTGTCTCCTTGCCCTGTACTGATCGTTCATTAAACAGACGGCCCTGCTGATGCGGGGCTTTTTTTATGAGAAAAGATCTCCGTCTCTCGAAAAATAGGGTGAAATCTTCCTCTGAATCAAGTAAAATGGCTGTTAGTATTTGTCTGAATAAACAGTCAATGATATGGAGGAAGCGAATCAATGCAAGCTAAACAAACATCAAATGCCGTCATCAAAATGGTCATTTCCATGGTCATTTTCGGATCAATCGGCTTTTTCTCAGAACATACGAATGTACCTTCAATTGAACTGGTTTTTGTTAGATGTCTGTGCGCCTCATTGTTTCTGGGCGTTTGCTGGTTTGGTTCCGGACGGTACCGCACCGAACAATGGAACCGGCGTGAGGTGCTGCAGACACTGGCCTGCGGATTTTTTCTCGTGCTGAACTGGGTGTTTTTATTTAAATCATTTGAGGAGACATCAGTGACGATAGCGATTTCCGTTTATCATCTGGCTCCGGTTCTTGTTCTTCTCCTCGGGAGTCTCATATACCGGGAAAAACTGCATCTTGTGTCCGTCAGTTCCATCGTGATTTGTTTTCTGGGCACCGCCCTGATTTCCGGCATCAACGGAAGTACATCTTTTTCTCAGCTGATGGGATCGGGTATTATTTGGGCCGTGCTGGCCGCCCTTTTTTACGCCTTTACGACACTGGCCGGGAAAGGTATCAACAGTCTCAGCCCATATGCGGTCACCTGTTTGCAGACCGGGTTGGGCGTTATCATTCTTCTCCCGTTCGTCCGTTTCGGCGCTTTTTCTGATTTGTCGCATGTGAACTGGATCATGATTGTGTCAACCGGTATCATTCATACGGGAATTGTGTATTTGCTCTTTTTTGACAGCTTGCGGTTTTTATCCACCCGGTTTATTTCAATCATCGTATTTCTTGATCCGGCGGTGGCGATTGTGCTTGACACCGTATTTACGGGATTTCGCCCCGACCTTTATCAATCTTTGGGGATTGTGTTGATTTTTGCGGGAATGGCGCTGTCCCTGATTCGAAAGCAAAAAGCCGTGCCGGCGGAAACTCAGGCAGACAGCACCCGTATATAGGCGGCCGTACCGGCTGCTTTTTTATTTTGGGGCTTTTCAGCCATAACGAAAAAGCAGACAAACAGATCATGGAAAAAGAGGATAGTAATTGTATAATACTCCATGTGTTTACAATTTAAGAGATTAAAGGAGTGAAGGGCATGAAAAAGAAGACGCGTCATCTCGCTTTCTTGGCTGCACTCGGCTTTGCGCTTTGTCTGGCCATTGTATGTTCCGCATCCAAGCAGGCAGAAGCGGCAGCGGCTTATCCGGATGTGATGCAGGGACTTACCGGATTCGCGGGAAATGCGAAGGATCATAACGGAAAAGCAAAATCCGCCGTAACGGGAGGCCAGGGCGGCCCCGTCGTCTACGTCAGCAATCTTAATGATCTGAAAAACAATGCGGGCGGAACGGACCGCAAAACCATCGTCATCACAAGTGATATTTCTTCCCCGGGTAAAGCCGTTGTGACAGTCGGCGCCAATAAAACCATCGTCGGCTCTTATATCAGCCACAGGCTGACCAACATCTATCTGACAACAGGCTCCGGCTCAAACAATGTGATTTTCAAAAATCTCATTATCAGCCATAATGCCGCCATTACAGGCAACAACGACATTCCGATGTACATAGCGAACGGACAGAATTACTGGATTGACCACGTGTGGTTTGAAGGACACAGCTACAATCCGAACAGCCACAGCGATTTGGGAAAGCTTCTGTATGTCGGCGCCAAAGCGGATTTTGTGACGCTGTCTAACTCTAAATTCACAGACCATCTGTACGGCCTGATTCTCGGTTATCCGAATGATGATAACGAAGGACGCAATTATATCGGCTATCCGCATATGACGATCACCAACAACTATTTTAATAACGTCTATGTGCGTTCACCGGGCCTGATGAGATACGGCTATTTTCACGCGAAAAACAACTATGTGACCAATTTTAATTTAGGATTCACCATTCATACAAACGCGACTGTCTTCTCAGAAGCCAACTATTTCGGTAACGGAAATGAAAAAGGCGGAATGATAGACGATTACGGGACGGCCCAACTCACTGACATCGGTTCATTCCCGTCGCTCAAAGCCCCGAAATCACCGCGCACCGGCTGGAATCCGAGATCAAATTACAGCTATGGCACGCTTTCAGCCCAGGACGCCAAAAACTTCGCCCAATCCTACGCGGGAGCACAAAATACAAATCTTCGCTATCCATAATACGAAAAACCGCCGGCACCCGGCGGTTTTTTTATATGAATAAAAGGTTCAAAATTCCTATAATCCTTAAAATAACCTTAAATACCTAGGAGAATATTGATAAACAATTTCAATAATATTACTATTGTTAAAACTGTGTTGCACAAGAAGTGGAACTTAACTCACCCTAACCGCCAGAATACTGGAGAGTAACATGAAAACATCAACCTGAATTCTATTACACAAAAAGAAATCTTACAAATAGAAAAACAATTTGAACGAATCGCATTAAACAAAATAAGAATCAAGAAACGTTTAGAAAAATGGGATTGAAAATTGAAGCTGCTTTTGGAAGAATCGGGAGAATACCTATCATTCACTGATATTTTTTTTGCAGCCTATTTGGACAGCACCGGCTTTCACGATAATGAAGACGGCTATTGTGTAGACCATTTTGATATATGGGTTTGTGAAAAAAAGTTGTTTTCAGGTAAAGCGGGATATTTATCAGATCTAGAAAGTGATGAAGAAATCGCAGAAGAAATTCAAAACAGGATAAATGAATTGTACTTAGAAGCGGCAGAAATGATTGAAATGTTAAATGAATCCTAGTCTATTAATGTGAAGAGAGGTTCCCAGCCTCTCTCTTACTCAAAGGGAGGAGACAGCGACCAAAATCGGAGACAGCTGTCTGGAACTTGAAATAACACCAAGAAGGTCAAGAGGCGGAGGATGATCCTTTTATCTCAACAATGTTTGAAATGTTGGAACATAATAAAGTAATCGCCCGCGATTACTCTGCCGTTTTATTAGAAAGTGAATATAAAATGCTGACATCAGTGATCGAAGCGTTATTAGCAGGCAATCAAGACAGGATACGTTTAGAAACAATTGAACCATTTTTTATTTTGAGTATAGATAAAGAAAACGAATATTCGTAATGAAGAAACGCTAGAAATTTTTGTGAGACTTTAAAATCAGATCTCTAAGAATCCAAAACTTTATTAGGGAGATAAACGATGTACAAAACTATAAATGAATGGGTAGATTACATAGATGGGGGGGTGCGCTGTCCTTCATTTTGATTTTCAAGTGTTTAAAAAAGAACTTTCACTTAAGATTCAGGTCGTTGAAAATAAAGCCGAATATACGCATAACATTCTTTTTCAAAATGTAGCATCTGTTTATTTTAGTGCAGATATTGGTGATATGAGATTAGAAAAAATAGATCCTGAAGAATACAATTGGCAAGTATTTGAGATGAGTTACCACCCGGAAGGAATCGGTAATCTATCAAATGCTGTAATTCCGGAGTATCAATCAAATGCTAATTTTCTCATTGACATGAACAGAATGCTGATTGCTATAGAAGCTGAAACAGTTCGCTTTGATGATCAATCATTTTATGCGTATCATTCGAAATCATAAATAAACAAATAAGAGAGGTCCCCAGCCTCTCTTTTCTTACATAACGAAATCGTTCGCGGAGGCAAACATGAACACTCCTTTAAATTTACAAAAAGAATCATTGAAGGCTATAGGGAATCTGGATGTGATTAATCCGCTTAAATACAATTCGATTTATTCATGTGATCTAGTGAGTAAAGATACTTTTTCTCAATTAATGAATGACTTAGAATTCGAAACAGCTCTAATAGAAGTAATGGCATTTCCTTCTTTTATTGAAGAATGGAAGAAGAAGGTTGAAAAGAAAATGATAAATATGAATACTGTATCGAAAAAGTTCATTCATATTGAATGTGCCCTAACCAAAGAAGAATTGATGGCAGATCACTTATTAGATGAATTATATTTTTTAGCATCGATCAATGACTTTGTTGTTATAATAGCAAATCCTGCCAAAAATAAGTCCTATATGAACCTGAACACTCAAAAGGTTGATGTAACTACTGAAAATAATGAAAAAATCATTTGGTTTGAATTTGATGCAGCAGATTTATATATCATTGATTAATTTGATATAAATTCCAGATTCTTAATCTATGGAGTGTTGCTGATGTTGAAACTTACCGCGGAGCGGGTTGGGTCATATAAAAGAGAGCACATCATCTATTTCAATGCGGGTCGGGATGATCAGGTATTTATTGTGTCGGTGCACGATCACAAAGTAATATTGGAGGTTATGAAAGGCAGCTCTCTTTTAATCAAAAAAGAGTTACACGGATTTTCTGAAGATGCCCATTTCTATCTGATTGATTCGTATGATAACACAATCGTGATCGTTTACCTGGAAAATCATACGTGTCAATTAGCCGCATACTGCATAAACAGTAATAAAATCAATCCGATTTGTTCTTTTCTATTAAGCGCCAATGTATTTCATCTGGGTGAGGATGGTTTATTATGGATCGGATTAACGGACGAGGGTATGTATGATGAGAGAAATCCTCAAGGAAAAGCGATATTTGCTTTTCATACAGAAGACAGAACGTTTTATTTTGAAGACGATTTTAAAGAAATGATGCATGAATGCTATGCCGTACAATCGATCAAATCTGATTTGTATGTATGTTTCGAGGGAGAGGATCGCTGTGTCATCGGGCATTATCAGATTGGACGGGACAGAATTCGTACTGTTGCAGAATATGTGCTGGACGGCGATCAATACTCCTATTGTGATCAGCTATCCGTTTCGAAAAAAAGGGTGCTGCTGATTCAGAGTCACGAGGATACCCTATTTTCATTTCATGAAGAGCACAAAGGCTTATCAGAGACTGACGTCATGATACACGGTATTGATAGAAAAGGAGAAACAACGTACAGAGCCGTCCAGGACCGTATTTTTATCTTTCATGATAACGATTTATATCTGGTAAAGTATTGATCAATCCTATGCAGATGGCTTTTTTCAGCCATCTGCATATCATTTTACAGAGTGAACGATCGATATAAATAAAATACCATCCAAGACTCAAGGGGCAAGTACATGAAAATAAAAATGAATAAGATAGTCGAAGAATCAGTAAAAAGATGTTTTTGTCATTTTGATAACTGCGGGCGTCTGTATCTCGGACGGCATCAGAATGGCGGGCTTTCGATTACGATCATCGAAGAATCAGATGATATTCGAGTGATTCTGAGATGTTAAGATCCAACAGATATTCTTTAAATAATGACGTCATCCGAAACCTGAAATTATACAAAAAAGAATTAGAGGGGCCGCTGCCTTCAGATGCAGGGAGATTCGAAGAAGACTTTGAGGGTGCTGCCTGCGCTGGGGATTTTTATGAATACTTCGCACTTGTCTGCGGCAGCTTAGATTTTGTGTTGGCGAATAAACAAATCCCTGCGCGGCAGCGTAAAGCCTTATATAAATCCTTTTTTGAGCTGTATCCGCAATATGCGCAGCTGAAAAACGCTTTAACGGATTATCCGGAGCTCAGCCGGGAAATCGGGCGGCATGAACGGGCCAGGAGGCTGTTAGTCAGCATTTTAAACAAGAAATGAAAGGCAGGCTTCTGACGTGAAAGAACCCACAATAGCAGAATGTCTGAAGAAGGCTGGTCTGATCCTGAACGGTCAAGCGGCGAGGGAAGAAGTGTCGGATTGGGCGTGCGAGTACGTGGCTGCAGATGATCCGGCGGTTGAGGACGAAACCGTTTGGGAGATGCTCGTATATTTGAGCGGGCTTGATCTGAAAGATTCGCCTGATGCGTATCTGCATACGTTAGAAGAATTAAGAGATTGGGTGCAGGAATATAAAGAAGTTCATGGGGGTTTGTAAGAAAAATTCATTTGAGTCAGACATGTCAATTCAGGTGAAAAAAAGGAGGCGCAAAATGGAGTGGCACAAACATGAGAAAGCAGTTCTGCTGGGGCCGGATTCGCCGGGTTGTTTTGAATTGACGGAGTTTACTTTCTATACCGGGTATAACGAGTATTATGATAAAATCCCGGTGTTTGAGCTGAAGCTGACTGACGGACAGTATGATGCCGTGCTGCGGTTTGAGGATGTGAGGTCTGCCCGGCTGGATGATCTTGAAAGCATCACCGACATCCATCTGGATATCAGCCCGGTCGACGGCGGCTGGGAATCGATCCGCTACTATGTCAATGACGGGGAAGGAAGCATGAGCTTTTATTGCGCCAAATGGGTCGTGCTCGACATGAAGAAAAAGCAGTCCCCCGAACGGCCCGGCAAAACGTCAGGGTAAAGCGGCGGCATTTCGCGTATAATGAGGGGAGCCGGACAGAGAAGGAGTTTAGTCATGAATGAGTTTAATGAATATGCGATCAGCCCCGAGATCCGACGGGCGCTGAATGGCTTGCAATACACCGAGCCGACTGAAGTGCAGCGGCGCGTCATCCCCGCCGCGCTGCAAAAAAAGACCTCGTCGTCAAATCGCAGACGGGCAGCGGCAAAACCGCGGCTTTCGGCATTCCGATCTGCGAGCTTGCGGAGTGGGAGGAAAACAAACCGCAGGCCCTGATTTTAACGCCGACCCGCGAGCTTGCGGCGCAGATTAAAGAAGATATCACGAATATCGGCCGTTTCAAACGGATAAAAGCCACGGCGGTTTTCGGAAAAGCTTCTTTTGACAAACAGAAAACCGAACTGAAGCAAAAAAGCCACGTCGTTGCCGGAACGCCGGGACGTGTGCTTGATCACATAGAAAAAGGGACGCTGCCGCTTGAGCGGCTGGCGTATGTGGTGATTGACGAAGCGGATGAAATGCTGAATATGGGATTTATTGAACAGGTGGAAGCCATCATTCAGCATCTGCCGAAAAACAGAGTCACCATGCTGTTTTCAGCGACGCTGCCGGATGACGTCGAGAAGCTGAGCCGCACATATATGAAAGACCCTGAATTGATTGAAGTAAAAGCGGAAGGCCTGACGACAAAAGACATCGAGCATTTTGTCACCAGAACAGAAGAAGAGGACAAAACATCTTTGCTGCGTGATGTTCTGATCACCGAAAACCCGGACAGCTGCATCATATTCTGCCGGACAAAAGAAAGGGTCATCCAGTTAACCGATGAGCTGGACAGGCTGGGCTACCCTTGCGATAAAATTCACGGCGGTATGGTGCAGGAAGACCGCTTTGACGTCATGAATGAATTCAAGCGCGGCGAGTTCCGCTATCTCATTGCGACCGACGTTGCCGCCAGAGGAATTGATATCGAAAACATCAACCTCGTCATCAATTATGATATTCCGCTTGAAAAAGAAAGCTATGTGCACCGCACAGGCAGAACGGGCCGCGCCGGACACCGCGGACGGGCCGTTACGTTTGTGACGCCGTCTGAATCGCGGTTTCTGAATGACATTGAGACATATATCGGTTTCCGCATCCAAAAGCGGGAGGCGCCGTCTGAGAAAGAAACAGCGGAACGGAAAGCGGCTTTTGCGGAAAAATTGAACGCCCGCCCCGATGTCAAAACAGACAAAAGCGAACAGTTAAACAAAGACATCATGAAGCTGTACTTTAACGGCGGGAAAAAGAAAAAACTCAGAGCGGTCGATTTTGTCGGGACGATCGCGAAAATCGACGGCGTTTCAGCCGATGATATCGGGATTATCACGATTCTGGACAACGCATCGTACGTCGAAATTCTGAACGGCAAAGGCCCGCACGTTCTTGACATCATGAAAAATACGACGGTCAAAGGCAAAAAACTGAAAGTCCATAAAGCCAAGAAATAAAAAAGAAAGCCTGCCGCGTGCAGGCTTTTTTTACGCCGTTTCCTCAGGCACAAACGCAAGGATGGCAATGCCGATTACAAATAACAAAATCAGGCTGAACACGGCGGCTGACGAATTTCCGGTCAGCTGGGCGGTGACGGCAATCAAAAGCGGGCCGATAATCGAAGCGAACTTGCCGAAGATATTATAAAAGCCGAAAAACTCATTGGCGTTCTGTTTGGGGACAAGCTTTGCAAAGTAAGAGCGGCTCAGCGCCTGAATACCGCCTTGGGAAGTGGCGACAAGCATAGCCAAAACCCAGAAATCAAAAGCGGAATCCATAAAATAAGCATACGTGCAGACAATCATATACACGCCGATGCCGGCATAAAGCATTGTTTTTCCCTTAAACCGTTCGGCCAGCCGCCCGTACAAAATTGAAAAAGGCGCGGCGACGACCTGTGTGACAAATAAAACAATCAGCAGATTTGCCGCGCTGATGCCGAGGTCAGCCCCGTATGACGTGGACATCGTAATGATGGTGCCGACCCCGTCGATGTAGAAGAAATAGGCGAGCAGAAACAAAAACAGCGCCCGGTGCTTCTTGATCTGCTTCAGCGTGCCGGCCAGCCGTATAAAACTGCTGATCACAAGCCGCGGCTCCCTCTCGATATAATAGCGCTGGCGGACGCGGAGAAGGAGCGGGATCGAAAACAGCCCCCACCATGCCGCCGTAATCAAAAAGGCAATGCGGCCCGCAGTCTGGGCGGACAGCGGAATCACCTCCGCTTGTGCTGACAGAATCACGGCAATGCTGAGGAGAAAAGGGATTGTACTGCCGATATAGCCCAGCCCAAACCCCCTGGCGGACACCATATTCATCCGCTCCTTTGCGGCCACATCAACGAGAAACGCATCATAAAACACATTAGATCCGGCAAAGCCGATCGTGGAGATCGTATAACAAATTAATAACAGCATCCAAGATTCGCCGGGAATCAAAGCCAGCGCGGCGGTGCCCGCCACACCGATCAGAAAAAAGAAGGCAAAAAACCGTTTCTTGCATCCTTTGTAGTCGGCAATCGTTCCTAAGACGGGGCTGAGCATCGCCAAAATAAAAGTCGCGGCGGCAATCGTATAGCCCAAATAAGCGGTGGAATCAGCTGCGCTGACGCCGTTTTCCGCCGCCGCCGCTTTAAAAAACAAGGGGAACACCGCCGTCATAATAATGACCGAATAAGCTGAATTGGCCCAATCATACAGCATCCAGCTGCTTTCTTCTTTCGAAAACCGTTTCATCACACACGCTCCTTCCCAAAAACCGGTTCTCTGCATTATATGCGCCTCTGCCTCATCGTTGGACAATGATTTCTGAACGGCGTTTTCTGATTGACCTGGAGATATTGACCTAGTACAAAAAGGATGTACAATCAAGGTGCAGCAGGTAAATGGTCAGGCGGGAGGGAGACGGAATTGAAGATTGCGAAAGTCATTAATAATAATGTCGTCAGTGTGCTCAAAGAAGGCAATCAGGAATTGGTCATCATGGGCCGGGGCATTGCTTTTCAAAAGAAAACGGGAGATCCGGTAGATGAAGCCCGCATTGAGAAAGTGTTCACCCTCGATAACAAAGATGTATCCGAAAAGTTCAAAACCCTTTTGTATGATATTCCGATCGAGTGTATGGAAGTATCCGAAGAGATTATCAGCTATGCGAAATTACAGCTCGGCAAAAAGCTCAACGACAGCATCTATGTATCGCTGACCGATCATATTAACTTTGCGATCCAGCGCAATAAGAAAGGGCTGGATATCAAAAACGCCTTGCTGTGGGAAACGAAACGGCTGTACAAAGACGAATTTGCAAACGGCAAACAAGCGTTGGCCATGGTGAAAAACAAGACTGGCGTGTCTCTGCCGGAGGATGAAGCAGGCTTTATTGCGCTGCATATTGTAAATGCCGAGCTGAATGAAGAGATGCCCAATATCATCAACGTTACAAAAGTCATGCAAGAGATTTTGAGGATCGTAAAATACCATTTTAAGATTGAATTCAACGAAGAATCGCTTCACTATTATCGATTTGTCACCCACTTAAAGTTTTTCGCGCAGCGTCTTTTTAACGGCACACATATGGAAAGCCAGGACGACTTTTTGCTGGAGACAGTGAAAGAAAAATATCATCGGGCGTATGAATGCACGAAGAAAATCCAAACATGCATTGAGAGGGCGTATGAGCACAAGCTCACCAGTGACGAGCTGCTGTATTTAACGATTCACATAGAAAGGGTAGTCAAACAAGCATAATGAAAGCGTTGGCATTTTTGTTTTCTTGTATTCATTTTTTCTTACATTCACATATGATCTTGTTAGGATTGTTACTCATAAGCAGGCAAAACCTAAATTACAATGAGTGCGGATCATCTCTTACTGTGCTGATGGTAATTTAGGTTTTTAAGATTCATTATTATCATTATTCTGACCGATGTTCCCTTTTAACAGAATCATGTATGATCGATAAAGAAATCGCTTTCAAAGAAAGGGGAATGCCAACATGTTTTATCGTATGAAACGAGTGCTGCTCATTCTTGTCACTGGATTGTTTTTGAGTTTGTGTGCGATCACTTCTGCTGCATCAGCTCAAACAGGCGGATCGTTTTTTGAACCTTTTAACAGCTATAACTCCGGTTTCTGGCAAAAAGCAAATGGTTACTCCAATGGAGATATGTTCAACTGCACTTGGCGTGCAAATAATGTATCCGTGACGTCATCAGGTGAAATGCGTTTGGCGCTGACAAGCCCGTCTTATAACAAGTTTGACTGCGGGGAGAACCGCTCCGCTCAAACCTATGGCTATGGACTTTATGAAGTCAGAATGAAACCGGCTAAAAACACGGGGATCGTTTCATCGTTCTTCACTTATACAGGTCCAACGGATGGTACCCCTTGGGATGAGATTGATATCGAATTTTTAGGAAAAGATACGACAAAGGTTCAATTTAATTATTATACAAATGGCGCGGGAAACCATGAGAAGGTTGCGGATCTCGGATTTGACGCGGCCAATGCCTATCATACGTATGCGTTCGATTGGCAGCCGAACTCTATTAAATGGTATGTCGATGGGCAATTAAAACATACTGCGACAAGCCAAATCCCGACAACACCGGGAAAGATCATGATGAACTTGTGGAATGGGATAGGTGTCGATGACTGGCTCGGTTCCTACAATGGTGTAAATCCGCTATACGCTCATTATGACTGGGTGCGTTATACAAAAAAATAATGTACAGAAAAGGATTTCCGCCAGCGGAAATCCTTTTTTAATTAAAACGAAATAATCCCAATCAAAAGCGCCGCAATCGTCATCACAATCGTTGTTCCCACGGCCCATTTAATAGTGAATTTTTGATGGTCGCCAAAGCTGACGCCTGCCATTCCGACCAATAGATAGGTGGATGGCACAAGCGGGCTGAGCAGATGCACCGGCTGGCCCAGCAAGGAGGCTCTTCCGATTTCAGCGGCGTCTATTCCGTAAGCGGAAGCGGCTTCGGCGATGATGGGAAGAACACCGAAGTAAAAGGCGTCATTCGACATGAAAAAGGTGAAAGGCATGCTGGCAATCGCCGTGATCAACGGCAGATGCGGGCCCATGGCATCAGGGATGAGGGAAACGAGAGAATGCGCCATCGCATCGACCATTTTTGTGCCTGAGAGAATGCCTGTAAATATGCCTGCCGCAAACACCATTGAGACAACGTTTAACGCATTACCCGCATGCGCCGAAATCCGTTTCTGCTGCTCTTTGACATTTGGATAGTTGACCATCAAGGCGATGGCGAACGCGATCATAAAAAGAACAGGGATGGGAAGCAGGCTGGTGATCAGCGCGGCCATCAGAGCGACAGTCAGCAGCAGGTTAAACCACTGGAGAGCGGGACGCTTCAGCGGCGCCGCCTCCGGATCAGAAGACGGCGCGTGTTCAATCGAAATGATGCCGAGACGCTTCCGTTCTTTTTTTCCAAGGAGATAAGCAACGGCGAACACCCAGAGAACGCCGGCGATCATAGCGGGAATCAGCGGCGTAAAAACTTCTGACGTGTCCAATTTCAAGGAAGCCAAAACCCTTGCCGTCGGCCCGCCCCACGGAATAATATTCATGACGCCCGAACCGAGCATCGCAATCCCCGCCAGCACCAAACGGTTCATGCCGAGCCGTTTGTAAAGGGGCAGCATTGCCGCAATCGTAATCATATACGTTGTTGTCCCATCTCCGTCCAGCGAAATGGTCATCGTCAGAACCGCTGTGCCGATGGCGATTTTTAACGGATCTCCTTTGACAAGCGATAGGATTTTGGCAATGAGGGGATCAAACAGACCTGAATCAATCATAATGCCGAAATACAGGATGGCGAATAACAGCATGATCCCGGTAGGAGCGAGGTCTGTAACGCCCTGAATCATCATCCCGCCGAGATCTTTTCCAAATCCGCTGATCAGGGCAAACACAACAGGAACGACAATCAAAGCAATAAGAGCGGAAAGCCGGTTAGACATAATAAGATACATAAAGACAATCATCATCACAAAACCGAGTATGGCAAGCACGATATGACCTCCCCTGTTCAACAGCTGTTTTGGTAAGCGTTTTCACATTTTGTTTCTGTGAAAAGGGCTTATTTCAAAATGTGTATGACCGCATATGTAAATACAGACCTAAAATCCTAATGAGCGGATCAGCAGTTTATTTGAAGAACGCCGCGGGTAAATGTGCTGTAGAATGTTTCGTTTTAGAAGGGGGAACTGACATGAGTGATGATCAAAACAAACGAGTAAATGAACACTCAAAGGACGAACAGCTGGAGCAGTACCGGTCTGATAACAGCGGCAAAAAAATGACGACCAATCAGGGGCTTCGCGTGTCTGAGGATGAGCATTCCTTAAAAGCGGGCGTCCGCGGCCCCACGCTGATGGAGGATTTTCATTTTCGTGAAAAAATGACGCACTTTGACCACGAGCGGATTCCGGAACGGGTCGTTCATGCGCGCGGGTACGGCGTTCATGGGCATTTTCAGGTGTACGAACCGATGACGGAATATACACGGGCGAAATTTTTGCAGGACCCGTCTGTCAAAACACCTGTTTTCGTCCGTTTCTCAACAGTGGCGGGCTCCAAGGGGTCAGCCGACACCGTCCGTGACGCCAGGGGATTTGCGACGAAGTTTTATACTGAAGAAGGGAACTATGACCTCGTCGGAAACAATATTCCGGTGTTCTTCATTCAGGACGCGATCAAATTCCCGGATCTCGTTCACGCCATAAAACCGGAACCGCACAATGAAATGCCGCAGGCTGCGACGGCTCATGATACGTTCTGGGATTTTGTCGCAAACAATCCTGAATCCGCGCACATGGTCATGTGGACGATGTCTGACCGCGGCATCCCGCGAAGCTATCGGATGATGGAGGGCTTCGGCGTGCATACGTTCCGTTTCGTCAACGAGAAAGGAAAAGCGCGCTTTGTCAAATTCCACTGGAAACCCGTGCTCGGCGTTCATTCCCTCGTATGGGATGAAGCGCAGAAAATTGCCGGGAAAGATCCCGATTTCAACCGGCGCGACCTATGGGAAACGATTGAAAACGGCGGCAAAGTCGAGTATGAGCTCGGTGTTCAGATGATTGACGAAGAAGATGAATTTAAATTTGATTTCGATATCCTTGATCCGACGAAGCTGTGGCCGGAGGAACTGGTTCCCGTCAAGCTGATCGGAAAAATGACCCTTGACCGCAATCAGGACAATGTCTTTGCGGAAACGGAACAGGTTGCATTCCATCCGGGAAATGTCGTGCCGGGCATTGATTTCACCAATGATCCGCTTCTTCAAGGCCGGCTTTTCTCTTATACAGATACACAGCTCATCCGTCTTGGCGGGCCGAATTTTCACGAGATTCCGATCAACCGGCCGGTCTGCCCGTTCCATAACAACCAATACGACGGCTACCACCGGATGACGATTAATAAGGGCCCTGTCGCCTATCATAAAAATTCCCTGCAGAACAATGATCCGTCGCCGGCCTCAGAAGAAGAAGGCGGATACGTTCATTACCAGGAAAAAGTAGAAGGCAGAAAAATCCGCCAGCGCAGTGAGAGCTTCAATGACTATTTTTCTCAGGCCAAGATGTTCTGGAACAGCATGTCTCCCGCCGAAAAAGAACATATCATCTCCGCGTTCTGTTTTGAGGTCGGAAAAGTGAACAGCAAGGATGTGCAGCAGCAGGTGGTTGACGTCTTCAGTCACGTCGACGCCGGGCTTGCCGAGCGTGTTGCGAAAGGAATCGGCGTGAACCCGCCGCCGAAGGACCGTGAATCTGATGAAACGTTCACTTCCCCGGCCTTAAGCCAGGAAAACACGGTGAAGACGGCAGCGACAAGGCAGGTTGCGGTTTTAACCGACCACGGGTTTTCTGATGAGAAAGTCAAACAAGTGCTTGACGCATGCAAACAGGCGGGAGTCAGAGCCGATATCATCAGTCCTGCGCTGGGAACCGTCAAGGGAGAAAACGGTACGGAGCTGAAAGCGTCAGCCACTTTCCTGACAGCGGATTCCGTCCTGTACGACGCTGTTTTCATTCCGGGCGGAAAACAAAGCACAGACAGCCTCAAAGCCCAAAAATCGGCCAGAGACTTCGTCAACGAAGCTTTCAGCCATTACAAAGCGATCGGCGCCTCCGGTGAAGGAAAAGAACTTCTCGTCCTCGCCGCCGGAACCGAAAGCGGCCCCGGTCTTGTTCCGGACGGAAACCATGAACAATTTCTGAAAGCCGTGGCTGAGCATCGGCATTGGGACAGAAACGTATAAGAATGAAAAAGCGCCTTTGATGAGAGGGGCGCTTTTTTCTTGTGAAAGAATATTGGGAGAAAACGAAATTGCTTCCGTACAAATCCGTACCTTCCGCTGTCCTGGACATTCAGACAACAGTTTTAGAGAGTCAGGGCATGCGCCATTTAAAGCAGGCGGGTTGATGAAATAATATGTTTCACCCTCTTTGGTTTACTTCCGCTCTGTGTTTGTGTATCTTAGGGGTAGATTTTCTGGAGGAGCGATTGATAGTGAAGCCGTTTACCGAAAAACAACTCGAAGAATATTACCGGCGTGACGAAAACATGATGATTTTGGTGTTCGCCCAATGGTGTGTCAATCATGACCTTGATCCGATGGCCATTTACAGCAAGGCTTACCCCGGACAGCCTTTAAACGAAGAGCTGCGAAAAACGGCTGAAGAGCTTGTCGTGCCGAAGGAGGAATCAGAACCGATTCCTGATCAAACCGTCATCGGCGTTTTGGAGATGTTCGGCAACTCCGATTTGGCGGAAGCCGTTTATGAAGCCATTGCACAAAGACCTTCACGGTAAAAGAGGCGTGGATTATCCATGTCTCTTTTTTTCATGGAGAAAATGTGAAAGAAGGCCCAGAAACAATTTGCTGATCTGCGCTGTCTATAGAGTGTAATCCGTTTTCAAAAAGGGAACGGTAATGAAAAGGAGGAGTTGTGATGAAAAAGGCATTCAAAATGATGGCGGCCGTGCTCTTAACCGTGCTGACAGCCGCGCCGTTCGGAGGTTTCGCGCCTTCAGCCGAGGCCGCGCAAACCGCAAAGCCCGTCGTCAAAAGCCAGACGTATAAGCATGTAAAGCAGCTGACGTACCCCGAGGTCACAAATACGGGAAACGCATCTTTTGAAAAGAAAATCAATCAGGACTTCAAACGCTATATTGAAAACTCGTACAAAGAATATGTAAAAACAAAAAGACGGTGAAAAACAAGGCTATAAAGCGGAATACCAGGCAGATTTCAAGGTGAAGTATAATCAAGGCGGCAAGCTCAGCATTCAGACGGAAAACTACAGTTACACAGGCGGCGCACACGGGCTGACAGCCGTTCAGACCTTTAATTACGACCTGGCCGCAAAAAAACGGGTCACACTCAATGATGTGCTCAATACAAAAACGAAAGCCAACAAAACGAGAGACTATCTTTACGGCTACATCAAGAAACATGACGATCTGTTTGACCAGGACGTCAAAAAACAAGAGATCATCCTCAATAACGAAAGACCTTTCTTCTTTACGAAAAACGGCATTGCCGTTGTGTTTGGACAATATGATCTCGGACCATACGCGGCAGGAATCCGGGACGTTTTCGTGCCTGCATCCGTCTATCAATAAAAAAAAGCGATATCACTCCAAAACGGAGCGGTATCGCTTTTTTTATTTTACCAGACAAACAATCCGACAATCGCCGCGCTCAATAAGGAAACGGCAATTCCGCTGACAAGCAGCTTCCAGACGTTTTTCCCGATGATGGCTGATTTTTCACCATCAAGCAGAGATTGATAAGATCCGTAGATCATACCGATGGTGCTGAAGTTTGCGAATGATGTCAGGAATGTCGTAGCCACGGCAATCGTGTGCGGCGGAAGTGATTTCAGCTGCCCTTTCAGATCGGCCATTGCCACAAATTCATTCGTCGCGAGCTTGATGCCCATCAGCTGTGCGACATACATCGCGTCATGTACGCCTAATCCGAGAAGGAAGGCAAACGGACTGAAGATGTATGAGAAAATCTTTTGAATGGTCAAACCGTGCATGAACAGTCCGAGTACGCCGTTTAACGCAGCTGTTAACGCCACATAGCCGATTACCATCGCTAAAATGACAATGACCATGTTCATGCCGACAAGCATACTGTTAGAAATCGTGGAGAAGAAGTCTTTTTTCTCCGCTTTTGAAGGAACGTAAATAATATCATCCTCTTTAGAAACGTCCACAGGATTCAACATATTGGCGATTAAAAGCGCATTTAAGCAATTCAGCGGGATGGCTGTAAACACATAAGTGGACGGAACCATCGTCAAGTATGATCCGATGATCGAGCCGCTGATGCTGCTCATGCTCATCAGCCCGAATGTCAGAAGCCGATTGTTGCTGACGGCGGCAAGCTGCTGGCGGATGACGGCTAAAGCTTCCGTATTTCCTAAAAACATCATCTGGATGGAGAAAAAGCTCTCCAGCTTCGGCAGACGGGATATTTTAGAAATCAGCCAGCCGATTTTATCAATGAGCCACGGCAGAATACCGAAATACGACAGCATATCAAAGAAGGTCACGACGAAGATAATCGGCAGCAATGCGCTGAAGAAAAAATCAACCGTCGGATTGGCCATGACAGACGGAAAAGCGAACGCAATTCCTTGACTGGCGCAGGAAATCAGCCATGTAAAGAACGCGCCGATCTTCCCGATGACAAAGCCGCCGACTTTTGTCCCTAACATAAACCAAGTAATCAGAAACTCAAAGACGAGGAGCATGACAATCGGACGCCATTTAATCTTCTTCTTGTTGGGAGAACATAAGAAAACAACAGCCATGACAACAATGAGACCGACAATGTTCAATAAAAAGTACATGTGAGCAACTCCTATAAGGGTATTATGGAAATAAAAAAGCTCTTATTCGTCACAAATTCCTGAAAGCCAGAAAGTGTGATAAATAAGAGCCAAAAGAAAAGAATAGACTGACAGCATCATATGCTTTTCACTCGTTCAAATTTATGCAAACTTTCTTGTAGTCTAGTCTTTTACGGCACTAGGTAGAAACAATCAGACCATATTACTGATCATATACAAGAATAACGATATTACATGAGATAGCAGTATTTTATCGTTTCAATTTTTGAAAATCAACCTTTTTAGATATTTTCAAAATAATAAATTTATATTATAAATAAAGAAAATAAAGGATGTTCACAAGTAATTGGATTAAAAAGGTATAAAAAGCCCCCGAAAAACAGTTCCGGTTCATTGTAAAGACGGGATGCAGCTGATAAAATGGATCTGAGGGCACCGCCTTCAAAAGACGGCAGAGAAGGGGTCATTTTCATGATCATTCAGTTCATTCGTTACAGATAATGAGAGGTATAGATAAATAGGTTAAACTTCCAATTTTGCGAGGTTTATTTGTCTATGCCTTTTTCATTTCATCGGAATAACGAATGAATGAGGTGTTTTTATTGACGTCTATAAAAAGAAAACGCGCGGAATTACTGCAATCATGTCAGTCCGTATTCAGGTGTCCGCTATGCCGGTCGGCCATGGCGGTCTCACAATTCCAAAGCTTGATGTGCGGACACGGGCATACATTTGATATATCAAAACAAGGATATGTGAATTTCCTCAATAAATCGGTCAAAACCCGCTATGACAGGCAGCTGTTCGAAGCGAGACGCGCTCTTTTTGACAGCCGGGAATTTTTTGTCCCGGTTCAAAAGGAGATCGCCGCCATCATCAGCCGCATTCAATCTCCGCAAACAAAAACGGCGGCGATATTGGATGCGGGATGCGGAGAAGGCTCTCATTTAGCCGCCGTATGCAAATGGCTTCAGCCCGCTTTTTCCGTGACGGGAATCGGCATTGATCTCTCGAAAGAAGGTGTGTTGCATGCCGCAAAGGCCTTCGGGGATCATTTTGTTTTTGCCGTCGCTGATGTGGCGGATGCGCCGTTTGCCGACAGCTGTTTTGATGTCGTGATGTCTGTTTTATCACCTTGGAATTACAAGGAATGCAGCAGGCTTTTACGAAAGGGCGGCACAGTCATTAAAGCGGTGCCGCGGCGTGATTATTTGAAGGAAGTAAGGGAATTCTTCTTCGGAGACAGTCCTCGGCGGAATGACACCACCGATTCTGCGGCCGGACGATTCCAAGCGGGCTTTCAAACCTTTGAGCGCAAACGGCTGTGTTACACGAAGACCTTATCGCAGCCTGACCTCGAGCGGCTTGTGAAAATGACGCCCTTAACATGGAAATGTACTGATGAAAGCATCCGGCGGTTTATCAGCCGGAAAGCGGCGGATATTACGATAGATATCGATATTTTAATTGGAAACGGTCCTCTGTAAACAGAAAAGACACGCTGATCGCGTGTCTTTTTTATTTCCAGACTTCACCGGCAATGCTGACGACATGACGAAGTTTCGCCCATTGCTGTTCTTCTGTGATCAGGTTTCCTTCCTCAGTGGAGGCGAATCCGCATTGCGGGCTGAGGCAAAGCTGATCCAGGCTGACATATTGTGAAGCTTCTTCAATCCGGCGTTTAATCGCGTCCTTGTCTTCAAGTTCGCCATGTTTTGATGTAATCAATCCAAGCACAAGCTGAAGATCAGAGCGTTTGACATAGCGGAGCGGTTCAAAGCCGCCGGAGCGGGAATCATCATATTCCAGGAACAATCCGTCAAGGTCAAGCCCGTCAAAAATCGTTTCAGCCGCTGCATCATAGCCGCCTTCAGCCGTCCATGTGGATTGGAAGTTGCCGCGGCAGATATGCATCGTAACCTTCAGATCGTCAGGGCGGTCCTTGATCGCGTCATTAATGGAAGCGGCAAACAGCTTGCGCAGCTCATCCGGCGTTGTGCCGAAATCTTCAATCTGACGAAGCCCCGCTTCAGATAAGAAAACGGCCCATGCGGTGTCATCAAGCTGAAGGTAGCGGCACCCGGCATCATAGAAAGCTTGAATCGCTTTTTTATACGCTTTTGACACATCGTGCTGAAATTGTTTGTAATCATTCTGGTAGGCCGCTTTTTCCAATTTTCCACGGAAAAACAGCATATTCGGACTTGGGATGGTCATTTTCGGAACAGCATCGCCGGCAATGCTGTGCAGGAATTTATAATCTTCGAGCATCGGATGCTGAGAAAAATCAATATCTCCCGTTACTTTAATGCCGCGCGCTTTCGTCTGTACGTTGTGAAACTGAATGCCGCTTTCAGGCGTAAATGCCTCAACGCCGTCTAAATTTTCGAGAAAATCAAAATGCCACCAGGCACGGCGGAATTCGCCGTCAGTCACGACATTGAGGCCGGTTTCTTTCTGCTTTTCCACGCTGCGGATGATTTCTCTGTTTTCGATTTCGCGCAGCTGTTCTGCCGAAATCTCACCCGCCGCTCTTTGCAGGCGGGCTTGCTTCACAGCCGCCGGCCGCAGCAGGCTTCCGACCTGATCCGCGCGAAACGGCGGGTTTTTTCTTAGAAGAGTATGCAATGGTTGTTCTGTGTTTTGCTGTGACATGAACGATTCCTTCTTTCCTGATGAAATATAAAAAAACTCTTCCCTCGGATAGGGAAGAGCTTGCGTCCGCAAATCTCAACCTTATCTTCAGGATTTAGCACCATTCTGCTGAACAGCGGTTGCCGGGTATCATAGGGCCAGTCCCTCCACCTCTCTTGATAAGGAAATATGATATTTTTCAGAATAAACTGTAATACTCTTAATCTTAGTATATTATCTTATATTGTCAATATATTTCGATAAATATTTTTATTTGTCACCCTCAAATAGAATCATATCTATCACGATGGCGATCGCAAGACAAAGAGCAATATCCTCTTCCTTTTCAATCTGCAAATGATAGGAATCGCCCCAGCTCATCCATGATTTGGTGACGGTCATCCGGTTTGATTTTCCGTCTGTCACTTGAAAATTCCGGCCCCACACATCGCCGGTAAGATCCCAGCCGAGTCCGGAAATTTCAAATTTCGGTTTGAAAAACGTGACTTTCTTGATGACTTGGCAGACGGGTTTGCCGCTGACGGAAATCTCGTAACGGGGAACGAGCGACATCAGTTTCTGATTGACGCTGGCAAGCGTGCGGCCGTCCAAATCAGTCAGCTTCAGTTCATCACCGAATGAAAACAGCTTTCCTTCAACATTGTAGACTTCTTTTCCGCTTTCAAGAAACACTTGAAAACGATTCTTAATCGTAAACATTCGCTCTTTGATGTAAAAATGGTACATAAAAAACTCCTTTTTTATGTTGTACGAAAAAAGGAGGCGGAAGGTTTCATATCGGCCGGGTGCATAAAAAAAGGCTGCCGATTTTGCGGCAGCTGTCGTTTTTATGATAGCGGCATCCGGCGTTTTTGACGGATCGCATTTAAATCAATGATGTTATTCGTGTCGGCAGCTGTCACCAGCGGGCTTGTCTTTGGCGTTTTCCGGCGGTTGTCCTTACTGAAAGAGAAAACAAGATACCCTGTCAAAGCAGCGAAAATAAGTAGCATCATTTTACATACCTCCCAAAAAAAGTTTTGGTATTATTATTGTACGAAAAAACAAACGAAAAGTATTCAAACAATTGTCACTTTTTTAAAAAATAATGTCATTTTCCGTAAAAATGACTATGGGTTGAAGAAATTTTGCTCTTGTTGTGGTTCTATAGATTGTATCGGCTGATGAATGATGATCGTTTATATAACTTTTTCACTATTTTTTGTAAGTGTCTAATTAACTACTTCGGTGTTTTCGTTTGCCTTGTGTTATTCAGTACCCTAAAAAACCTTATGATATGCAAAATAACTGCTTCTAACAGATGACTGCAAGTTGACAGCGCTTTCTTTATTTTTTTAAAGAAAACGAGATGTTATCTTAAAAAAATCGTTTGAACATTTTCCGCAGTTTTTTAAAAGGGTTTGATTTTGTCTCCAGAACACGCGGGTCTTTTAAGGTTTTTTTCAATTCTTTCGCTACAGTCCCTCTTGCCATAGTCTTCACTCCTTCTTTCCATTTCATACCTTATATACGGAAAGAAAGAAGGAAAGGTTTCATGTGAAAGAAAAAAACCAAAGCAGGGGGCTTTGGTTTTAAGCGCGCTCTTCAAAGAGCCTGGCGATTTCAACAATGACGTTTACCGCCTTTTCCATATGATCGACGGAAATGTATTCATATTTTCCGTGGAAGTTTTGGCCGCCCGTGAAAATGTTCGGTGTCGGCAGTCCCATGTAAGAGAGCTGTGATCCGTCGGTTCCGCCCCGGATCGGTTCGATAATCGGTTCGATGTCGAGGTTTTTCATGGCTTGATACGCGACATCGACTATCTCTTTGACCGGTTCGATTTTTTCTCTCATGTTGTAATATTGATCACGCAGTTCAAGCTTGATGCTTTCCTTGCCGTATTTGGCCGCTAGCGCATCGGCGGTTTTCTGCATATATTCTTTTCGTTCTGCAAAGCGGTCTCTGTCAAAGTCTCTGATGATGTACGACAGGGCGGCTTCAGAAACGTCTCCGTCCATGGAAAGTAAATGATAGAAGCCTTCATACCCTTCCGTATATTCCGGCGCTTCTTCTTTCGGCAGCGCATGATGAAATTCCATCGCGATTTTTGAAGCGTTGACCATTTTGTTTTTCGCCGTCCCCGGGTGGACGCTTTTTCCGTAACAAGTAAGCTTTGCGGCGGCTGCGTTAAAGCTTTCATATTGCAGTTCGCCGAGGGGGCCTCCGTCTATCGTGTAGGCGAATGCGGCGTTGAAGCGGGCGACATCGAATTTGTGAGGGCCTCTGCCGATTTCTTCATCGGGCGTGAACGCGACCCGGATCGTTCCGTGTTTGATGTCCGGATGTTTGATCAAGTACGCCATTGCTGTCATGATTTCGGCAATGCCCGCTTTGTTGTCGGCTCCGAGCAGCGTCGTGCCGTCTGTTGTAATCAGCGTCTGGCCTTTATAGCGGGAAAGCTCCGGGAATTGCTCAGGCGACAGGACGACATTGAGTTTGTCATTCAGAACGATATCATGGCCGTCGTAGCTTTCAATAATCTGAGGATTCACATTTTTCCCGGTAAAATCGGTCGCGGTGTCCACGTGAGCCAGAAAACCGACAGTCGGCACGTCTTTATCCGTATTCGCCGGCAGAGTCGCCATGACGTACCCGTTGTCATCGACTGTGATTTCTGTCATGCCGATCGACTTTAATTCATCTGCCAGCATGTTGGCCAATGTCAGCTGGCCGGGGGTTGAAGGGCAGTTTTCATTGTTTTCGTCAGACTGTGTATCGACTTTTACGTAAGAGGTAAAGCGTTCAATGATTTCATTTTTCATACCGTCATCTCCTTTGTCTTATCTTACCATGCGCGGGGGAGGGATTTCTATTTCACAACCCGTTTGAATTGAGGGCTCTGTTTTTTACGCGAATGAAAATAAATTATGAAGAAACGATGACTAAACGATTAAACTTTTTGGAAATGGATGATTGAGGAAGAAAAAACCGATATAATATGGTCAATTCATTCAATAGGGGAGGCTTTCTTCATGGCGATTTTAGTGACAGGCGGAGCGGGTTATATCGGAAGCCACACATGTGTCGAGCTGTTAAACGGCGGCTATGACATCGTGGTTCTGGATAATCTGTCAAACAGTTCACCGGAAGCATTGGAGCGTGTGAAAGACATTACCGGAAAAGGGCTTGTGTTTTATGAAGCGGATCTCCTTGACCGTGACGCCGTTCACCGTGTGTTTGCTGAAAATGAGATTGAAGCCGTCATTCATTTTGCGGGATTAAAAGCCGTCGGTGAGTCTGTGGCTGTTCCGCTCCGTTATTATCATAATAATCTGACGGGAACGTTTATTTTATGTGAAGCCATGCAGGCACACGGCGTGAAAAAAATCGTCTTCAGTTCTTCAGCGACGGTTTACGGCGTTCCGGAAACAACGCCGATCACTGAGGATTTTCCTTTAAGCGCGACCAATCCTTACGGGCAGACAAAGCTGATGCTGGAACAGATTTTACGCGATCTGCATAAAGCGGACTCTGAATGGAGCATTGCGCTGCTCCGCTACTTTAATCCGTTCGGCGCGCACCCGAGCGGCCGGATCGGAGAAGACCCGAACGGCATTCCGAATAATTTAATGCCGTACGTCGCACAAGTCGCTGTCGGCAAGCTTGAGCAATTGCAGGTGTTCGGCAATGATTATCCGACAAAGGACGGCACCGGCGTGCGGGATTACATCCATGTCGTTGACCTTGCCGAGGGGCATGTCAGAGCGCTTGAAAAGGTGCTGAACACAACGGGCGCCGACGCCTATAATCTCGGCACAGGAAGAGGCTACAGCGTTCTGGAGATGGTCAAGGCGTTTGAAAAAGTATCGGGAAAAGAAGTGCCGTACCGTTTTGCCGACCGGCGCCCGGGAGACATCGCCGCATGCTTCGCAGACCCGGCAAAAGCGAAGGCTGAATTAGGCTGGGAAGCAAAGCGCGGGCTTGAAGAAATGTGCGCCGACTCTTGGAAGTGGCAGTCCTCCAATGTGAACGGGTACCAAAAGGCGTAAAAAGAAAGAGACCTTCAAATGATGAAGGTCTCTTTTGTTATGATCATTATTTAACTTTTACTTCAACATCGTTGCTGAATTTTATTTTCCAAGTGCCTTTAGAGTATGCGTCTTTATCAACTTCAAAGGCTTTCACTCCAGTGACCTTAATGTTCGGGTTCAGGTCACTTAAAATTTTACTGTTGTTCACTTTTGTTTCCGTTGCATAAGTCGATGAAGCGTCAATATCCGGATCATAGGAAGTTCCTTCAGAATCTACTAGTTTCACGCTCGGAATGGAGAAAGAGCTAATAGGCTTCTTTGAAACATTTTTAACTGTGTATTGTACAGCTACGATAACGCCGCCGTCAGACGCTTTTTTCTGGATATATTGTGTCCCTACTGAGTCTCTTTTTTCTATTTTTGTAAGAGTCACTTCAGTTTTCTCAGTCTTAACAGTGTCACCGATGTTATACAGTTTTTCTTTAGATTCCGCAGAACTTGAAGATGCGACCTTAGATGATGAAGAATCGCCTCCGCCGCCGATGTTTACGAGAATGATAATAACCACTACTGCCAGAAGCAGTGTGATGATTTTATGTCTCATAAAAAAGTTTCTCTGATCTTTACCGCAGTTGGGGCATTTTTTAACGCCTTTAGCGATTTCTTTGCCGCACGCCTTACAAGACACCAGGTTGCCTGCCATAATATTTCCTCCTATGTAAACTATTTCTTAAAAACTACATACTATAATGCCTGTAAAATAACCTATAGTCAATAATATTTTGAGAAAAAAAGTATTTTAATAATTTTTTAGTCATGTATTTTAGTTCCTTTTTTAGTATCGGCAGATCGTTCGAATTCTTTATAGGTTTATTGAAAAAAGAGTGGTTGAACATGTTCGGGATTTCCCGTATAATCTTGAAAGATATACAAAAACTGAACATAAAAAACAGTGGTTTTCTAGGGTTCCGCAATGCTGAATTGGTCTGGACCGAGAGAAAACACACAGCAGGTTCCTGCTGTGACACGTTGGGATAAAAGCCCGGGAGTTTCTGCTCTTTTAATGAAGAGTGCTCTCCCGGGCTTTTTTGATTTTATAAAAAGGGAGTGTCTGGGATGAAAAAGAGATTGCTGGATGTGCTGATGCTGATTATTGGAGCTTTTATCTTTGCTTTGGCCGTTAATTTATTCGCCATTCCGAATGATCTTGGAGAGGGCGGGGTAACGGGAATCACCCTGATCTTGTACTATGTGTTTGAATGGTCGCCCGGGGTGACGAATATCATTTTGAACGGGATTTTATTGATTATCGGATATAAATTTTTAGACGGAAAAACAACGCTTTATACGATCATTACCGTTGTCGCCAACTCACTGTTTCTGCATCTGACGCATGATTGGCACTCGCCTTCACATGAACTCATTATTAATACTATTTTTGCGGGTGTGTTTGCCGGTGTCGGAATCGGGATCATTATTCGAGTCGGAGGCACGACTGCGGGTTCTGCCATTTTGGCGAGGATTGCGAACAAATATCTCGATTGGAATATCAGCTATGCGCTTTTGTTCTTTGATCTGATTGTCGTCTTCAGTTCTTATTTCATCATCGGTGCGGAAAAAATGATGTTTACCATTGTTATGCTGTATATCGGAACGAAGGTGATGGACTTTATCATTGAAGGCCTGAATACGAAAAAAGCGGTGACAATTATATCTGAGCATAAGCACGAAATCGCTGAACAGGTCAACACGCTGATGGACAGAGGGGTTACGCTGCTGTCGGGTAAAGGAAATTACACGGGGCAGTCGAAGGAAATTTTATATATCGTCATCCAGAAACAAGAGCTTTCCATGCTCAAAAAAATTATTAAAAGCTGTGATACAAAAGCGTTTGTCATTGTTCATGATGTGCGTGACGTCTTTGGTGAAGGCTTCGTCGATATCTCTAAATAAAAAAGGATCCCTCTGCCGGCGCAGAGGGTTTTTTTCTTATGCCGGCAGAAGCGGTTATGATCCGTTTCCCGGGAAATAGCCTGAAAGCTGTTTCTTAAAACGAAGTGGATACTATCGGCCGGACGTTTTATACTGAAAATATGATAGAGCGATAGAAAGGAGCGCATATGAACCCGTTATTGGCAATTTACCCGAGGGCTGTGTTGTCTGATACGTGCTGTACGGCGGAGGATGTCTTTTGCTTTTATGATGAGAAAAGGCGGGTCTATGCCGCCATTCCGAAGGAGGATATTACCCCGAAGGAGAAACTGCTTCTGGAATCATTTTTGACGCCCGCTGAAGAAAAAGGCGTTTTTTTCCGGAGACGGCGGCAGCAAAGAGGTGGCGGCGTTTTCTGCTGGAAGAAGGTCCGGTGCCTGATGTCAAGGAGCCGCGTGTCCGTTTTATCCATTATGACTTATTGGGAGAACGGGACTGGGGGGCATTTACGGAAGCGCTGCGCCATTTCTGGCCGGTTTTATATACAGTTGTCCCGACGGGGAGGGATCATGGCGTGATTGTGGAGGAAGAAAAGCTGGGAGCGCCAGATTCGGATGACATCGCATCTTTTGTGAAGATTCTCGAAGGCGATTTTTATTTCAGTGTCCGTTTTTTCGTCGGAAGGTATTACTGCAAGGGGGAACGTCTGCGCCTTCATTATCAGAGAGAACAGCAATATTGTCAGATCGGCCGGCGTCATCTCCCGCAGCTGAGCACGCTGACCGCGGAAACGGTATTTCCGGCCATGCTCACGGAAGAAAGCAGAGAAAAGCTCTCAGCCTTGCTTCACGAAGAAGCGGCGCTGCTGTTTCAGAAAGAACCGGAGCTGAAGCATACGATTCAGACCTTTATTGAACATAACTCGAACATGTCGCTCACATCGAAAAAACTGCATTTGCACCGCAACAGTCTTCAATATCGGATTGATAAATTTGCGGAACGCTCAGGTATTGATATTAAGACATATCGGGGCGCCCTGCTGGCTTATTTCATTTGTCTGCAATATGAAAAATCACATTAAATGGGAAATGTGCACGAAGGCAGCGGACTTTTTTTATGAACATTGCCTATATCCGCCGCCGTCTGACGCTGTTACAATCCTATTTAAGAAAGCGTTTACAAATAAAGGGGGATATACATGGCGGAACTTCGGCTCGAGCATATTTATAAGTATTACGATCAAAAAGAAGCGGCTGTCGATGATTTTAACCTTCATATTAAAGATAAAGAGTTTATCGTGTTTGTCGGTCCGTCGGGGTGCGGCAAGTCGACAACTTTGCGGATGGTAGCCGGGCTGGAAGACATTACGAAGGGCGATTTCTATATCGGTGATACGAGAGTGAATGACATCGCTCCTAAAGACAGGGATATCGCCATGGTGTTTCAAAACTATGCGTTATATCCGCACATGACGGTCTATGATAATATCGCTTTCGGTCTGAAGCTGAGGAAAATGCCGAAACCGGAGATTAAAAAACGGGTCGAAGAAGCGGCGAAAATGCTGGGGCTCACAGAGTATCTGCACCGTAAACCGAAGGCGCTCTCCGGCGGGCAGCGGCAGCGGGTTGCATTAGGCCGGGCGATTGTCAGGGACGCCAAAGTGTTTTTAATGGATGAGCCGCTGTCAAATCTGGACGCAAAGCTTCGGGTGCAGATGCGGGCTGAAATTATTAAGCTCCATCAAAGGCTGCAAACAACCACAATCTATGTGACGCACGACCAAACAGAAGCACTGACGATGGCGACACGCATCGTAGTCATGAAGGACGGAAAAATTCAGCAGATCGGCACCCCGAAAGAAGTGTATGAACATCCCGAAAACGTATTTGTCGGCGGGTTTATCGGCTCTCCGGCGATGAACTTTTTCAAAGGAAAGCTGACGGACGGCGCCATTCAGATCGGTTCAGCCGCTCTCAGCGTGCCGGAAGGGAAAATGAAAATGCTCCGGGAAAAAGGGTATGCCGGCAAAGATATCATCTTCGGCATCCGCCCGGAAGACATACATGACGAGCTGATTGTAGTAGAATCCTATAAGAATTCATCCATCACAGCTAAAATCAATGTCGCGGAATTGCTCGGGTCAGAAATTATGGTTTATTCCCGGATCGGGGATCAGGATTTTATCGCCCGGATTGACGCCCGCCATGACATTCGTGCCGGTGAGGAATTGACCGTCGCTTTCGACATGAATAAGGCTCACTTTTTTGACAGTGAAACAGAAATCAGAATCCGCTCATAACGCAAAGCCGGACAGCTGGATGTCCGGTTTTTTTGATGTAACAATTTATGACGCATAACCGATATAAAAAGTAAATAGAAGACAGAAAGCAGGAAAACGATGAAACGCATGATCATGTGCATGTGCCTTTTGGCTGCCGTGTTTACACTTGCCGCCTGCTCGGGCCATGAGGCAAGCGCCGAACAAAGCATTCCGAAGGCAGAAGCGCACAGCGAAAAAAAGTCCGTAAAGCGGCAAATCAAAAAAGAGCCGGATACGTCCGCCTGGGTTCAAACGAAAGGAACGGCGAGACTGCCGATTCTGATGTATCACAGCATTTCAGAGGGAAACAGCCTGCGTGTGCCGAAGGAAGAATTCCGGCAGCATATGAAGTGGCTTCATGATCACGGCTATTATACGATGACTCCTGAAGAAGCCTATCTGATGCTGACGGAGGATAAGGAGCCGCGTGAAAAATGTGTTCTGATCACATTTGATGACGGCTATACAGACAATGTGAAAGCAGCCTATCCCATTTTAAAGAAATACAAGATGAAAGCGACAATCTTTATGATCGGAAACTTTATCGGGCATAAGAATCATCTGACTGAGAAGCAGATGAAGGAGATGGCCGCCCACGGCATTTCCATTCAGAGCCATACGATGAACCATCTCGAATTGAACGGGCTCACACCGCAGCAGCAGCGACGTGAAATGAAGGACTCTAAGCGTTTATTTGATCAAATGTTCGGGCAGCGGACGACTATGATCAGCTACCCTGTCGGACGATATAATAAAGAAACATTAAAAGCCGCCGCCTCGTCAGGCTACCGTATGGCGGTCACGACAGAGCCGGGAGCGGCGTCTAGAGATCAGGGGCTTTACGGGCTTCACCGCGTCCGTGTGTCGCCGGGCATGTCCGGCGCTGCATTCGGCTCTTATATTCAAAATGTGATGAAATAACAGAGCCTCCGCATATGCGGAGGCTTTTTTCAGTTTAATAGAATTGATGAAGCAGCAGAAGAGTGACGCTTACGGTAATCGCTCCGCCGATTCTGGTCGACACTTGGGCGAACGGCATAAGCTCAAGCCGTTCAGCGGCGCTCAAGATCGCGACGTCGCCGGTGCCGCCCTGGCCGGAATGGCAGGCATTAATAACCGCCGTCTCAATCGGGTACAGATTCAGCCATTTTCCGGTCAGAAAACCGACGGCCATCATCGTGACGACGATTGATAAAATGGTAATGATGTTGCTGATCGTAAACGCCGCAATCAGCTTGTCCCACGGTGTCATTGAAACGCCGATCGCAAATAAGAGCGGATAGGTCACGGCTGTGGAGAAAAAGCGCGAGACGCCGAAGGCTCCGTTTTCAATCGAAGCCGGCGCCAGCCTGAACAGCTTAATGAGAACGGCAAGGACGAGCATCACGACAGGAGCCGGAAGCTGAAAGAAATCATGCGCCAGCATGCCGACCAAATAGAGGGAAACCGCTAAAATACCGCCCGAAGCGAAAAAGGACAAATCAAACGTTTTATCATCGGCCGGCTGTTCCAATGCGGGAGCGGAATGATCAGACTTATCAACCTTCCCGTTGCCCGTCCATTCCGGTTTGCGTTTCCCGATGACATTCAGCAAACCTGATAACATAATGGCGCACAGGCTGCCTAGCATGATGGACGGCAGCACAAGCGCAAAGGCGTCTCCCTGGGACATCGGCATAATATCGGAGTAGCCGATGGATAAAGGAATCGCGCCTTCACCGACACCCCCCGCCATAATCGGAACGACGATATAAAGCAGCGTGTGCTGAAAGCCGAGCCCGAGCAGCGTCCCGACGCATAAGCCGACGACGGCGGCCGCGATCGAGCCGGCGATCAGCGGAATAAAAATCTTAACGAAAGCTTTGACGAGCGTCTCTCTTTTCATCCCGAGAATACTGCCGACGACGATACCGGCAATAAATAGATAGAGAAAGTTGGAGCTTTCCGTGAATTCTGTTGTTGAAGTAATAATGTCTTTCGGAAGCAGGTGGTAGTAGACGACAGCGGATGGAATAAAGGTTGCGAGAATCGCAGGGCCGCCGATGGACCGCACGATCGGAATGGATTTTCCGATCTGGCCGAAGGTAAATCCGAAAAAACTCATGACGGCAATTGATGTCAGAATGTCGCTTTTTACATCACGGCTCATGACAAACACCGTAATAAGCAAGAAAAGCAGGATATAGATAGGAAGAGGAATAATGCCGATTCTTATATTCATTGCTCTGGCAAACCAGTTATCAGTCCGTTCCTGTTTTTGGATTGAATCCGTTTGCAATTTTGGTTGAAGTTCTCCCATGCTTGTTCCCCCAGTCGTTATGTAGTGAAAAAATATCCCCATTTAAAGTATACTAAAAAATTTAAATTGTTCATATATTATGAATTTACTAGAGGACATGCTTTCTTCACATTTTCTTTCTCAAAATGGCGATTTGGCGGACTTTTTCGCCGAGAAAAGCATTTTGTTCGCCACACGAATAAAAAAGAGGTACGATATCAAAGGGACAAATATCCTAGGTGCTGACATAAAATCTCTACAAATCCGACAATAATCAGTCACAATTTCAGCCTGATTTTAGGTATATTGATTCTTTTTTTAGGCTGAATCGTTGTAAAGTAATGATATTGAATCATTTCTATGACAGCCGCTGTCCCTAGGGTGTACAGGCTGATATTTCAATAGTTTTGACGAATTTGTGAAACATTGAGCAAATATATCATTTTTTGTGAAATACCGAGCAAGAATTCCACTATGTTTGTGAAATGTTGAGCAATTTACCAGATTGGAGGAAAAACATCATGAGTGAGTTGGTATTAGCCCGCATTCAATTTGCATCTACAACATTGTTTCACTTCTTGTTTGTGCCTATGTCTATCGGGCTTGTGTTTATGGTTGCTTTGATGGAGACGCTTTATGTTGTCAAAAACAAGAGACCTATCTCAAAATGGCTAAATTTTGGGGGCATCTCTTTTTAATTAACTTTGCTGTCGGCGTCGTCACAGGGATTCTTCAGGAATTCCAGTTCGGATTGAACTGGTCTGATTATTCCCGTTTTGTCGGGGACGTATTTGGGGCTCCGCTTGCGATTGAAGCGCTTTTGGCGTTTTTTATGGAGTCTATTTTTATCGGATTATGGATTTTCGGCTGGGACCGTTTATCTAAAAAAGTGCATTTGCTTTGCATTTGGCTTGTATCCTTCGGAACGATTATGTCATCTTTCTGGATTTTGACGGCAAACTCATTCATGCAGGAGCCGGTCGGCTTTACGATTAAAAACGGCC
This sequence comes from Paenibacillus lentimorbus NRRL B-30488, assembly GCF_000411595.1. Lineage (NCBI taxonomy): Bacteria > Bacillati > Bacillota > Bacilli > Caryophanales > Paenibacillaceae > Paenibacillus > Paenibacillus lentimorbus. The sequence goes on along the minus strand of NZ_ANAT01000005.1, from coordinate 219,090 downwards.
GCGCGGAAATGAATGACTTCGGAGCGCTTTTGACAAACCCTCAGCTTTGGGTTGAATTCCCTCACGTCATTTTCGGAGCGCTTGCGACGGGTGCTTTCTTTATCGCCGGTGTCAGCGCATTTAAATTATTGAAGAAAAAAGAAGTGCCTTTCTTCCATAAATCTTTCAAGCTTTCGATGATTGTCGGTCTGATCGCCGGTATCGGCGTTGCGTTCAGCGGACACATGCAGGCTGAGCATTTAATGGAATCGCAGCCGATGAAAATGGCCGCCAGTGAAGCGCTTTGGGATGACAGCGGTGATCCTGCCGCGTGGACGGCTTTTGCGAATATTGATACGAATAAAGAAAAAACACATCAGAAATTTCAATTCCTTACGCACTCAGCTACTTGGCTTACCAGAAGTTCAGCGGCAGTGTGAAAGGGATGAAAACACTTCAAAAAGAATATGAAAAAACGTACGGAAAAGGCGACTATATCCCGCCTGTTAAAACGACGTTCTGGAGTTTCCGCATTATGGCGGGAGCGGGTGCGCTTATGATTTTTGCCGCGATTGCAGGCTTTATTCTGAACCGCCGCAAAAAGCTTCATACGAGCAAGTGGTATTTACGGGGCATGATCGCACTGATCGCATTCCCGTTCATTGCGAACTCTGCCGGATGGATTATGACTGAAATCGGCCGCCAGCCGTGGACGGTTATGGGGCAAATGACAACCGCACAATCCGTTTCGCCTAACGTAACGACGGGATCTCTGCTGTTTTCAATTATCGGTTTCGGCGTCATGTACTTGATTTTAGGCGCGCTGCTTGTTTTCCTATTCGTTCGTGAAATTAAAAAAGGTGCGGACCATGATGATCACAAGGATGTTCCTGTATCAACGGATCCGTTCAGTCAGGAGGTCTACCATGGGGTCACTTCATGATCTTTGGTTTGTACTCGTTTCAGTTTTGTTTGTCGGATTTTTCTTTTTAGAAGGTTTTGATTTCGGTGTCGGCATTTCGACCCGATTTCTTGGCCATAATGAATTAGAACGCAGAGTGCTGATTAACACCATCGGCCCGTTCTGGGATGCGAATGAGGTATGGCTGCTGACAGGTACGGGAGCGATCTTCGCGGCATTCCCGAACTGGTATGCGACGATGCTGAGCGGATATTATATTCCGTTTATCATCATCCTTCTTGCTTTAATGGGCCGCGGGGTGGCGTTTGAATTCCGCGGAAAAGTGAATCATTTAAAATGGGTCAAAACATGGGACTGGGTGATTTTCTTCGGCAGCCTTATCCCGCCGTTTGTATTCGGCCTGATCTTCACAAGCTTGTTCCGCGGCATGCCGATTGACGGCCATATGAATATGCATGCGGGTTTCTCAGATATTGTGAACGTGTATTCCGTCCTTGGCGGAGCAGCCGTCACCCTTCTTTCATTCCTGCACGGTTTAATGTTTGTCACACTGCGCACGATCGGTGATTTACAAGAGCGTGCGAGAAAAATGGCAAAACGCGTAATCGGTGTTATCTTTCTTGTTGTACTTGCTTTCTTTGCGATGTCTGCATACGATACGGATATGTTTACACGCCGGGCAAACATCACGATTCCGGTATTCGTGCTGATTGTCATCTGCAACGTTCTTGCTGTTGTGTTCATGAGCAAGAAAAAAGACGGCTGGGCATTCGGTATGACCGGCGCGGGTCTTGCTTTGACAGTTGCGATGATTTTTATCTCTCTGTTCCCGCGCGTCATGGTCAGCTCGCTGAAAAGCGCGTATGACTTAACAGTAGCTAACGCGTCATCCGGTGATTATTCACTTAAAGTCATGACAATTGCCGCACTGACTCTGCTGCCGTTTGTCATCGGCAGTCAGATCTGGAGCTATTATGTCTTCCGGAAACGCGTCAGCCATAAGGAGCCTATGACTTATTAATGGGAAAAGACCTGTTTCTTTATAAAGGAATGAAGCGGATTCTTGCGATCATTACGGGATTAACGATTATACAAACGGCCGCCATCATCTTGCAGGCGGAATGGCTGAGCCAGGCGGTAACCGGATTATTTAACGGGAAGCGGATTGCTTCTCTTTATCCGGTTATCGGCTTTTTCCTGCTTGCGTTTTTGGTCCGGCATGCGGTGACAGCGGTCCGGCAGAAAATCGTATACCAATATGCCGCGCAAACCGGCGCAGACTTAAGAAAAAGATTTCTTGAGCAATTGTTCCGTCTCGGCCCCCGCTTTGCGAAAAAAGAGGGGACAGGCCGGATGGTGACGCTGGCGATGGAAGGCATCAGCCAGTTCCGCCGTTATTTAGAGCTGTTTCTGCCGAAAATGGTCAGCATGGCGATTGTGCCGGCGGCCGTTGTTATTTACGTGTTTTTTCAGGATAAAACATCGGCTTTGATTCTGATTCTTGCGCTTCCGATTTTGATTGTATTTATGATCCTGCTCGGACTTGTCGCGCAGAAAAAAGCCGATCGCCAATGGAAGTCCTATCAGACGCTTTCCAATCATTTCGTGGATTCGCTCCGCGGACTGGAGACATTGCGGTTTTTAGGATTAAGCAAATCACACAGTAAAAACATCTTTCATGTCAGTGAGAGATACCGCAAGGCGACGATGAGTACGCTCCGGGTCGCGTTTTTATCATCATTCGCCCTGGATTTCTTTACGATGCTGTCGGTGGCGACAGTGGCGGTGTTTCTCGGCCTGCGGCTGATAGACGGACAAATTCTGCTCGGTCCGGCATTGACCGCGCTGATTCTCGCGCCTGAATATTTTCTCCCGGTCCGCGAAGTGGGAAATGATTACCACGCGACGTTAAACGGGCAGGAGGCGGGGAAAACCATTCAAGCGATTTTGGCGCAGCCCGGTTTTAAAGAAGAAAAGCCGCTCGAACTTGATACGTGGACTGACGGGGATGAATTACAGCTTACGCGTTTGTCCGTCCGAGAATCGATGTCTGAATTTCATCTGTCCTTTAAAGGGAAGAAGAAAATCGGAATTATCGGGGAAAGCGGTGCGGGAAAATCGACACTCATTGATGTGCTGGGCGGCTTTTTAGAGCCTGCGTCCGGTGAGATCAAGGTAAACGGTGAATCCCGCTCGCATCTTCAGTCGGACGGCTGGCAGAAGCAGCTGCTCTATATTCCGCAGCATCCGTACATTTTTGATGACACGCTTTTGAATAATATCCGGTTTTATCATCCTGATGCTTCCCGTGAGGAAACGGCGCGCGCCGCTGATTCAGCGGGTCTTTCCGGACTGATCCGCGATCTGCCCGGCGGTCTTGACGGCCGGATCGGCGAGGGCGGACGGACGCTCAGCGGAGGGCAGGCTCAGCGTGTCGCGCTGGCCAGAGCCTTTTTAGGAAACCGGCCGATTCTCCTTTTGGATGAGCCGACCGCTCACCTTGATATTGAAACAGAATATGAAATAAAAGAAACGATGAAAGACCTGTTTGAAAACAAACTTGTCTTTCTGGCCACTCACCGTCTTCACTGGATGCTTGAGATGGATGAAATTATCGTGCTTGATGACGGCGCGGTGGCGGAAATCGGCACCCACGACGAATTGATGGCGAAACAAGGCGTATACGCCAAACTTGTAAAGGCGCAACTGGGGGAAAGAACATGAGAAAAGAAGAATGGATTCTGCCGTATATGAAGCAAAATGCCCGTTTGTTTGTTCTTGTGATTTTTTAGGCGCGGTGACGATTTTTTCGGCGGCCTTTCTCATGTTCACTTCCGGTTTTTTGATCTCTAAGTCGGCGACAAGGCCTGAGAATATCCTGCTGGTGTACGTTCCGATTGTGGCCGTGCGGACGTTCGGGATTGCCCGTTCAGTCTCACGGTACGCCGAGCGTCTGACGGGACACCATATCATTTTGAAAATCGTGTCCGACATGAGGGTGCGGCTTTACAATATGCTGGAGCCGGCCTCGCTCATGCTTTCATCCCGTTTTCGGACGGGCGACATGCTCGGCATTTTGGCTGAGGATATTGAGCATTTGCAGGATGCGTTTTTAAAAACGATTTTCCCGGCGGTTTCCGCTTTGCTGCTGTATGCGGCATCCGTTATCGGACTCGGTTTTTTTTCCTGGCCGTTTGCCGCTTTTGCGGCGATTTACCTGTTTATATTGGTTGTATTGTTTCCGGTTGTGTCGCTTCTTGTGACGAGAGCGAAAAACATGAGGCTGAAAAGCGGCCGGAATACGCTCTACAGCCGGCTGACAGATGCCGTGCTCGGCGTGAGCGACTGGATGTTCTCGGGACGACAGGCGGCCTTTATTTCCTCTTATGAAGAGAAAGAGAAGGCATGGTTTGACCTTGAAAGCAAACGTCAGCGGTTTACGAGATGGCGTGATCTCGCCGCGCAATGCCTTGTCGGCGGCTTCATATTGATCATGCTGTTCTGGACGGCGGGTCAGTATGCGGACGGCAGCATCGCCAACACGATGATCGCGGCCTTTGTGCTTGTCGTATTTCCATTGACGGAGGCGTTTCTGCCCCTTTCGGATGCGCTGACGGAAGTGCCTTCTTATCAGGATTCCATCAAAAGAATGAGTAAGGCGGCTCCGGAGCTGCGAAGTCGTGAGGTGAAGCAGACCGATGAGAAACTGGATGTATCTGATGTGACACTTACATTTGATAACGTGACGTTTTCTTATGATCAGCACAGTCATGTGCTTGACCGTTTTTCCTTCACTCTCCGCCAGGGGGAAAAAATGGCGCTGCTCGGCAGGAGCGGCTCCGGTAAGTCGACCTCTCTCGCTTTAATTGAAGGCGCCTTAGTTCCCGATTCGGGCAAGGTGATGCTGAACGGGCTGGAAACTGCGGCCGTGCAGGAGCAGATTTCCTCAGCGGTGGCCGTTTTGAATCAGAAACCTCATCTCTTTAACACGAGCATTATGAACAATATCCGGCTCGGAAACGGCAAGGCGAGTGATGAAGATGTTAAGCGTGCGGCTCGGCAAGTGAAGCTGCATGATTATATTGAATCACTGCCTGACGGATATGAAACGTCCGTGCAGGAGACGGGGATTCGTTTCTCAGGCGGGGAACGGCAGCGGATCGCGCTTGCCCGTATTCTGCTCCAAGACACGCCGGTCATTATCCTTGATGAACCGACGGTCGGCCTTGATGCGGTCACTGAACGTGAATTGCTTGATACGATTTTTGATGTTTTTAAAGAGAAAACGATCCTCTGGATTACACACCATTTAGCGGGTGTGGAAACAGCTGATAAAATCGTCTTTTTAGAAAATGGAAAAGCAGAAATGGAAGGAACCCATCAAGAGCTGCTTGCAGAAAACGAAAGGTACCGGAAGCTTTACCGTCTTGATGTTCCGATCAGAACATAAACAGCCGCAAACGAGCGGCTGTTTTTTTGTGCGGTTTAAAATCTCTTCTTGTTTGGAATATAAATAGGAGACAGAAGAGGAGGTACAGAGATGAATATAATGGATTGGACGGAACAAGATGTGAAAGATACGCTGCCGAAACGGGAGGCAGACAGCCATAAAGGAACGTTCGGGACGGCGTTATTGCTGGCCGGGAGCGATGACATGCCGGGAGCCGCCCTTCTGGCCGGATTGGGCGCGATGAGAAGCGGTGTCGGCAAGCTCGTCATCGGTACATCGGCAGGCGTCATTCCGCTTATCGTCCCAGTGCTGCCGGAAGCGACGTACTGGCGGGACGGCTGGAAAAAAGCCGCGGCGGGCCAGCCCGGGGAAACCGTCCGGGCCGCTGCCATCGGGCCGGGCCTTCCCCAAACAGACGAAGTGCAGCAGGCGGCTGATCAGCTGCTTTCTGGCGATTATCCCGTCATACTGGATGCGGGCGCCATTACGAAAAGAACCTATCCGAAGAGGAAAGCTCCCGTGATCTTGACGCCTCATCCCGGCGAATTTTCCAGAATGACAGGCCTTCCGATTCAAGAGATTCAGCAGAACAGAGCGGAATATGCCGCGGAATGGGCGGAGCGGCTTCATGTCACGATTGTCCTGAAAGGAAACGAAACCATTATCGCTTTTCCCGACGGGGAATGCCGCAGGAATACAACCGGAAACGGCGCGCTTGCAAAAGGCGGAACCGGCGACACGCTGACGGGAATGATTCTCGGCATGCTGTGCTGTCATCAAGACCCGAAGCATGCCGTATTGAACGCCGTCCGCCTTCACGGCGAATGTGCGGAATTATGGACGAAAGAGCGCTCCGCCCATACCTTATTGGCGCACGAACTTTCTGAACTGCTGCCGCGTGTATGGAAGGAATATGAATAAAGAAAAGGCGTCTTCATAGGGAAGGCGCCTCTTTTTGTTTTACCCTTGATTTCATCAGGACATAATACAGCAGCGACGGAACGGCCAGGCCGATGACCCAGGCAATGTCGCCTCCGCCGAATATTTCAGCGAGCGGCCCGATGTAAAAGGATGTATTGATGAACGGGATTTCTAATATAATCGACAAAACGAAGGCGGCCGCTGTAATCCAATTGACCCTGCCGTATTGTCCGTTGACGTCAAACATCGATTTGACGTGGTATTTTCCGCGTCGGATAAAATAGTAATCCACGAGGTTGATCGCCGTCCATGGAATTAAGAAATAACTGATGAAAAAGATGAAATTTAAAAACAGTTCCATGAAATTGCTTTGGCCCAAGAGACTTAATACAGTACCCGCTGCCGTCACACAAAGGATCATTACCACTCTCGTTTTCGGCGTCACCTTCAGTTTTAAAAACGGCTCCAAGGTAGTCGTGGTTGACATAAAGGCTCCGTATAAATTAAAGACGTTGATCGCCATTTGCCCGAACAGGACGATGATCAGCATAATAAAGGAAAACGGACCGAACAATCGGACAATCTCATTTCCCGCATTAGCGGTAAATTCCGGGAGCGCCGTCGTCAAAATGGCGCCGAGAAGCATCATCCAGATGGAACTGACTGACGTACCTGCATAGCTGTACCAAAAAGTATGCGATGCCGGTGTTTTGACCGGCAGATAACGGGAATAATCTGCGACATATGGCGCGTATGCCAGCTGCCATGTGGCCACCGCGCTGACCGCCACTAGAAAAACAGGCAGATCTAATGAGCCGGGCACCCAGCTTCCTGAAGGAATCGGCAGTTGAAAAATAAGAATTGTTGCAGCAAAAAAACGGCAAAGGAGGTCCAAGAGAGGATTTTCTGCATTTTGTGAATCAGATCATGACCGTAGATCGTGAGTAAAAAACAGATGGCGCTTAAGCCGATAATACACCATGAAGCCGGAATCGGGACAAAGCTGCTCAGTGTACCGGCTGCGAGAATCGTACTGCTCGCAAAGAAGCCCAGGTAGATAAACATGACCAAAAAGAGGGGCAGAATCGCTCCGATCACGCCGAATTGCGCGCGGCTTTGAATCATTTGCGGAATTCCGAGCTGAGGTCCTTGTGCGGAATGAGACGCCATAAAGATTGCGCCGATAAAGGTTCCGATTATAATGGCGGCGATACTCCAAAAGAGATCGAGTCCCATTGTAACGGGCAGTGTGCCTGTGACTAACGTCGTAATATGCATATTAGCCCCGAACCAGACGGGGAATAAATCTTTAGCCTTTCCGTGTCTTTCGTCATGCGGAATATGTTCAATCGTTCGCCTTTCTACTTTCAATAGATAATCTCCTCCGTATGTTCTTCTTTAACATAAAGACATAGCTTAACAGATTGACCTGCCGTTTACAAATTCCAGCATGCAGGAAAAACATTGTAAAGCCTCGCTGACAGCCGTTCAAAGTTTTTTTGAAAAACGGAACAAACACTGCCGCCAAAACGATTTGCCAGGGGTTAAAAGGCATGGATATGCTTACGGACTAATATGTATGAAGGAGAAATGTGTCAATCTTTTGACGAATGGAGCCATTATTCGTTAAGCTGAAAGAATAGTTTACTTTGTGTAAATTTCATTAATGAAAAGGGGATTGATGATATGTGTACAAGTCTTACATTGAAAACGACAGACGGTAATCACCTATTGGCGCGAACGATGGATTTTGCATTTCAGCTCGGTACGGACGTCGTGCTTTACCCTCGTCAGTACAGCTGGAAAAGCGAAGCTGACGGCAGGATGCATAAGACGAAATACGCATTTATCGGCATGGGGAGAAATCTCGGCAATGTTCTGTTTGCCGACGGCGTAAATGAAAAAGGGCTGTCGTGTGCGACGCTGTATTTTCCGGGCTTTGCGGGATACGAGAAAGCGGAACGGGAGGGCACCTGTCACATTGCTCCTCATGAGTTTGTCACCTGGGCCTTATCAAACTGTGACTCTCTTGAAGACATAAAGGAAAAGCTCTCAATGCTGACGATTGTAGAGAAGAAGTTAATGTTATTGGATACGGTGCTGCCTCTTCATTGGATTTTATCAGACCGCACGGGCGGCTGCATTGTCATCGAGCCGACACCGGAGGGAATGAAAGTATATGACAACAAACCCGGAGTGATGACCAACAGTCCGGAATTTCCTTGGCATGTGACCAATCTGCGCCATTATATCGGAATCAGGCCGCAGCAGTCAGAAAGCAAAACATTGGGCGGAATGACATTAACCGCTTTCGGCCAAGGATCTGGAACGATCGGGCTTCCCGGTGATTACACGCCGCCATCCCGGTTCATCAGAGCCGCTTATCTGAAAGAGCATTTAGAGCCTTCCGCCCATGAAACGGATGGCGTTACGGCCGCTTTTCACGTGCTGTCCAATGTGAATATTCCAAAAGGCGCGGTGATCACAGAGGAGAATGAAATTGATTATACGCAGTATACGTCGGTCATGTGCTGTGACACCGGAAACTACTACTTTCATCTGTACGACAACCGGCAGATTCACAAAGTAAGTTTATTCCATGAAGATCTTGACCGTCCGGAGCCGAAAGTATTTGCGGCCGCGGCGGAGCAGAATATACAGGAGCTGAATTAGCTCAAAAAAAAACAGGACGCGATTGTCCTGTTTTTTTATTTAATACGGATCAGACGGATGGCTTTCCTGTTCAGCCTGTTTTGCGGCTTGGGCCGTATCTGTAGTGCCGATCGGCCCGCCGCTGCTGCTTTCGGAGGCTTTTTTCAGCCCTTCCGCAACACGTTTTCCGTAGTCCGGATCTGCTTTTGTGAAATTCTCAATCATTTGATCCTGAATGTCTTTCCGGCAGGAAGAAAGCGTATTGACCAGGTTTGTGATCAATTCGTTCCGTTCAAATTCCGAAAATCTGCGGTATGTTTCTCCGGCCTGGCCGAAGTTATTCGGCCGGTCGATCGCTTCCCGCTTCACATCGCCTTCGACATGAGGTGTATGGTCTTTCCCATCCTGCTTTGCTTCGGTGAGTCCTCCCATAATGGACGGCTCATAGTTGACGTGCGGGTTTTGTCCTTCTGCCCGATCGACACGATACTGCATTTGCCCGCCTTCCTGGTTGGTGGCGACATGCTTTTTCGGCGAGTTGATCGGAAGCTGCAGGTAATTTGCGCCGACGCGGTACCGCTGGGTATCTGAATAGGCGAATGTCCGCCCCTGAAGTAATTTGTCATCTGAAAAATCAAGGCCGTCCACAAGCACGCCCGTTCCGAATGATGCTTGTTCCACCTCGGCATGGTAGTTTTCCGGGTTTTTGTTCAGAACCAATTTACCGATCGGCTTCCAAGGGAAATCGTCTTTATACCACAGCTTGGTCGGATCAAGCGGATCAAAATCCAGCTCGGGGTGCTCGTCATCAGTCATGATTTGCGCATACACTTCCCATTCAGGATAATCGCCTTTTTCAATCGCTTCATACAAATCCTGTGTCGCATGGTTAAAGTTTTTCCCCTGAATCTCTTCCGCTTCCTTCTGTGTCAGGTTGCGGATGCCTTGTTTCGGTTCAAAGTGATATTTGACGAGCACGGCTTTTCCTTCTTCATTGACCCATTTGTAGGCATGGACGCCTGAGCCCTGCATCTGCCGGTAGTTGGCCGGGATGCCCCACGGCGAAAACAAGAAAGTGATCATATGAGTCGCTTCCGGTGATTGGGAAATGAAGTCGAAAATACGCTCGCCGTCCTGAATGTTCGTAACGGGATCAGGCTGAAATGCGTGCACAAGATCCGGGAACTTCAGCGGATCACGGATAAAAAAGATTTTCAGGTTGTTGCCGACCAGATCCCAGTTGCCGTCTTCGGTATAAAGCTTAACGGCAAAACCCCGGGGATCACGCAATGTTTCCGGGGAATGCTTCCCGTGGTTGACGGTAGAAAACCGCACAAACGCCGGAGTTTTCGTTCCTTTCTTTTGAAACACTTTCGCTCTTGTATATTTAGAAATCTCCTCGTCTCCAAAACTTCCGTACGCCTCAAAGTATCCGTGTGCGCCGGCGCCGCGCGCGTGAACGACGCGCTCGGGAATCCGTTCGCGGTCAAAGTGGCTGATTTTCTCCAAAAAATCATAATTCTCCAATGTCGTCGGTCCTCTATTGCCGACTGTCCTGACATTCTGGTTGTCAGTGACCGGATGGCCCTGCCGGTTTGTCAGCGTGTCTTCTGACTCGCCTTTACCGGTCGTCTTACTGGAAAGCGTTTCTTTGCTGTTTTTGTTATTTTCCATTGTTGAACCCTCCTTTTTGAACGGTAACAATATGCCCAGCAGAGCCGTTTTTTAAAACCGATTTTCAAAAGAAGCGGTTATTCCGCGATCGGCGTCAAGGACCCGCCGTTCCATATTTCGCCCTTGTTCAGCGTCCAGCTGTTTTGATAAAGGCTTTGCGCGCCTTGATTGGCCGCCGGACTTAATTGTTCATCCCATGTCAAAAAGTACGCGGTCTGAGGGTATTTTTGCCTGATCGCATTAATAAAAGCAGCATAATCAAAGCTTCCGATATTGCCGGACGGACCGGTTTCGGCAAAGGCAAACGGTTTTTTCAGAGACAGCATTTCATCATAGCCTGATATCGCATACGGATCAGTGAAGTAAGCGTCCAGACCGGTAATATCCACATAAGATGAGCCTGGGTAGAAGTCTGTTTTAAAGTCTCTGTTGGCATCCGGCGAATACACCCACAAAAGGTTATCCAATCCTCTTGTCTCTGTCATATAGCGGTATATCTTCTTGTAAAGCTCTTTGTACAGCGAGATTCTCTCATTGTCTTTTTGGTTGTAGCCTGTCAGCCCCCACCAGAACCACTCGCCGTTCATTTCATGCAGCGGTCTGAACAGAACGGTGACGCCTTGATTTTTCAGCTGAGTAAGGCCGTCGGCGATTTTGCTGAGCAGCGCCTCAAGCCGTTTTCCTTCCACAGTTGAAGGGTCAAGGATGTTTTTGTACTGGCTGTTTGAGATGGCCGTTTTATAGTTTCCGGATGGAAAGGCCGGATTTGCGAGATGCAGGCTGACCTGAGGGAGGCCGCCGCTTTTCCAGTATGAGATTAAGCTGCTGTTGCAGCTGTAATCGATAGTATCGGTGATATCCGCTGTTTCCAGCCACCCTCTCCCATAGTCACAGCCGTAGATGGCGGGAGACTGTCCCGTCGCGTTTTTCAAGCGGTTTTCCTCTGTCATTGAAAAAGTGACATCGCTGTAGCCGCCGAACGCTCCGGACATGACCCTGTTTTCTGAACGGTTGGGCAGGTGCGCCAGCCAGTTCATGATATCTTTTGTCGTCTGCTGGGCATTTGGGTTGACGGGATAAACGGTGTGAGCCGATATCGGACTGGCGGCTCCTAAGAGTAATAAAACGATAGACAGGCAGACTGCTAACTTTTTAAGCATATAAAAGACCTCCTGATTTTTAAGATGATGAAGGATGTGAAACGATAACCTCACAATCTCCTTCTATAACAAAATCTCCGGAATCCGCCGGCATGATAAAGTGATCGCCTTTGTGAACGGGGCATCCATCCAGTTCTCCGCGTCCTTTAATGACGCTTGCGAGTAAATACCGGCCGGGTGCGGGGAATGATGCTTTCCCGCTCACATCCCATTGATAAACTGAAAAGAAAGGTGTTTCGGCGAGTATCGTAATAAGAGCATCTCCGATCCGATGCTTTGTGCTTTTTACATTTTCATCGGTATGGGGAATGTCTGTTACGTCAATTGCTTTCTCAAGATGAAGCTCGCGTTTATTCCCGTTCCCATCCGTCCGGTCATAGTCGTAAAGCCGGTAGGTGGCATCAGAGCTTTGCTGGATTTCAAGAACGAGCGTACCTTCACATAAAGCGTGCAGTGTGCCGCTCGGGACATAGAAAAAGTCGCCGGGCTTAATGGGGATGCGGCGGAGCAGGTGATCCCACTCGTTTCGTTCAATGAGCCGAACGAAATCTTCTCTCGTTTGGGCGCGGTGCCCTAAAATGAGCTCCGCGTCTTTTTTGCAGTCCAACACGTACCAGCATTCCGTTTTTCCGAGTTCTCCATTTTCATGCCGATGTGCATATGCGTCATCCGGATGAACCTGCACGGATAAGTCCATATTTGCGTCAAGAATTTTTGTGAGCAGGGGAAAAGCGTCTTCTTTCGGATGTCCGAACAGGTCAGGGTGTTCATTCCAGAGACGGTGTAATGATGTTCCGGAAAAAGGCCCGTTCCGCACGATGGATGTACCGTGCGGATGAGCTGAAATCGCCCAGCACTCTCCCGTCCGCTCAGAAGGAATTTCATACCCGAATGTATCGCGCAGCTTCGTCCCGCCCCATAATCTTTCTTTAAAAACCGGTTCCAAAAATAAGAGTTTCGTCATTTTCCCGCCTCCCGGTTTGCCGTCTCTAATGCGCGCTCCGCCAATACGAGCGAACCGGCCGCGCCGGAGTGAATCCCTAATTGAGGGGGAACGATGAAGTGTTCAATGTCGGGCAGGTCAATATATTGATTCAGCCGCTTTTTCACGTGCTGACGGATATAAGAGAACAGCTGATGCTGCTTCATGACGCCCCCGCCGAGAATGATCTTTTCCGGCGAAAGTATGAGAATATACTGCACAAGCGCTTCGGCAATATAATAGCCCTCAAGCTCCCACACTTCCTGCTGATCCGCCAGCAGATATGCTTTTTTCCCCCAGCGTTTCTCAATGGCGGGACCTGCCGCGAGGCCTTCCAGGCAATCTGTATGGTAAGGGCAATTGCCTTTGTAGCCGTCGTCAGGGTGTCTTCTGACATAAATGTGGCCCATTTCAGGATGAGACAGCCCTTGAACAAATCTGCCGTTCATGATGGCGCCCGCTCCGATGCCAGTGCCGACCGTCAAATAGAGGCAGCTGTCCGCGTTTTTGGCCGCGCCGAAAGAAGCTTCTCCGAGCGCCGCCGCATTAACGTCGGTGGTGAAGCCTGCGGGAATATCCAGAGCGCTTTTGATCGTTTGAAGAATAGGGCAGTTCCGCCAGGCTGTCTTCGGCGTCGCGGTGATGCACCCGTATGTTTGACTGTCGGGGCGGATGTCAATCGGTCCGAACGACCCGATGCCGATGGCTTCTATCGGGAAATCTGTAAAGTAACGGATGACCTGTCTGAGTGTGTCATCCGGTTCTCCCGTCGGAAACTCCGCTCTGTCCAGAATGGTGCCGTCTTTTTGTCCGGCGGCACAGACAAATTTCGTGCCGCCGGCTTCAATACCTCCAAGCATGGCCGTACCTCCTCATCTGTTAAAATCCGTTTTGATCGGAAACGGCTTTGAACCAGCGGCCGCTTTTTTTGACGGTCCGTTCGCCCCCGTTTTCCAGATTGACAGATACAAAGCCATAGCGGTTTTTATAAGCATTTGTCCAAGACCAGTTGTCCATGAAAGTCCAAAGATGATAGCCTTTAACATTTGAACCTTCTCCGATGGCCCGATGCACCCATTTGAGATGTTCCTGGATAAATTCAATCCTGTAATCATCCTGAATGATGCCGTTTTCATCGCGGAAGCGTTCCTCGCCTTCAACTCCCATGCCGTTCTCGGAAATAAAACATTCGATATTTCCGTAATGTTCTCTGAGATTGGTGAGAATGTCATAGATTCCTTTTTCGTAAATTTCCCACCCGCGGTGAGGGTTCATTTTCCGTCCGGGCATGACGTACGGATCGAAGAAACGCTCAGGCAGGAAAGGGGCGTGCGGATTCGGAACATGTTCTTTTGCCTTGACGCGTCTCGGCTGGTAGTAGTTCACGCCTAACAGGTCAACCGTATGCTCCTGAATGAGGCGGAGATCTTCTTTCTCGTAACGCGGCAGAAAGCCTTCTGCCTTGAGAATCTCGACAAGCTCCTCAGGAAATTCGCCCTTTACGGCGGGATCTAAAAATGAGCGGTTGAAAAAGGCGTCGGCAATCCGGGATGCTTTCAGATCTTCAGGGTGTGAGCTTCTCGGATAAGAAGGCGTCAGATTCAGAATGATTCCGATTTGTCCGTCCTGTTTCAATTCTCTGTAGGCTTTGACAGCCCTTGCATTCGACAGCAGGGTATGGAAGCCGGCCTGCACCGCTTCTTGAAAATTAACGTGATTCGGATAGTGAAAGTCGTATAAGTAGCCGCCTTCAATCGGCACAATCGGCTCGTTGTGAGTGAACCATTTTTTCACTTTGTCACCGAATAGCGAAAAGCAGGTTTTGGCGTAATGTTCAAACGCGTCAACGGTGTCCCGGCTGACCCAGCCCCCCTTACGCTGAAGGGCAAGCGGCATGTCAAAGTGAAACAAATTGACAAACGGCTCAATGCGATGGGCAAGCATTTCATCGATGACGTCCTGATAAAACGCGACCGCTTTCTGATTGACCTCGCCAGTTCCGTCCGGAATCAATCTTGACCAGGAAATAGACAGCCGGAAGGAGTTGTGGCCGATTTCTTTCATCAGCCGGATATCCTCCTTGTATTGATCATAAAAACGTGACGTGTCGCCGGGGCCGACGCCGTTAAAAAAACGGCTCGGCTCTTTTTCATACCAGTAATCCCATATGTTTTGGCTTTTTCCGTCTCTGTCGGCGGCGCCTTCTGTTTGGGTGGCGGAGGCGGAAGACCCCCACCAGAATCCTTCCGGAAAACGATATTGAATATTTGATTCAGTCAATTGATTTCTCTCCCTTACTGCGATTTTGATTACATACTCATGCTGTCATCCCGGGCATGCTGCTCGGTCTCTGCTTCTTTTTCCTTTGCCATATTTAATTTGTCCAGCGCTTTAAGAAACGGGAACCAGATGACAAACACAATACAGAGGTTGACCAGCTGCATAATGCCGCCCATGACGGAATTGGTCGCCATAATCCCGTTAATGAAAAGGGGGACGGTCCAGGGCACGGTCACGCCGGTAGGAGGGGGCACGATCCCCGCCGACATGGCCAGGTAGGTGACGAGCGTGACAACCATCGGCGCGATCACCCACGGAATGATAATGATCGGGTTCATCACGATCGGCAAACCGAAAATAACCGGCTCATTGACGTTGAAAATGCCCGGCGCGAGACCGAGTTTGGATATCTGTTTCATCTGTTTGCTTTTCATAAAAAGCAAGATGGTGATCACTATGGCCAATGTCATTCCGGTTCCGCCCATTCCGACGGTGTAAATCTCCATAAACGGCTTAGAAATAATATGGGGAATCTCTTTTCCCGCTGTATACGCAGCCAAATTTTCGACCTGTAATGTATTCCAGATCGGGTCCATCACGGAATTAATAATGATTTGTCCGTGAAGTCCGAAAAACCATAAAATCTGAATAAAGAAAACAGCGATTAATGTAGGAATGATGCCGCTTCCAAGTCCGACAAGCGGGGCTTGAACCGTATGATAAATGACATCATGCAGATTGGTGTGAAAGATCTGGGTGACAGCCGCGTTGATCAAGAGGAAGACAGTAAGCGTGATAAAAGCCGGAATCAATGCGGCGAACGATTTAGCAACAGCCGGAGGAACACCGGCAGGCATCTTAATCGTTAAGTTTCTCTGAACGATTCTTCTGTAGATTTCACCTGACAAAAACGCGGTCATCATGCCGAGAAACATTCCTTTTGCTCCAAGCCGGTCAACCGGAATGACGCCTGCGACCGCTTTGCCCGTTTCCGGCTCTAAGACGAAAGGGGTGAGCAGCAGAAAAGAAACCAATGCGATCGCTCCGCCGAATACGGCCTCCACTTCGTAGCTTTTGGAAAGGTAATAGCCGATCCCGAAGACGACAAAAATGGACATAATCCCCATCGTCGCCGTCGAAGCGCCGCCAAATCTGGATTGAAAGACAGACAGGGCGGAGCTGCTCATGATTTTGTTTAAAAACGGCAGGTTCGTCAGCACGACGAACACCGAACCGAAAATGGTCAGCGGAAACGCCAGCATAAAAGCATCCCGTAAGACTTGCAGGTAGCGGTTATTGTTTAATTTGCCCGCGATCGGAACAAGGAATTGGCTGATTTTCTCAAACACGTCTTCACCCCCGGCTTTTTATAAATTCTTTGATTGAAATAAGTCGAGCATTTCTTTGACGATCTCTTTCATTGAAAGCGCTGACATTAAGTGATATTCAGCATGCATAAAAAGCAGAGAGACATCCGTTTTGGCGCCGCCGGCTTCTTTTTGAATCATCTGAAAATGGATGTCGTGCGCTTTCCCCAGTTCATCTTCAGCCTTTGTCAGAAAGGTGTCTGACTCATCTGGCCGGCCGTCTTTATAAGCGCGTATCGATTGAATAATACAGCTGCGGGCATTGCCGCTGTGAAGAATCAGCTGAAAACTGATCTGTTCATCCGTGTACGTTTCCATGCTTATCGCCTCCTTTATTTGTTCTCTATCAAGGCAACGGCCTGTTCGTATGCTTTTTTGCCGTCTCCCATGCCGTATGCCATCATATCAATCACATCAACGGTGATGTGAAGCGGGTCCGCCTCTTTTTGAAGCTCGCCTTTTAAAAAACTCATCTGCGGGCCGATCAGTACGACGTCTGCGTCTTTCATCGCTTCTTTTGCTTTATCCTGTCCGACTGCCCAAATCTCGGCCTCCTCACCGATGGAGCTGGCGTAATTCTGCATTTTCGTGACAAGAAGGCTGGTGGACATGCCTGAGCTGCAGGCTAATAAAATTCTTTTCATGAGGAATCCCTTCTTTCATAAAGTTAAAACGTTTTCATGAATATTATAATCTTTTGAAATTAAATGTCTATACTTTTAAAATATAAAAGTTTAACTTTTCGGATTTTGACACAAAAAAACCTTTTAAGATTCAACTAAAAGGTTTTTTTCTCAAGCGAGCCATAACAGCCATATATAAAGTCCGATCAGGGTGATGAATAACGTCGGAATGGTTAATATCAGACCTGTTTTGAAATACATTCCCCAGGAAATTTTCACGTTTTTCCGGCTCAGCACGTGGAGCCATAACAATGTCGCCAGCGACCCGATCGGCGTGATTTTCGGCCCGAGGTCAGAACCGATAACATTCGCGTAAATCAATGCTTCTCTCAGCAGCCCGTGAGTGTCCGTTCCGCTGATGGCTATGGCGTCAATCATCACCGTCGGCAGGTTATTCATAACGGAGGAGAGGATCGCAGCGATAAAACCCATTCCGAGTGTGCCCGCAAACAATCCGTGATCCGCCGCTTTCTGAATAAGCTGAGAAAGAAGATCCGTCAGTCCGGCATTCCGCAAGCCGTACACGACAACATACATGCCGACAGAAAAAAACACGATGGCCCACGGGGCGTCCTTGATGACTTGTTTCGCAGGGACGGCGGGGCTTCGCTGCGCCAGAATGAGAAAAATGACCGCGATGGAGCCGGCAACGAAGGAAACGGGTATCGACAGCAGCGCGCTGACGAAATACCCGATCAATAAAACGGCCAGGACAGCCCATGATAACCGGAAAAGGCGCTCATCCTTAATGGCGGATGCAGGATGTTTCACAAGGCTGGTGTCAAACCGTTTCGGAATGTTTTTTCTGAAATAGAGATACAGCACCAAAATGCTTGCCGCCAAAGAAAAGAGGTTGGGCACCAGCATGCGTGATGCATATTCAATGTACCCGATATGAAAGTAATCGGCGGATACGATATTGACCAAATTGCTTACAACGAGCGGCAGCGAGGTGGTGTCGGCGATGAATCCTCCGGCGATAATAAACGGTAAAACCAGCTTTTCAGGTAAATTCAAAGCCCGCACCATCGCCAGTACGATCGGCGTCAAAATGAGCGCCGCTCCGTCATTGGCAAAAAGGGCGGAGACCACAGCCCCTAAGACCGACACATAGAGAAACATCCGCAGCCCGCTGCCTTTGGCCGCCATGGCCATATGCAGCGCGGCCCACTCAAAAAAACCGATACTGTCAAGAATTAATGAAATGATAATAATGGCGATAAAGGCGAGTGTCGCATTCCAGACGATCCCCGTCACTTCCGCGATATCGTGCAGGCTGACTGCTCCGGCGATCAAAGCGAGGACCGCTCCGCCGCAGGCAGACCAGCCGATTGATATATGTTTCGGCTGCCATATGACAAACACAAGTGTCAGCACAAAAATCAGCGCTGATAAAACCGCAACTCCCAAGAATATATCCCCCTTACCGGCATGTAACAGTGACTTCTATTTGCCGCAATGTCTGTAAAACTTCGTCCTTTTCATCTATCTGCTGCAGAATCGAGCAAACCAGCGCGTATTCCGGTCCGGACGGATGAATGGCATAGTACCGCCACTGGCCCTCGCGTCTTTCCCGCACAAGGCCGGCGTTCTTTAATTTCCGCAAGTGCTGGCTGATGCCGGGCTGACTTATATGAAAAATAGCCGTCAGCTCGCAGACACAATATTCCTTATCCTCCAGAAGCTTCAGCATCAAAAGCCTCGTCGGGTCGCTTAGAAGTTTGAGGCACTGGCTGATCCCTTCGGAACTTAAAGCATTATGCCGCCGTTCCATGCGCTCACTCCTTTTTTACACTATTATATAAGCAGATATTTATATAAGTAAATGGTAATATAAAAAAGCCGGTCTTGCACTTTTCGCAAAACCGGCTCATGTTTATTTTTGGAACAGTTTTTTCGCTTCATCTATTGCTAATTTATTTCCCAGTGCCGAATAATCAAGCCAAGGCTGATCGGCAATTTTATAGACATGGTTTGCTTTCACGGCCTTAAGCCCTTTCCAGACAGCGCTTTTTTGCAATTCTTTATAAGCTTGCTGTGACTTGTCGTCTCTGTTAACGACCACGAAAATCGCATCTGCGTTGTAATCAGGCAGCACTTCTTGAGAAATGACTTCATAAGGGCGGGAGGTGTTCATTTCTTTAATGCCGTCAGCCGGTTTCAGCTTCAGATCGTCAAACAGAATCGGTCCCATCGGGCGGCGTGTGCTGAAGACGCGAAGCTCTTTTGCGTTCACGCGGATCGCCATGACTTTGGCGTTTTTCCCTAATTCCTTATTCATCATGGATCTGACTTGTTTTGTTTCATCTTCGTAATCTTGAATAAATGTTTTAGCTTCTTTTTCACGGTTGACGATTTTTCCGATGTCTTTTAAATGATCGCGCCATGTGCCTTTATCAAGGTCGAAAACGTGTGTGTTTCCGATTTTCTTGTATTTTGACACATCTTTTCCCGAAAATTCTTTATCAAGATAAATGTTGTCTGGATTCAGCTCAAGTAAAGCTTCCATATCCGGGTCTGATGCAGGTCCGAGTTTTTTCGTGTCTTTCAGCTGATTTTTCACATGAGGGAGAAAATCTTTTAATTCTCCGCCCACGACGGAACCGGCAGGTGTAACGCCGAGAGCCAGCAGATCATTTGTCAGGTGAATGGACATCGAAGCGATTTTATGATCGCCGGATTTCTTTTTTGACTCCGGCTGTGATGAATCGGATTGGCAGGCAGCCAGTAAGAAAATACACATGAAACTGATGAGCGCTATTGTTTTTTCATGGGAATACTCCTTGTTTTATGATTTGATTTTCATGACGAGATAGAGAAAATACGGCGCGCCGATGGCTGCCGCAACCACGCCGGCCGGAATGGCGTTCGGCTGAAACAAAGACCGGCCGATGGTGTCTGCCGCGACAAGAATGACAAGGCCGATTAATCCCGCAATCGGAATAATATGCTGATGCATGGTGCCGACGAGCCGTCTTGCCAAGTGAGGGGCGGCAAAGCCGATAAAGCCGATTCCGCCGGCCATCGCGACGCTCGCGCAGGACAAGCCGACCGCTATGGCGATCAGCATGATCCTTTTTCTCTGCACGTGTGCGCCGAGCCCCGCGGCTGCCTGGTCACCGAGCATTAAAATATTCAAAGAACGGGCGTTAAGCCATGCAAGCGGTGCGAGAATGCCGATCCAGGGCAATAGCGACCACACGTGAATCCAATCTCTGCCCCAGACGTTTCCCACCAGCCAGCGGGAAGCGAATGTATAAGTTTCTTCATTCAGGCGCAGCGACATAAACAATGTAACGGCGCTGAAGCCCGCGGAAACGGCGATCCCGACCAACAGCATGCGGATCGTTAAAAAACCGTTCAGCCTGTCGTACGTAAGCACTACGATCAGCAGGGCGGCGAGTGTTCCGCCCGCAAACGTAAACAGCGGGATGAACATCGACGCCTGCGCCTCCAGGGAATGAAAGAATGTGATATACATCATCAAACCGAAGGAAGCGCCGGCATGCAGTCCGAGAATGCCCGGATCGGCAAGCGGATTTCGGGATACACCCTGCAAAATAGCGCCCGACACGCCTAAGCCGATACCGGCCAGCATCGTCACCAGCATCCGGGGGAGCCGGTAATCGAATAAAACGGTTGTGCTTTGAAACGTGCCGTAACCGAACAGCGTTTTTCCCACGGTGAGGGGAGAAAGCCGGAATGAGCCCGTATGCAGCCCGATCAGAATAATGCAAACGGCGATGACCAGCAGAACGAGACCTGCCGCCGCCGCTTTTTTTGTTTCTTTCTGCACTTTCATTTATAAGTCTCTCCCTTCCTTGCGGGCAATATAAAGAAAGAAAGGGACACCGACAAGTGCGACCATGATGCCTATCGCCAATTCTCTCGGGGGACTGAACGTGCGTGAGGCCAAGTCGGCCAAAATCAAAAGAATCGCGCCGAGCAACGCGGACATCGGAATAATCAGCCTGTACGTAACGCCGACGATCTTGCGGGCGATATGGGGGATGACCAGCCCGACAAAGCCGATCGCGCCGGCAGCGGAAACAGACACACCGGCAAGAACGACGGCGATCATTAATCCGGCGGCACGCGTGAGAGCCGTGTTCACCCCTAAATTCGCCGCCACGTCATTTCCCATTGAGAGAAGGGTGACGGACCGGCCCATGAATGTCGCGAGAATGATGAAGACCGCAATCACGGGAACAAGGACTTGTAAATGAGCCCACTTGATCCCCGACACCCCGCCGGCGTACCAGAAGGCCAAATCCTGGCTTAAATCGTAATAAATCGCCACACCGGTACTGAGTGAGTGTAAGAGCGCGGCCACGACCGCCCCGGCAAGCGTCACCTTTAAAGGTGACATGCTGCCTTTTCCCGCCGCACTGATAAAGAAAATCAAGCCGGTGCTTGCCAGTGCTCCCAAAAATGACATCACCATCAGCAGGGCATATGACAAATGAGGGAAAAAAGCAAAGCTGAGCGCAACAACAAACATGGCGCCCGCATTTACGCCTAAGACACCCGAATCGGCAAGCGGGTTTCTCGTGACACCCTGCATGAGGGCGCCGGCTGCGGCAAAAGCGGCTCCTGTAACGGCCGCCCCGAGCACCCTCGGAAGACGCAATTCATGAATGATCTGCTGGCCCGTCATGTTCGGATTGTAATCAGTAACAGCCGACCAAACCGTATGTAAAGTAATGTCTTTCGCGCCGAATGAGACGGCGAAAAAAATAGAAACAAGCAGCCCGATCACCGCGATCAGGAAGAAAACCCCGTTTTTTAAGATGCTGATCAGACGGCTTGCGGACGTGACAGAATCGCTCAAAAATCAATTCACCTACTTTTATGATCATTGTCCGGTATTTATTGAATATGAGAATCATTTTCATTTGAACCATCATATTATACCGGGCCGATTTTTAAAACGCAATAGAGTGTTCAACAATGATGCCCTTTTTCTTTCATGTTTATATTGTAAAAAAGAAGTGAAAAACGTGAAAGAGGAAATCGCTATATTCAGAAAGGAGGGAGGCAAATGGCGGGAGAAGGAAAGCCTTTGCCGATTGAATTTTACCAGAGACCGTCAGTGGAGCTTGCCCCTTTATTGCTCGGCTGTCTCCTGGTGAAGGAGACGGATGAGGGAACGGCTTCAGGTTTTATCGTGGAAACGGAAGCTTATATGGGAGCGGATGACCGGGCGGCGCACAGCTTCGGCAACCGGCGCACGAAACGGACGGAAATTATGTTCCATGAGGCGGGCCGCATTTATACATACGTCATGCACACTCATACATTAATGAACGTCGTCGCCGCGGACATCGGCATTCCGCAGGCCGTGTTAATCAGGGCGGCGGAGCCTCATGAAGGACAGTTCCTGATGGAGAGCAGGAGACCGGGCAGACCCCCCGAGAGAGTGGACAAACGGCCCGGGAAAACTGACGAAGGCGATGGGCATTTCAATGAACGACTACGGCGGCATGATCACGGAACCGCCGCTGTATATTACGGAGGGCTTTACGCCTGAACATATATCAACAGGCCCGAGAATCGGGATTGACAACAGCGGAGAAGCCCGGGATTATCCGTGGCGCTATTGGGTGACGGGGAACCGGTATGTCTCACGCTGACCATGTTTATAAACGCTGATAACAGGGGAAAGACAAGGTAAAAGAAAGGGGATTCAGACATTGAAAAAATTTTTCAAAACGATTATCAAATGGGCGCCCGTCATCTATCCGATCATCAGAAAAATCATAAAAGAACGGAAGGCATCTAAGCGGAACCGCATGTCCGCATCCCGAACAGCCGGCTGATCCGGCTGTTTTTTTACGGGCTTGGCATCGGATTGCCGCATTGACTTGAAATCCTTCCCATTATAGAATTTACATACATTTACCCCTTCCTCATTCTTTTTGCCCATTTTTCACGTCTGCATCTGATCTGATAGGAGGTTTTTCTCATGCTTCATGGGCGGCTTCGTGAACTTCTGCGCTTGCTTTTAGCTGCTGAAACACCGGTTACAAGCTCAGTCATCGCTGCAAATGTAAAGGTAACGACGCGGACGGTCCGCAATGACATAAAGGAACTGCAAACCATTGTAGAAAAACACGGCGCATCCATTCAATCTGTCAGAGGGAGCGGCTATAAGCTGCTGATCCGGAATGAGCAGCCGTTTAAAAACTGGCTTCAGGACAATTTCCAGCAGAACAGCACCGTGCCGATTTTTCCCGATGAACGGATAGATTACCTGATGAAAAGAATGCTTCTGACCGACGGCTACCTCAAGCTGGATGACTTGGCGGAAGAACTGTTCATCAGTAAATCCACACTTCAATCTGATTTAAAAGAAGTCAAAAAACGGCTCCGCCCCTATGACATCATTTTGGAAACAAGGCCGAACTACGGCTTTAAGCTGCGCGGCGAAGAGCTCCGTCTCCGTTATTGTATGGCGGAATACTTAGTGGACGACCGCGAGCCCGAGCCTGATCTCCTGAGTGAAAAGGCCGGTATTCTGCCGAAAGACGACATTCATGTGATCCGCACAGCCATTATGAAGCAGGTTCGAAACCATAAGATCCCGCTTTCTTTCTTCGGCCTGAACAATCTCATCATCCATATCGCCATTGCCTGCAAACGAATCCGGACAGAAAACTATGTATCTCTCATTCCGGAAGATCTTCATGATATTAAGCTCGAAACAGAATATCAGTCAGCGGAAGCCATCGTAAAAGAGCTTGAATCGGCGCTTTCGGTCACCTTTCCCGAACAGGAAACCGCCTATATCGCCATTCACCTGCTCGGGACAAAGCGCATGACCCAGTCACAAATGGAAGGAAAAGAGCTTACAAGGCTGATAGACGGGGAAACCAGCCGTTTGACGGAGGCCATGATTGAAGCCATTGAGCGGGAGCTGAAGCTCGGAATCACGGACGACAATGAGCTGAAAGCGGGTCTTGCGCTCCATATCAAGCCGGCGATTAACCGAAACCGGTACGGAATGAACCTGAGAAACCCGATGCTCTCCGCCATAAAGGAGAATTATCCGCTCGCATTTGAAGCGGGAGTGATTGCGGGAATCGTAATCAAGGAGCAAACCGGCATTGATATTCATGAAAATGAGATCGGATATTTGGCGCTTCATTTCGGAGCCGCCATTGAAAGGAGAAAGACGGAACGGCCGCCTAAACGCTGTCTGATTGTCTGTGCGTCCGGCGCCGGCAGCGCGCAGCTTTTAAGAGAAAAGCTCCGATCCCGGTTCGCAAAGCGTCTTGAAATCGTCGGAACGGCTGATTACTGCAGCCTTGACCAGCTTTCCTTTGAGTCGATTGATTTTGTGGTCAGCACGGTGCCGATCAAAAAAGACCTGCCCGTTCCCGTATTGAAGGTTCATACGCTGTTGGGCGGCGGGGATTTTACAAAAATCGACGCCATGCTGGAAGAAAACCGGGAACAATTGAACTTTCTGAAACCGGAGCTGGTATTTTTGCAGCAGGATCTGGAGACGAAGGAGGACGTCATCCGTTTTCTCGGACAGCAGGTTGCAGAAGCCGGCCTCGCTTCTGATTCTCTGACAGATTCTATTTTTGAAAGGGAAGCGATTTCTCCTACGAGTTTCGGCAATCTTACGGCGATTCCGCACCCGCTCGTTCCGCAGACGGACACGACGTTTTGGGCGGTATGCACGCTGAAGAAGCCGATTGACTGGGCGGATAAGCGTGTCCAATTTGTCTGCCTGCTCTGCGTCGAGAAAGAAAGCAAAGCCGACCTCCAGCATATGTACAAATGGCTCGGCGGGATGTTGGATGATCCGGCCGCGGTAAGCCGTCTCTTAAAATGCACAACCTATCAGGAGGTTTTACGAGTATTCAGAGACAAACGATCAGAGAAAGACCGGGATACACCTTTTTTCCGTTAGCAGCGGAAAAAGCCTGAGTAGTTATGAAAGCGATTTCATAATATGATGGTACTAACATCGAGACATACAAAATATCAAACTTTCAGGAGGTCTTTTACATGAATATATTACTCGTTTGTGCAGCAGGGATGTCAACAAGCTTACTCGTCACCAAGATGGAAAAAAGCGCGCAGGAACAAGGAAAAGAATATAAAATCTGGGCGGTGTCAGGCGATTCAGTCAACCAGCATATTGATAAAGCGGACGTATTGCTGCTTGGGCCTCAAGTCCGTTATTTGCTTCCGCAGCTGAAAAAATTGGGTGAATCAAAAGGAGTGCCGGTTGAAGTCATCAATACCGTCCATTACGGCACTTGCAATGGAGCGGAGGTTCTGAAATCAGCGGAACAGCTCGGAAACGCATCGTAGAAAGGGGCGGGCCGTGTGAATAAGGTGAACCAGTTTTTAGAAGAAAAAGTCATGCCCATTGCCGGAAAAATTGCCTCCCAGCGGCATCTGCAAGCATTGCGTGACGGAATCATCCTCACTATGCCGCTTATCATCATCGGTTCGTTTTTTCTGATCATCGGCAACCTGCCGATTCCGGGATATGCGGATTTCATGGCAAAGACGTTCGGAAGCGCCTGGTCTCAAAAACTGCAATATCCGGTTGATGCGACCTTTGAAATCATGGGCCTTGTCGCCGCTTTCGGAATCGCCTACCGCCTGGCCGAAAAATACGGGGTGGACGCATTATCGGCCGGTGCGATATCGTTGGCAGCGTTTCTCTTGGCAACGCCGTACAAAGTTCCGTTTCTGCCTTCCGGCGCCAAAGAGGAAATCATGGTGGGCGGCGGCATCCCGCTGTCTCTCATGGGAAGCAAAGGGCTGTTTGTCGCGATGATCATCGCCATGCTGTCGACGGAAATTTACCGCCTGATCATCCAGCGGAATTTCGTCTTCAAAATGCCGGACGGCGTGCCTCCGGCGGTCAGCAAATCATTTGTCGCTTTAATTCCCGGCTTTGCCGTCATCTTTCTGATCTGGGGTGCGCGTTTAATTGTCGAAGCGACGCCGTTTGAAAGCCTTCATAACATTGTAAGCGTTGTACTGGGGACGCCGCTCTCGATTCTTGGGGGAAGTCTCGGCGGAAGCCTGGTAGCCGAAGCGGTTCAAATGCTCTTGTGGGCGTGCGGATTACATGGGGCGAACATTGTCGGCGGCGTCATGGCGCCGATCTGGTTCGGAGCGATGGATGCCAACCGGATTGCGTTTCAGGCGGGCGATGCGCTGCCGAATATTTTCACCCAGCAGTTCTTTGAAATCTGGATCAACATCGGCGGAAGCGGCGCGACACTGGCGCTCGTGGTCACCATGTTTCTCCGTTCGCGAAGCAAGCAGATGAAGCAGCTTGGGAAACTCGCCATCGGGCCGGCTGTCTTTAATATTAATGAGCCGATTATTTTCGGAATGCCGATCGTCATGAACCCGATGCTTCTCATTCCGTTCATTATCACACCGCTTGTCACACTGGTCTTTACCTATATCGGAATGAGCACAGGCCTCGTCGCCAAACCTGCCGGCATTGCCGTCCCATGGACGATGCCGCCGATTTTCTCCGGCTATCTTGCCACGGGCGGAAAAATATCAGGGGCTGTCATGCAGGCGATTAATATCACCACAGCCTTTATCGTGTACTATCCGTTCTTCAGAATGTGGGATTCGCAAAAGCTGAAAGAAGAAAACGAACTTGAACAATCGCAGGCGCCAGCCGTACAGGGAGACGAAAAAGCCGTGCTGTAGAGAAAGGGAGTGAAACACATGAATGAAAAAATGGAACAGACCATTTTTCAGATCATCCTGCATGGCGGCAACGGAAGAAGCGCATCAATGGAAGCCATTGCCGCCGCAAAGCGGGGGGACAGAGCCATGGCCGAGGAAAAGCTTCAGGAAGCCGCAAGGGAACTGACCGAAGCCCATCATTACCAGACAGAATTGATCCAAAATGAAGCCGGCGGAGAAAAAACAGACATGACGCTTTTAATGGTGCATGCGCAAGATCATTTAATGAATGCCATGACCGTGAAAGACTTGGCCGCTGAGTTAGTCGAGATTTACGAAAAAGTGAGTCTGCAAGGGGGAGCAAAAATATGACAAAAGGAATTAAAATTGTAACGATCGGCGGAGGTTCAAGCTATACACCGGAGCTTGTGGAAGGCATCATTAAGCGCTATGAGGAACTGCCTGTCAGAGAATTATGGCTCGTCGACATTCCCGAAGGCGAGAAAAAACTCAATATCGTCGGCACGCTTGCAAAACGCATGGTCGAAAAAGCGGGCGTTCCGATAGAGATTCACCTGACGCTTGACCGGAGAGAAGCTTTGAAGGATGCTGATTTCGTAACGACTCAATTCCGCGTCGGTCTCCTTGAGGCCCGCGCCAAAGACGAACGGATTCCGTTAAAATACGGCGTAATCGGCCAGGAGACAAACGGTCCGGGCGGTTTATTCAAAGGGCTGCGCACCATCCCGGTTATTCTGGAAATCGCGAAAGACATCGAAGAGCTTTGTCCGAATGCATGGCTTGTGAATTTCACAAACCCTGCCGGCATGGTTACCGAGGCCTTGCTCCGCTACTCGAATCTCACAAAAGTCGTCGGCCTCTGCAATGTGCCGATCGGCATTAAAATGGGCGTCGCAAAAGCATTGGATGTGGATGTCAGCCGGATCGAAGTGCAATTTGCCGGACTGAATCACATGGTCTTCGGGTTAGATGTTTTCTTAGACGGCGTCAGTGTGAAGGATCAAGTCATTGAAGCCATGGGAGACCCGGAAAACGCCATGACGATGAAGAACATTTCCGGAGCGGAATGGGAGCCAGAATTCCTGAAGGCGCTCGATCTGATTCCTTGCGGCTACCACCGCTATTATTTCAAAACGAAAGAAATGCTCGAGCATGAAATAGAAGCTTCACAGACGGAGGGCACACGCGCCGAGGTCGTGCAGAAGGTTGAGAAAGAACTGTTCGAACTGTACAAAGATCCGAATCTCGCCATCAAACCGCCGCAGCTGGAAAAACGGGGCGGAGCGTACTACAGTGACGCGGCCTGCAACCTGATCAGCTCCATCTATAACGACAAACATGATATCCAGCCCGTCAATACGATAAACAACGGCGCGATCGCCAGCATTCCGAATGACTCAGCGGTCGAAGTGAACTGCGTCATGACGAAAGACGGTCCGAAACCGATCGCCGTCGGTGATCTGCCGGTGTCTGTCCGCGGACTCGTCCAGCAAATCAAATCATTTGAGCGCGTCGCCGCTGAAGCAGCCGTCACGGGAGATTATCAAACGGCGCTTCTTGCGATGACGATCAACCCTCTTGTCCCGTCAGACTCCGTGGCAAAGGCCATTCTGGATGAAATGCTTGAGGCCCACAAAGAACATCTGCCCCATTTCTTTAAGTCGATTGAAGCATAAGAGCAGTAAAAAAACCCGGATTCGCTTCCGGGTTTTTTGCTTATTTTGATTCGCTTAGTGAGGCGACTTTCGTCGTCCAGCCGAACACGTCGGCTTCCGCGCCTTTTTGAATGCCTGTAATGGTATCGTACAATTTCTTCGAGATCTCTCCGGTTTCACCGCTGCCGATGACAAGACTTTCATCATTCCAGATCAGTTCGCCGACCGGAGAAATGACCGCCGCCGTACCGGTTCCGAATGTTTCTTCCAATCGGCCGTCACGATGCGCCTGGATGATTTCATCGATCGAAATCTTCCGCTCAGACACAGTCAGTCCCCAATGTTTGAGAAGGGTGATGACGGAATTTCTCGTAATTCCTTCAAGAATGCTTCCGTTCAGCTCCGGCGTCACGATCTCGCCGCTAATTTTAAAGAAGATGTTCATGCTGCCGACTTCTTCGATGTATTTTTTCTCAATGCCGTCAAGCCATAAAACCTGAGAAAATCCCTTCTCTTCCGCAACCTGCTGCGCTTTCAGGCTTGATGCGTAGTTGCCGGCGGTTTTCGCGTTTCCGGTGCCGCCTTTGACGGCGCGCACGAATTCGTTTTCCACGGCGATTTTTACCGGTTTAATGCCTTCTTTGTAATAAGAGCCGACCGGGGAAAGAATGATAAACAGCTTGTACGTATGGGATGCCGCTACACCGAGGAAAGGCTCAGTCGCAATAATAAACGGACGGATATAAAGGGAAGTGCCTTCCGCTTTCGGAATCCAGTCTTGGTCGATGGCTACGAGCTGTTTCAGGCCTTCAAGAACAAGCTCTTCATCAATGAGCGGGATGCAAAGGCGGTCATTTGACTGGTTCAGGCGCTCCATATTTTTCTCCGGTCTGAACAGAAGCACTTCCTGATCCTTCGTTACATACGCTTTAAGCCCTTCAAAAACGGTTTGGCCGTAATGATAAACCATGGCCGCAGGATCCATTGAGATGGACTGATAAGGGATAATTCTCGGATCATACCATCCTTGACCGGCGTCGTAATCCATAACAAACATATGGTCGGTGAAAATTCTGCCGAACGCAAGGTTATGGGGGTCCGGTTTCGGTTTTTTGGCTGAAGTCAATTCAACACGAATGTCTTGTTTCATAATGTTCTGTCTCCCTATTGGTGTTATTGTCAAACTTATTTGAAAATAATTTATATTCTATTGTATACCTTCAACAAATATTCGCAATAGTTTTCCTCAAATTTGTGAAAAAATCAAATCACATAAAAAGCAGGGGAGAGAATGCCCCCTGCGTGTTCGTTTTTACGTATTCTGTCATCACTGTGCTCAGTGAACCGTCACCTTGCCGGTTTTGTAAAACTGCTCCATTGCTTTATCGACGTACACCCAGCCCTTCCAGGCGATATGGATGGTGTCTTTCATAAAGTACGGATCATATTCGTGCCCGGATAAGTCGGCAACCTGAAAGCCCTTCGCTTTAATTTGCTTAGTGACTTTTTTGTAGTAATCAGTCCGGCCTTTTTTCGGGAAGCCGGTGTAGTCATACCATTTTCCGTTGACCGGAATAACCACGAACATCGGTTCAGCGCCGGCATCTTTCAGAATGTCCAGCATATCCTCAAAGTCGTGATATTCGACTGATTTGGCGTACGTTCTTCCTTTGTTGATTCCTTTCACTCTCTTTACTTTCTTCTTAATCTTTTTATAAGAAGCGTCATCGATATAGAAAGGATTGGACTTGGAGCTCCGTTCTCCTAATTGAGCGGCGGCTGTCTTTAACTCTGACCACGATTTCCCTTTCAGGTTTTCAGAGATCGTCCGTTCAGGGCCCTTGGTTTCTCCCATTGAATAATAAAGATCTTTTTTCTCAAGCAGAGAATAATAAGCTTTGGCAGCCGGCATGACCGCTTTCACTTTCCATGATTGTCCGTTGACCATTCCCTTGTATAATTCAGAAAGGACGGCATCATGCTGAACGACTTTAAAACGGAGCATGCGCTTCATCATGTTCTTTTTGACCGCGGGATCAATCTGGTTATTAAATGCTAAATCCAATGCCTGAAGTGATGAAAAATTCGGCGCAAAGTGCTGTTCATCAGAACCTTTTTTGATAAACCATTGCGGAGAAACAATGAATACCAGCTTTTTGCCCTTCAGCTGCTGATAATGCGCCGCAAAGTTCACGGCGTGTATCAAGGATTGGTCCCCGCCTTTTCCGACAAGATAAGGCGTAAAGCCTTGGTTGTTCACTTGGAAATAGTTGGACGGGTGAAACTCATCCAGTCTTGAAAGCTCGGAAGAACCGAAAATCGGCATATACTTCGAGTCTTCGAACATTTTGTTTTGCAGATAGAGCCCCTGGAACATATTCGGATTTAAGGCCGCTGCCGACTCTTCGACACGTTTTTCAGGAATGAAGCGCGTAAGCCATGAAGCCGGAACTGCGATAGCTCCGACAAACAGGACAAACGCTAAAATAATTGGTCCAAAGAAACGCTTTTTCATTTACTTCAACTCAGTCAGTTTGTTTACAATGTTGTTTGGCGTATTCCACTCGTCACGGTCAAATTCAGTGATCGGCACTGTAATGCCGAAGCGGTTTTCGATGGCGACCAGCAGTTCTACTGTTCCGAAAGAATCAAGCAGTCCTTCTTCAAAGATTTCAATATCAGGATTTTCTTTCACAGCGTCCTCCTGACAAACTTCAGCTAATACGTCTAATACTTCCTGTTTAAATTCCATGTGTTTTCAATCTCCTTTAGTGATGAAATGGTTTTCCTGAGAAAATATAAAATCCGAAACATACGAAATGGAATGTGATGACGATGGCTAAAAAGGCCGTAAAACGATTGGCGGGCAGCCACTTGTATTTCTTATTCCATTTCTCAAAAAAGTTATACCCGGTCATTAATACGGCGTGGTACAGGCCGTATACAATATATTGCAGGGCGAGTCCGTGCCAGACGCCCATCAGCATGAACAGCAGGAAATACCCGATGTTCGAGACGGCCATCCGGTTCTTTATCCATTTTTTCTTTGTCATCCAGAAAACAAAGCGCATAAATACGTAGTCTCTGAACCAGAAGGATAAGGACATGTGCCAGCGGTTCCAGAAGTCTTTAATGTTTTTGCTGATAAACGGCTTATTAAAGTTTTCCGGAGATTTGATACCCATGATATAGCTTACACCGACGGCAAACATCGTGTAACCCGCAAAATCAAAAAACAGGTACAAGCTGTATCCGTACATGTACAGCACATTACCCCACAGTTTGCTGTGGGTGATATGAGACAGATTCATAATGAAATACGTGTTAATCGCATATCCGATAATGAATTTGTATAAGAAACCGATAAAAATTTTATGAATGCCGGTATACAGTAAATCAGCGTATTCTCCCTTTGTCCATACTTTCTGTTCGTCCTTGGCAAATCTGCGGTATCTGTCGATCGGGCCGGAAGAAATGGTCGGGAAAAACATAATAAAGTACAAAAGGCGGTGAAGCGGCATTTTTTCTTTAATCAGTCCGTCTCTCGTTTCCATGATCAGCTGGACGCCTTTAAATGTCAAATAAGAAATTCCTAAGAAACTGATCAGGTTATGAACCGGGTGATGAGGCACCGGCGGGAAGAAAAACGGCCATAATTTAGATAAAAACAGGGGTAAAATAGACGCGATCACGGCCATACTGAAGACAAAGCCGCTGTTGGCTTTCAGTCTGTAAGCGAGATAACCCCTGATTAAAAGCACCTGCCACAGCGTAAAGATACATAGTGCGATCACGCCGTGCAGATCATGCGCGAAAATCAAAGCCAATACGATGATGGATATAAACATGTTGTATCCTTGGAATCTCTTGCCGTTCAGCCCTAAAATAATCGTCGGCAAAAGAAGGATTCCAAGTAAGATAAAGAAGAAAAACGAGCTGTAAGGCGTCATACAAGAACCTCTTCGCCAATGCGTTTACGGTCGATTTTTCCGTTCGCAGTCATTTGAATGTGATCCTGATAAATGAATTTTCTCGGAATCATGTAGGCCGGAAGCGAAGCGGCCAGTTCTTTCTTAATGGCGCTTGTCAGCTGGAATTCTTTTTCAAAATCATGTTTTTCAGGCACGATGGCGGCAATTAAATATTCGACTGGTCCGTTAGGCTGATACGGGATGACAACCGCCGTGCGCACATATTGAGACTGCCTTACATGTACTTCGATTTCCTCCAGCTCCATGCGGTAGCCGTGAAGCTTAATCTGGAAATCAAGGCGTCCTTGGCAGAAAATCTGACCATCCTGAACATAACCGGCATCACCCGTGTGATATGCCCACTGGCCGTCAATTGAGAAAAACGCTTTTTCAGTCAGAGACGGTTCACCGAGATAGCCTTTGCTCACGCTCGGGCCGGCGATGATGATTTCCCCTTTTTCTCCGTCCGGAAGCTTATTCCCGTTTTCATCCATGATGAAGATATTCATATCGGGTTTTGCAAAACCGACGGGCAGAGATTCATTTTCATCGATAATCTGCTGCGTAATTTCAACGGAGGTGACGGCAACCGTTGTTTCAGTCGGGCCGTATGTATTGAATACGCGGGCCTTCGGAAAACGGTTTAACAGTTCCTGTGCCACGGCAGCCGGAAGCGCTTCTCCGCAAAACATAAATACTTCTGCCTCAGGCAGGAGCTCCTGCGTAAAGCCGGGGTCCATCAGACACATTTGGACGAAAGACGGCGTCGATGTCCACACGTTCAGTTTGGATTTCTCCAGCTCTTCAAATAGTACTTTCGGTTTATTGATTTTGTCTTTCGTTACGCAGTGCAGCGTACCTCCCGTTTGAAGCGACGGGAAAATGTCCATGACAGATAAATCAAAAGAAAACGGAGCTTGGTTTAAGAATGTCTTACCCCCGCCCACAGGAAAATCCCTGCAGATCCAGTCAGTGAAGCTTTGCAGGTTATCAGCCGATATCTGCACGCCCTTCGGATTTCCCGTGCTGCCGGACGTGTAAATAATGTAAAACGTATCCAGCTCTTTTACCCAGTTCTCACGGCTGAGGTCTGGATCTCCGTCAGCTGCAAGCTCTTCGGGCGTAACGGTTTTAATCAGATTGCTTCCCGTATCGACTGCATCGCCCGATACGCTGATAAGCAGCTCTGCGCCTGAGCTTTCAATGATTTTGACGATCCGCTCCGGCGGAATGGAAACATCGACAGGGATGTAAGGGCGGCCCGCTTTGACGCTTCCCAAGAAAGAAACGATCATATTCGGCTCCATATGTCCGTAAACCAGGACAGGCGCTTTCGAACCGTCAGCTGTATGTTTTTGAATGCCGGACGCAACCCGCTCCGACAAATCCCATAATTCCCCGTAAGTGAGGGAATGATCTAAGGAACGAAACGCTATGGCCTGCGGCTTGGCGTCTGCGTATGTTTTTATAGCATCAAGTAGTTTCATAGTTATCCTCCCCGATTAGAAATCGTTGTAAATATAAGTGCCGGTATTCGCTGTATGAAATCCATACATCCAAAAGAGCAATACTAATATCAGAAAATAAAAGCCCGTATGAAACGTCCATTTGATCAATGTATTTTCATAAGCACGTTTTAATTTTTGCATCATATTCAAAATTCCTTCCCCGCGTATTCAATAATTACACCAGTATATGACGATTAGATTAACAAAAAGTTTCAAAATATGTCTAATATCCTAAGCTTAAAATTTCCTTAAAAATGAATGAGAAACAAAAGGATGGAAAACACGCATGTATAAATTGGAAAATGATCATACTAAAAAAGCGCTGTTCAGGCGGGATTTTTAACTTATCGTAAATATAAACGAGGTAAAAAAATTTTGGCGGCTTTTTCTTAAGCAGGCTTGTGCCGAACCCCAATGGAGAAGGGCGAAAAGCCGTTTCCGGCAGGATAGCTGATAAAGCGCCGCATCTTGTGAAATGAGGAAGAAATTATTATGATAGATAAGGTAGCAGAAAACGTGAAAACCCCAATTCAACACTACTGTTATCGGCTGACTGTGAAAGCCTTTTAATAGAAAGGAAGAGGAAAATGAATCAAAACAATATGGGGGGCAGCCAAAAGACGCCCGAGAAAGAAAGCATGGGCCGCATTTTGTGGCAGCTAACCCGCCCTCATACATTGACGGCATCGTTTGTGCCCGTACTTCTCGGCACCGTATTGGCGATGTTTTACGTAAAGGTTGATTTCCTGCTGTTTTTGGCCATGCTGTTTTCCTGTCTCTGGATCCAGATCGCCACGAACTTATTCAATGAATATTACGATTTTAAACGCGGTTTAGATACGGAGGATTCCGTCGGTATCGGCGGAGCGATCGTCCGCCACGGCATGAAGCCGAAAACAATTCTGCAGCTGGCGCTCGGCTCTTATGCGATTGCCCTCGTGCTCGGTGTTTATATCTGCATGAGCAGCAGCTGGTGGCTTGCGGCTATCGGCCTTGCCGGCATGCTGATCGGCTATCTGTATACGGGCGGCCCGCTGCCGATTGCGTATACACCGTTCGGGGAACTGTTCTCCGGCATTTGCATGGGCTCTGTATTTGTCCTTATTTCTTTCTTCATTCAGACAGGCAGAATTAATGAACAGAGCATTTTGATTTCCATCCCGATCGCCATCCTGGTCGGAGCGATTAACCTGTCCAACAATATTCGTGATATTGAGGAAGATAAAAAAGGCGGACGTAAAACGCTGGCCATTTTGATGGGGCATAGAGGGGCCGTCATGATACTGGCCGCATCTTTTGCCATCGCTTACATCTGGATCGTCGGTCTTGTCATCATGGGTTACACAAGCCCGTGGCTGTTCCTGGTCTTTTTGAGCGTGCCGAAACCCGTTCAGGCCGTGAAAGGCTTTGTGAAAAACGAAATGCCGATGAACATGATTATTGCGATGAAATCAACGGCGCAAACCAATACATTCTTCGGATTCCTGCTTTCAATCGGACTCCTGATCAGTTATTTCCGCTGATCAAATGAAAGGGCAAATGCCATAACCGGCATTTGCTTTTTTTTATGACATAATCTTCACGATATTGTAAAGAACCTGACCGCGGACTGACCCGTCTCATATATGGACAGCAAAGCAAGGAGATGAAAAAAATGGACTTGTCAACAGCCCATATGGATGATTTAAAAACGGTCATGGAAGATTGGAAAAATGAATTATTAGTTTATAAATTCGCTTTAGATGAGCTGGATACGAAGTTTTCGATCATCAGCCAGGAATATAATCTGATTCACGGGCATAACCCGATCGAGCATACAAAATCACGCGTGAAAAGTTTTGAAAGCATCGTCAATAAACTGATGCGCAAAGGCTGCGATGTGACGACGCAGGAAATGAAAGAGCATATTCATGATATCGCGGGTGTCAGGATTATCTGTTCCTTTATTTCCGATATTTATAATGTCGCTGAGGTTCTGAAGCAGCATAAGGACCTGAAGATCGTAAAGGTGAAGGATTATATCAAACATCCGAAGCCGAACGGCTACCGCAGTCTGCATTTGATTATTGAAATTCCCGTTTATTTGACGAATCGTGTGGAATATGTGAAGGCGGAAATTCAAATCCGCACCATCGCCATGGATTTTTGGGCGAGCCTTGAACACAAAATTTATTACAAATTAAATAACGAAGTCCCAAAGCATCTGACCGACGAGCTGAAGGAAGCGGCGGACATCGCCCATTATTTAGACGAAAAGATGCTTGGGATTAAGAAAGAAGTCGATTAAACGATTGACCCGTCACAACCAGCCGGACCGCTATTATACGCAGTCCGGCTGGTTGTTTTTATGTTTACGCGTTTTCGCTTTCCCGCACGATGTATTCTGACGACGATTCAGGCTGAAATTCTGATTGAATTTGAACAGAGAATGCAATAGATATCAAATCGCAAACAGCACATTCCCGCAGAAAAAATGTGTAGGATCGAGGTTTACTTTTTAAAAAGGGAAAGACATTTGTACAACAAAAAGGGAGATGAATATCAGTGGGAAAGAATGAAACAATGCATATCGTATCATGTGCCGATGATCATTATGCTCGTCATTTGGGTGGGATGTTCGCTTCTTTATTGATGAATATGGATAAAACAAGGAATGCCAAATTATATGTGATCGACGGCGGAATTACTGCCGAAAACAAGGACAAGCTTGAACAGACTGCGATGTCATTCGGGACGCCGCTTGAATTTTTAGAAGTAGACGCTGATCAATACAAGCATGCAGTCGAAAGCAGCCACATTACAAAAGCGGCTTATTACCGCATTTCTATCCCTGATTTAATTAAGGATGAGTCTGTAAAGCGGATGATTTACATCGATTGCGATGCAATTGTGATGGAAGATATTTCGGTTTTATGGGACTTGGATATTTCCCCGGCAATAGTTGCGGCGGTAGAAGATGCCGGACAGCATGAAAGACTGAAAAAAATGAATATCAGCGACACTGCCAAGTATTTTAATTCCGGTATTATGATTATAGATTTCGAACCTTGGAGAAAACAGAATATTTCTAAAAAAGTGATTGATTTTATCAATGATAACAGCTCGGAGGATTTTCTCGTGTTTCATGATCAGGACGCGCTTAACGCGATCTTATATGATCAATGGCATGAACTGCATCCGCGCTGGAACGCGCAGACGCATATTATCATGAATGAGAAAACGCCTCCTGAACTGATCGACCGTATACGTTACAGAGAAACACGTGCCGAACCGGCCATCGTCCATTTCTGCGGCGGGGACAAGCCTTGGAATACAGGCACCTCGCACCCGTATCGTGATCATTATTTCCGATATATGTCCTTTACGAAATGGAACACGATTGACCGCCCGGCCATGAACCAATAGGCAGGTGTGATGAAAACGCTTGTGAAGCCGTTGACCGGCTCCCAAGCGTTTTTTTATTATTTCACCCGAATCGCACGCACGCGTTTTTGCAGGCTGGTCTTTTCGGCAGACGGCTTCAATCGGCTGACTGCCGTTTGCGCCGCTGATTTTGCTTTTTTCGTCTTGGTTTTTCCGCCGTTTTTACTTTGTCCCTTGCCTGCTGCAGGTTGAGTTTATCTTTTATCCGGCCAAGCCGTTTTTCCAGAGCGGTTTTTTCTTTTCCCGGCTGGATTTCGCTGACTGCTTTTTGGGCTTTTGCGGTGTTGGCTTCAGAGGTCTTTTTTCCGCCTGCTTGACGCTGGCCTCAGCTGTTTTCAAAAGGCTTGAGTTGACAGCGTTCAGCCGCTTTTGCAGCCCTTTTTTCTCTGAACCGGCCGGTAATTTGCGGATGGCGCTTTGTGCGGCATTGACGGCGGTTTTTTCTTTTGTTTTTCGGCAGTCCGGACTTTGTCTCTTGCGTCCGTCACATTTCTTGCCGTCTGAACTTTATTGATCCGCGCCTCGAGAGCGGTTTTTCCTTTTGACTTGGACAGTTTGCTGACTGCCGTTTTTGCTTCATTGATATCTGCCTGCTTTTTCGTCTTTTCCGCTTTTATTACGGCCCGTTCGGCAAAGCTCTTTTGCTTTGTGTGATATTGCACCAGTCCGTACCCGAATCGGCTGTCACGTCCGGGAGCGCCCAGATCTTTGACGTTTTGCTGCATCTGCTGCCGGAGCTGTGTATTTGTTTCCTCCGGATATTTCTGCCTGAGCAGCGCGAACATGCCGGTGACGTGCGGCGCGGCTTGAGATGTGCCGTCAGCCGTGGCGTACATTTGATTCAGATATGTGCTCGTAATATTGGTGCCGGGTGCGGCAAACTCAATTTGTTTTCCGGTCGTGGAAAAAGACGCGAGCCCGTTTTTTTCAGTTGACGCTGAGACTGCCGTTACGCTGCTGTAGGCGCCCGGATAATTGACGGGTTTTTTGTTGCCGTCGTTTCCTGCGGCGGCTACGATCACGATTCCTTTTTTGTAAGCTTTGTCAACGGCGTCGTGAAGACTTTTGCTGTCTGCGTTTGTCCCGAGGCTCATATTGATGATGTCCATTTTATTGGCGATCGACCAGTCGATCGCTTTAAGAAGGCTTTTAAGATCTCCCGCACCTTTTCTGTCTAATGCTTTAACCGCATATAACCGGACATCCGGCGCGATGCCGTCAATGCCGTATCCGTCATGTTTGGCCGCAATGATTCCGGCGACATGCGTCCCGTGTCCGTTGTCATCTTTGTATGAGGAAGTATAGCTGACTGCGGAATAGCCTCCCGCAATGGACAGATCATCATGAGGATAAATGCCGCTGTCAATGACAGCCACTTTCACCTTTTTTCCCGTCAAGCCTTCTTTCCACGCCTGCTTAACCTGAGTCGGTTCTATATCCCATTGCGGCAGCGCGTAACTGCTGCTTTGGGCCGCTGATAACGGGCGGATATCAGAACCGCCTGCTGCCTGAAAGGATACATTGTCTTCTACATATAAGATGTCAGGGTCCTGTTTCAGGTTTTTCACCGTTTGCGAATCGGCTGACACGGCGACTGCCGGGAGATGCTGATAGGTCTGTTCCACATCCGCTCCGCTGTCTATGGCGGATTCCTTGCCGTTTTGATTTTTGTACACCACGATAACGTCCCGGTCGTGCGTCTCGGCGTGCGCGGGCGCCGCGGCGGAGAACAGTCCGACGCACAAGGCCGCGGCCATTATCGGTTTCAGGGTGTGATACATTGCAATTCCCCCTTTTTCTTTATATATCGGCAGTGCGGAATTCTTTTTTTCCTGAGGGATAAGGAAAATTTCTGTATGCAAATGTAAGCGTTTCCAAAATATGATGGAGAAAATGCTTTAAGACATCTGCGCAATGAACTCAAAAAGGGGGTTTTTGATAAATGAGTACGTTCAATCGGGTCATGGAAGAAAAAATCATGCCTGTCGCCGGAAAAGTCGCCGGCCAAAGGCACTTAAGAGCTTTGCGGGACGGCATTATTTTGACGATGCCGCTTATCATCATCGGATCGGTTTTTCTGATTCTGACGAGTCTTCCGATTCCCGGTTATGCCGATTTTATGGCTGGTCTTTTCGGTGAAAATTGGGTTGAAAAGCTCGGGTATCCCGTGAATGCGTCCTTTGACATTATGGCGCTTGTCGCCGCCTTTGGGATTGCTTACCGGCTTGCGGAAAGCTATGAGGTGGATGCCCTGTCGTCGGGAGCCATTGCCCTTGCCGCCTTTTTATTGGCGACGCCGTATCAGATTCCGTTTATCCCTGACGGCTCGTCAACAGAGATTATGGTGGGAGGCGGCATTCCGATTTCGCTGCTCGGAAGCAAAGGTCTGTTTGTCGCGATGATCATTGCAATGCTGTCTACGGAAGTGTACCGGTTTATCATACAAAGAAATATCGTTATTAAGATGCCTGACGGAGTGCCGCCTGCGGTCAGCAAATCGTTCGTTGCGCTCATCCCCGGTTTCATTATTATTACGCTTGTATGGCTGGCCCGTCTGTTTATTGAAATAACTCCTTTTAAAAGCCTCCACAACGTCGTAGGCGATCTGCTGGGCACCCCGCTGTCTATTTTGGGCGGGAGTCTCGGCGGAAGTCTTATCGCCGAATTCGTGCAAATGCTGCTTTGGTCGTGCGGCATACACGGCGCGTCCATTATCGGCGGAGTCATGTCGCCGATCTGGTACGGGGCGATGGATGCCAACCGTTTGGCTTTTCAGGCGGGAGAAGCGCTGCCGAGCATTTTTACGACACAGTTCTTTCAAATATGGATTAATGTCGGCGGAAGCGGAGCGACGCTTGCCCTTGTGCTGACCATGCTTGTGCGCTCCAGAAGCAAACAGATGAAACAGCTCGGCCGTCTCGGCATCGGGCCCGCGATTTTTAACATTAACGAACCGATTATTTTCGGGATGCCGCTCGTCATGAATCCGCTGTTAATCGTGCCCTTTATCATTGCGCCGCTCTTGACCATTACGGCGACGTACATCGGGATGAGCACGGGGATGGTGGCAAAACCGGCGGGAATCGCCGTGCCGTGGACGATGCCGCCGCTGATTTCCGGTTATTTGGCGACGGGCGGGAAAATCTCCGGTTCGGTCATGCAGCTGATCAATCTCCTGATTACATTTATCATTTATTATCCGTTTTTCCGAATTTGGGATCTTCAAAAAATGGAGAGAGGAACGGGCGGCGGAACAAAACGTCACAGAAGAAACATAAAAAAAAAACGGGCGCTTTCGCCCGTTTTTTTAACGCTGGAAAAATTCGATCCATTCGCCGTCAGGTCCTTCAATGTAAAAGTAGCGGTACCCGTTCGGAAGTGTCGTGATTTCTTCATCAATAAATACGGCGCCCTGACGCTTCGCATGCGTGAACTCCGCCGCGATATCTTCAGTCAATAAAGCGACATGGTGCACTTTCCCTTCTGCGGGAAGCTCGCTGCTGTAGCCCTGGATCAGCTCAATTTCGGTCTCCGGTCCTTCTTGAAAGCCGAGAAAGGCAAGTTCAATAATGCCGTTCGTATGAGTGATACGATCCTTTAACTGCATACCGAGAACGTCTTGGTAAAAGGCGATGGATGTTTCAATATCTTTGACCATAATGCCTGTATGGTCGATTCTTTTGGCTGTCATGGTTTTCCCCCTGTTTTGAATTTTTCGGGACAATGCGGTGTTGATCATGTTTTATGGTACGATAAGAGAAAGCAAAACGAAAGAGGAATGCACAATGAAGCTACTTACAGTGAAAGATACATTTGCCGGAAAGCTGAAAAAAGGATTCCCCCTGATTGAAAAAGACGCTCTGTCCGGAAGCTCGGCTCATTTAACAGAGGGCGATCTTTTTGATGTGACATCCGAGAAGGGTGAGTTTATCGGAAAAGGCTATTACGGTTTGCAGAATAAAGGAGTCGGCTGGGTGCTGTCCCGCGCGAAAGATGAACGGATCGACGGACGTTTCTTTCTGGACAAGCTGAAAAAAGCGGCTGAAGCAAGAGCTCATCTGTTTAAGGCGCCCGATACGACGGCGTTCCGGCTTTTCAACGGTGAGGGCGACGGCATCGGCGGCGTCACGATTGACTTT
The DNA here is from genome assembly GCF_000411595.1 of Paenibacillus lentimorbus NRRL B-30488. Taxonomy (NCBI): domain Bacteria; kingdom Bacillati; phylum Bacillota; class Bacilli; order Caryophanales; family Paenibacillaceae; genus Paenibacillus; species Paenibacillus lentimorbus. Next base: position 177,622 of record NZ_ANAT01000005.1, on the reverse strand, counting down.
TATGACGGTTATCTGCTGATTCAATGGTACAGTAAAGGCATTTACGCTTATAAGGACAGCATGATTGAGGCGATTGACGGACTGGAGCTTTCTTATAAAGCAATCTATGAAAAGAAACGATTCGATACTGCCGGGCAATACGTGGAAGACGACGATTTTGTCAAAGGCGAAAGAGGAGCTTTTCCGGTCATTGTTCAAGAAAACGGCATACGGTACGCGGTGGATTTAAACGATGGGGCGATGACGGGCATTTTCTTAGACCAGCGTCATGTACGCAAAGCGATTCGGGACAAGTATGCAAACGGCAGACGGGTGCTGAATACGTTCTCTTATACGGGGGCATTTTCCGTTGCGGCGGCGCTTGGCGGAGCTGAGAAAACGACAAGCGTCGATGTCGCCAACCGCAGTCTCGCAAAAACGATTGAACAGTTCAGCGCCAACGGAATTGATTATGAGGCGCATGACATTAAAGTCATGGATGTTTTCAAATACTTCGGCTATGCGGAGAAAAAAGGGCTGGCGTTTGACCTCATCATCCTTGATCCGCCTTCTTTCGCCCGCACAAAAAACGGACGTTCAGCGCGGCGAAAGATTATAAAAACCTGCTGAAGGAAACGATCGCCATCACTGCAAAAAACGGCATCATCGTCGCTTCGACAAACAGCAGCGCCTTCAATATGAAGAAATTTAAAGGTTTTATAGAGACCGCCTTTAAAGAAACAAATGAGCGTTACGACATTTTGGAAGAATACACGCTTCCGGAAGATTTCAAAACGATTCCCGCGTTTAAAGAAGGGAACTATTTGAAGGTTGTTTTCTTGCGGAAAAAATAGGATGATCATTTATAGCGTGGAAAGAGGGGAAAAGAAAACCCTCTTCCATCGCTCTAATCCGGGATAAATAATCTTCATATCTTACTGTTTAAAGAAAAAACCCGCTATTACTTAGTATCTCATCTGTGCCAAGTAAAGTGGCCTCACTAATCCCCACATTGTTGGCTTTCATGAAGGATTGCACCGCTTGGTAGCCAACCGCATAACCTGCAAACGGTGATAAGCCGACAGGCTGATAACCTTGTTCGGCTGCAAAGGTGTCACCAAACATGTAACTGCTGACCTCAGCAAATCCTTTCACATTTAATGAGTCTTTGATAATTTCTTTTGAGTATTCTAAGTCTTCTTTTTCAAAAGAAGTAACCCAGGGACCTAACAGAGCTTCTCCGTAAAGTTCTTTGGCAAACGATTCTGCCAACCCCTCTATCATTAAGTAATCCCCAACCGTTACGTTCCCATAATCCCAATTGAAATACGAAAAACGAATATTATGATGAAATTCATGTGCGATTACAGCAGGCAGTCTCGGTATGTTATATGAATTGGGGAATATTGAAACTTGAATAAATCCCGGAATTCCTCCGAATCCACAATACCCTCTATGTAATTCAAGCTTTTTTTGATTGGCCAGATACATCCCAAACCTTATTTCATCAGCATTTATTTTTAAGCGGTTTTGTTTGATAAATTTAACACAATGAGTTAAAGTGTCAAATGCAATTTGAGGAGCTTGAATTTCTTTTAGATTCTCTAGTGCTTTTCTTCCGGTTTCCGTATCAAATATGCTCAGATAGCCCAGCATATTTGCAGCCATGATTACATCATATCCGTTAGGTTCCTTTGCCTTTAAGGGAACATTAATCTTTTTCCACATATCTTCAAAAGGTTTCATCATTGAATACCGATAATAATCTTCTCTATTTTCAATCATTGAAAATAACTTTTCGTATTGCCCAATTGTATCCTCGATAATGATTTTAATGGGTACCACCCTTTTTTTGAGTATCTATATAAATTGTAATGGCATCACTCATGAGCTTCGCCAACCCTTCACCATACCGGTCGATGTTCTTAGTGAAGCGTTCATCTTCAATATAGAGTTGACCTAATCCGTAAAAGGCATCAAAAGAATATTCACCAAAATTTTCATTGAGAAAATCAAACCACTCTTTGATAGCGGTTTGTACGTCTGGGGACTCGGGAGATTGCTTAATAAGGAGTGCAAATTTATTGAACATTGCAGTCCACTTATCAGATAAATCTTTTTGCTCGCCATCAGTCATGTTTTTCAATCTAATATTTACCTTATCGACAGGTTGATCACCCCACCGTTTGCGGGCTTCTTGTTCATAAAGATTATGATTGAAGTTCATTCCCTCAAACCGCTCTTTGTTCGTCATGCAAATCTCTCCCATCATATGTTTGATTGATTTATCGATGGTATCAATCATCTTATCGACTCTATTCCGTTTCTCAATCAACATTTTCTTTTGTAAAATGAATGCCTCCCTTCGGTTAAATGAAGGACTATTAATGATTTCTTTAATCTCTTTTAAGGAGAAATCGAGCTCCTTGAAAAATAGTATCTGCTGCAGCTGTTCAAGATTCTCTTCAGAATAAAGCCGATAACCGGAATCGGTCGTTTCTTGAGGAGTCAATAATCCGATTTGATCGTAATGATGGAGAGTACGTATGCTTACTCCAATCAGTTCAGCTACTTCTTTTACTTTCATACCCATCACGTTTGCCGCCTCCTTAATGGCTACTCTAAAGTATTACGCAACGTAAGAGTCAATAGTTGGTTAAAGATTTTTTGTATATAAAGGGAGAACATATGAGGATTTCATTGCTGAAATTAAAGAAAAAAAGCCGGGCGTGAAACTCCGGCTTTTTTCTATTCAATAATGTGCTGCACCCGGCCGATTCGCCCGTCTTCAAGGCGGACCTTAATGCCGTGCGGGTGGAAGCTTGAGTTCGTCAAAATATCCTTGACGATTCCTCTTGTCAGCTTTCCTGAACGCTGATCGGCTTTCAGGACGATATCGACTTCAAGTCCTTTTCTGATGCTGCTTCGCTGCTGGCCGTTCATATGACACATCCGTTCTTCAGTCTTTTCACTTCATGTCTTATCATATCGTGTTTTCGTCTTTTTATGAAGGACAGACAAATCAATTCTTCATGGCAACTAAAAAAAGACCGCTCTGTAAGGAGCAGTCTTTTATGACATAAACGAAAGCAAAATCGGGGCCGCGCACAGTGTCATAATCGCGGCGAGGATCATCGACACGCTTGAGATCGTTCCTGATACGGAGCTGAGCTCAAATGCTTTAGATGTTCCCGCTCCGTGCGCGCTAGTTCCGAGCAGCACGCCCCGGGCAATTTCGTTATCAATGCGGAAATAGCGGATGACCATCGGCCCGATGATCGTTCCCAATAAAGCCGTTAAAATGACGAAAACCGCTGTAACGGCCGGCATCCCGCCGATCATTTCTGAAACGTTCATGGCAATCGGCGTCGTCACGGATCGCGGCACGAGACTGTCGACTAAGCTGCTGCCGAGATGGAACCATTTTGCGATAAAGGCTGTTGACAGAATGGCGATACATGAACCGACCGCTACGTTCAAAATAATTTCCACGGCGTATTTCTTTAAAATCGGGAAATATTTATAAAGCGGGATGGCGAACGCCACTGTTGCCGGCTGAAGCATATCGGTCAGCAGTCCGCCGCCGAGATTGTATGTCTGATACGGGACATTGACAAGAAGCAGCAGGACGACCAAAACAGCGGGCGTAATCAGAAGCGGCGACGTATACACCCGCGGAAAACGAATGTAGAGTTTTTTCGCGCCCAAATACACTAAGACAGTTAAGAATAAACTTATGATTCCGATGAACACGTTTGTTTTTCTCCTTTCTTTTTGCTATCAGCTGTGTAAGCGTACCTGTTGAAACCATCACGACAAATGTGCTGATGACGACGACAAGTAAAATGCTTACGCCAAATTTAGACATAATATCTCCGTATTCAATCACTCCGACGGCAGACGGGATGAAAAACAGCAGCAGCTCACCGAGGAGCCATGCTGCGCCAAGCTCAATCCATTCAAGTTTGATAATCTTGAAGTGCAATAATGTGAAAAGAATCACAATCCCGATTATACTGCCGGGAATATTTATATGAAGAGCCGCCGTGACCCAATTGATCAGACGCGCAAATATAAACAGCAGAGCGATTTGAATAACGGTAAGCAGCAATTTTTTCATAATGATGCCTCCCTTATATTTATATTGTACAGAAGGTTTTGCTATAGGTAAAATACATATAAAGAATAATATGTATTCCTTTTGTCTATAGAAAGGATGAAATGTAATGGATATCCGGCACTTAACGTATTTCTTGGAAGTGGCCCGTTTGAAAAGCTTTACGAAGGCTTCGCAGTCTCTGTATGTTTCACAGCCGACAATCTCAAAAATGATTAAAAACCTGGAGACGGAGCTCGGCATTAAGCTGTTTTACCGCAATGGCCGGCAAGTTGAACTGACTGACGCCGGGCAGAGCATGTATGTGCAGGCGCAGGAAATCACAAAGTCATTCCAAAACCTGACGTCAGAGCTGAACGATATTATGGAAGTGAAGAAAGGGCACGTCCGCATCGGTCTTCCGCCGATGATCGGGTCCGGCTTTTTCCCGAGAGTGCTCGGTGACTTCCGCGTCACATACCCCGATGTGACGTTTCAGCTTGTTGAGGACGGCTCTATTAAAGTGCAGCAAGGGGTGGAGGACGGCTCGCTTGATATCGGGGTCGTCGTGCTTCCCGCGAATGAAGAGATTTTTCATACCTTCACAATTGTCAAGGAAACCCTTATGCTCGTCGTCCATCCGTCACATCGGCTCGCTGACGAGAAAGAATGCAGTCTTCACGAATTGAAAGAGGAGCCGTTCATATTTTTCAGGGAGGATTTTGTCCTTCATAATCGAATTATGACGGAATGCGTGAAAGCCGGATTCAGGCCGCATGTCATTTATGAAACATCACAGTGGGACTTTATCAGCGAAATGGTATCCGCCAATCTCGGTATCGGCCTGCTGCCGGAAAGAATCTGCCGCGGTCTTGATCCTGACAAAGTCAGAACCATTCCGCTCGTTCATCCGGTCATTCCGTGGCATTTAGCCATCATTTGGCGGAAAGACCGCTATATGTCCTTTGCCGCCAGAGCCTGGCTGGAGCATACGAAATCGTATTTATGGAATCCGAAAAAGAGAAAAAAGGATGATTAAGCATGGACGCACAAACCGCAGCTCAACACTTGAGTAAAGTGCGGGATCAAAACCCGCTCGTTCACAGTATCACCAATAATGTCGTCACGAACTTCACCGCTAACGGACTGCTCGCGCTCGGCGCATCACCCGTTATGGCTTATGCAATTGAGGAGGCCGCCGACATGGCGAAAATCGCCGGAGCGCTCGTCCTGAATATAGGCACCCTCAGCTCGGCGTCGGTTGAAGCTATGATCGCAGCCGGAAAATCGGCCAATGAAAACGGTGTTCCGGTCATTTTTGATCCGGTAGGCGCCGGCGCCACGCCGTTTCGGACGGCATCAGCCCGCAAGATCATACAGGAGGTCCGCTTGTCCGTCATTCGCGGAAATGCCGCGGAAATCGCCAATATTGCCGGCGCCCCTGATTGGAAGATAAAAGGCGTGGATGCGGGGGAAGCCGGAGGAGATGTGGTTCAGCTCGCTAAGACGGCTGCAAGCAGGCTGAAGACGGTCATTGCGATTACCGGAAAAACCGACGTCATCTCCGACGGCACCGACACATACGCCGTACATAACGGTGATAAACTGCTGACGAAGGTGACGGGGGCGGGATGCCTGCTGACGTCTGTAATCGGAGCCTTCTGCGCAGCGGGGCAGGACGTTCTGCAAGCGGCCGTTTCAGCCGTTTCTGTATACGGAAGCGCCGCTCAGCTTGCCGCCTTGGACACCTCCCATAAGGGGCCGGGCAGCTTCCAGATTGAGCTTTTAAACAAGCTGGCAAGCATCTCAGAACAAGAAGCGGCCGAGCTTGCCGCAATTGAAAGGGTGACAGAAAAATGACGCGTATTTCTCGGGAAATGATGAAGGATATGTTATCGGTTTATTTTATTATGGGATCAAACAATACAAGCGCAGACCCGGTTTCCGTGGTGAAAAAAGCAATTGAGGGCGGCGCTACGCTTTTTCAATTTCGGGAAAAGGGGAGCGGTTCTTTAACAGGGGATGAACGTGTCCTGTTCGCGAAGCGGGTGCAGGATGTCTGCAGGCAGGCCGGGATTCCTTTCATCATTAATGATGATGTCGAATTGGCCTTGCGCCTTGAGGCGGACGGAGTGCATATCGGACAGGATGACGCAGACGCCGAAGAAACGAGAGCGGCAATCGGCGATATGATTCTCGGTGTGTCAGCACATAACGTCTCCGAGGTGAAGCGGGCGGAAGAAGCCGGAGCCGATTACGTCGGAATGGGCCCGGTCTATCCGACCGAAACAAAAAAGATGCTGAAGCCGTGCAGGGCGTTACATTGATTGAAGAGGTACGGCGTCAGGGCATCACCATTCCGATTGTAGGAATCGGCGGCATTACGGCTGACAACGCGGCGCCCGTCATTGAAGCGGGTGCAGACGGCGTCAGCATGATCAGCGCCATCAGCCAAGCCGAAGATCCAAAAGCGGCGGCGCGGAAGTTTTCAGAGGAAATTCGGCGCTCCAAAGCAGGGCTGTCCCGATAGGGCGGCCCTTTTTCTGTGTGTGCAAAAAGGCAGTGACGGACTTGGAGAATATAAGCCGTATGTCAAGAACAGAGCAATCAGCTTGCAATATCGACCGAAGCGTTTGACGGCTCTATCGCTTCTCTCAAAGTGACGCCTGAACCAATCACCGCCGGCGCCGAAGGCTCAAAAGCCCTCTATAAAACAGTGAATAGCGCGCAGTGAGAGATCATTTCGAGGTCACGGAAAAACTTAATGCGGAATTCAGCGAATTTGAAGTTTTGATGTCGAAATACAAAACGTGCGATCAATCGTATACGTCTTGTGATAAATTAAGTACAGATCAAATCAGAGAGATAAGCACGAAGCTGACGGCCCTTTCTGAAACCATGTCGAAGATTGCCGATGTGCTTTAAAAGGAGTTAAGACACAGCATGAGCGATGAACATAACAAGGAAAAACAGATCCACAGACGGGATGTCCTGAAGTGGGGCGCCGTCGCGGGCGCAGCCGTCGCTGTCGGAGCGAGCGGCCTCGGAGGACTCGCGCCGTTCTTCAAACCGGCGGCCACCGCTTCAAAGAAGAATGATGAAAAACGTGATCGTGATCAAATCGTTCCTTTTTACGGAAAGCACCAAGCAGGAATCACAACGGCGCATCAGACGTATGTGTATTTTGCGGCGCTTGATGTCATGTCAAGCGACAAAGCCGATGTCATCTCCCTTTTCAAACAATGGACAAGCCTGACACAGCTGCTGACTTCAGGCGCCGTCCCGTCAGGCGAACAGAAAAATAAATATATGCCTCCGCAGGATACCGGGGAGTCGCAGGATCTGGCACCGACGAATTTGACCGTTACCTTCGGCTTCGGCCCCGGGTTTTTCGAGAAAGACGGGAAGGACCGCTTCGGACTGAAAGATAAAAAACCGAAGCACCTCGCCGATATTCCGCCGATGCCTAACGACAAGCTCGATAAGAAACAAGGCGGCGGTGATATCGTCATACAGGTCTGCGCGGATAATGAACAAACGGCGTTTCACGCGGTGCGCAATCTGATGAAACAGGCATCGGGTGTGTGTGAAGTCCGCTTTCTCAATAAAGGTTTCTTAAGCGGCGGAAAAAACGGAGAAACACCGCGCAACCTCTTCGGATTCAAAGACGGTACCGGCAACCAAAGCACGAAGGATGAAAACCTGATGAATTCGATCGTTTGGGTTCAATCAGGAGAGCCGGACTGGATGACGGGCGGCACGTACATGGCGTTTAGGAAAATTAAGATGTTTTTAGATATATGGGACCGTTCATCCTTGAAGGAACAAGAGGACACGTTCGGGCGGGTGAAAAGCTCGGGCGCGCCTTTCGGACAAAAAAGGAAACCGATCCCGTGAAGCTGAATCAAATTCCCGCCGACTCGCATGTCAGCGTGGCAAAATCAACCGGCAGACAGATCCTGCGCCGAGCATTTTCCTATACGGACGGAATTGATCCGAAGACGGGCTATGTTGACGCAGGCCTGCTGTTTATCTGCTTTCAAAAAGACCCGGACCGCCAATTTGTCCCGATGCTGAAGGCTTTGGCGGCAAAGGATGCGCTGAATGAATACACACAAACGATCGGCTCTTCCTTATTCGCCTGTCCCGGGGGCTGTAAAAAAGGAGAATATATCGCCCAAAGGCTGCTGGAATCGTGACACCTTCCATATGGAAGGTGTTTTTTAAAAAACGCTTGTAACTATAAAAGTTACAACTTAAAATGATAAGGAAAGGAGACTTACAATGACACTGCAGATTAAAGTATATTCTGATTATGTATGTCCGTTTTGCTATGTCGGCAAAGCGGCGTTTGAAGAAGCTATCAAAGACAAGGACGTACAGGTGGAATGGATGCCGTTTGAATTGCGTCCGAGCCCCTCGCCGAAACTTGATCCGGTGAATGATCCCGCCAAGCAGCAGATGTGGAAAAACTCCATTGAGCCGATGGCGCAGTCGTTAGGCGTTGACATCACGTTCCCCCGCGTGTCACCGCATCCTTACACGGATTTGGCATTTGAAGGCTTTCATTTCGCAAAGGAACATGGGAAAGGAAGCGAATACCATACACGCGTTTTTCAGGCGTTCTTTCAGGAAGAACAAAATATCGGTGACGTTGGCGTGCTGACAAAGCTTGCGGAAGAAGCCGGACTTGACGGCGCTGCCTTCAAAGAGGCGCTTGAGACAAGAGCGTACAAGGACGTACAGCGGGAAGCGCTCCGCCATGCTTATGAGGAAGCCGGCATTACGGCAGTGCCGACGTTTATCATCGGCGATGAGAGAATCCCTGGCGCGGCGGGAAAGGAAACCTTTGAACAAATCATTGAGCGGGAACTGAATAAACGTTAGTAAAAAGCCCTCTTTGCATCAGCGAGAGGGCTTTGCCATATAGTGTTTGACAAATGTTTGTCTGTCCGCTTCATATGCCGCGGCGTCAAAGGAGTCGCCGCAAAAATGAAGGCACCAAGGGTCTTTCTGGCAGGCGACGCCGACTTGATAGCCGTGTTTTTGAAATTCGAGCGACTGTGATGTGTCGTAAAAATGAAAGCCGCGAAACAAATCCTCCCGCCACTCCACGTCATATTGAGCCGCCATTAACAAGCCGTCAATGGCGTCAGCGGGCGTAAACAGGCCGTCTTCATCACCGTGCTCAAAATCCAGCGGGTGATAAGCATTCCCCCGGTATTCAATCACTTTTCCCATCCGCTGTCCGCTTTCCCACCAAATGCCGTTCGGCGGCAGGGTTTTGCAGCCGGCGACACCAAGAAGGCCGAGCTCCTGATGAGATTGAAAGATATGAAGCATGTCATGAAGGAAATGCTGATGAATGATAAAAGTATCCTGATGCAGATAAATTTTATATTTGGAGGGGTGTTTCAGCGCTTTGTTGTAGGACGAGGCCATGCTTGCTGAATCGTATATCGGCAAGATATCAACGGAATGTGAAGGGGGGACGGTAAGCTTTAGAATATGGTTTTTGCATCGGGAGTAGAGCGACTCATCATTCACGCAAATGACAAACAGAAATGAATGTGAATCCATTACATGCTCCTCTCGGCCTCAATCACATATTGATAGGCCGATGCTTCTGTCATAAAGTCATGCCTTATGCCAAGCTGTACGCATACTTCGTGCAATGATGCGATAGCTTTGTGGTAAGAAGGGTGATCAACGCGGATCGCTTCAATGCGTTTCACCTCATAGCCGGCGGCTTTAAATAATGAAAGAGTCTCTTCCCGGGTAAAAAAACGCAGGTGGGTCTGATCCATTAATCCGGCGTCACTGTAAGTCCATTTGCCGGCTAAAAGCTCCAGCACGACTGAGATGTGGCCGACATTCGGTATGCATGCAAGCACAGTGCCGTCTTTTTTACATAAGGACGAAGCTTTTTCAGCACTGTCCACGGGTCGATAAGATGCTCAAGAACGTCTCCGAACAGCATGCAGTCGAATTGCTCTGGTTCGTACGGAAGAATGGCGGATTCAATGTCGCCGCAAAGCACATGGCTCAATTTGCTTTCCGCCTTTTTTGCGGCTTCGGGATACGCTTCAATGCCGTAAACCGTTATTCCGCGGTCTTCGATCGCCGCTCCTAAATTGCCCGTTCCGCAGCCGACATCAAGCACTGTCCGCCAGTTTTCGTCTATTTTGTTCAATAAATAAGGATTCAGGCCTTCGTAGTAGTTCTGTTGTTTTTCATCATAATAGGGATTCGTATCCATCTGTGTATCACCTCATAAATGGGCATAATACACAAGATATGCAGCGGGGGGATCTCATATCACCATGTTTGGCTGTTCAATTGCGGAATACGGACGGGAATGGTTGTCCGGTATACGGTTTGTTCTCTGATTCCCCTCTTATTGCGGGTGTTCCTTTGAAAACTCAGGTGCGGGCGGACTGTGGCAGGTCATATAGTAAAAGGATCCGCCTGTAATCTTACCGCTGGCGGATGGTGTTTTTCATTGGTGTTTTTTTCTTCACCGCTTTTTCAGTATTTAAGAAGCGCCTCACATCGTCAATGTTCAAACCCATGATTCTAGCCTCTTGAATTAACAATTGCCAATCTTGATCTATATCTTTCATTACATGAGTTTTCATAAGAACCTCCAATTGAAAAATTGATTTGCCCAGCTACAGCAGCCAATGTATAACAAATATCACACATAGTTGGCCGGTAATCCCAAATTGAAGATGAATTCACCTACCTATTCCCTAAGAAAATGACTGAAATAACCAAAATCCTTCAAGAATTCTTACATATAATAATAAACAAATAAATACTGACTGGATAGTATGCAAATAAAAATAAACCATATGACCTATTAATATTTACCCTCAAAACGTCGAATAGCATATTCTTTTTGCATAAAAAATACCGCAAAAGAATGATTCGGTGTAAGATAAAGTGAATGATCAAACAGCTGGGGTAAAAAATGAAAAAAACAAATTTCAAATTAAGAGAGAAGAAACATTTGAAAGTTTTATTGACGCAGGCCTTCATCTCCTGATTGAAAGAGCTTACGATTCAGTCTCAATCGATGACATCAGTAAAGCGGCGGGTTTCAGCAAAGGGGCGTTTTACGTTCATTTTGAAAGCAAGGAAGATTTTCTGAAGCATTTGTTAGAGAGGCGTCAGATTAAAAAAAGGATCATCACTGGCTATCTCGACGAATTAGAAAAGCAAACAGAGCGGCCGTTGACGCTTTGTGAAGCCGCGGCCAGCGCGGCCAGCCTGTTGATGCGGTTTGTAAACAGCAAGCCTGCCTGGAATGTTGTGTCTTTTGCCGTTCATATGCCTACTTACAAAGTCGTCAGTGAATATGAAGCTTATATCCGTCTTTATAAGTTATGGATAGAAGAAAGCACCATGTACATAAATTGGCTCAAATCGAGAAATTTAATAGAAGACCATATAGATACCGAGCATACCGCTAACATGATGTGCGCGCTCATCGACGGGATGATTAAGCAATCCAATGTGCTGGGAAGGCCGGTTACTTTCCGCAGCATGTTTGACGCGCTCTATGTTTTTGTCAGCGGCAGAAAATCAGGGTAACGTTCTTCTTGATTTGACAAAAGGTTTAGAAAAGTCTTTCAGAAAGCGAGGAACTGCCATGCGCTACAGAGAAATTATGATGTATATCATTATGGGGATATTCACGACCATCGTGAATATCGTCAGTTTTTACATTCTGACGTCGGCATTTGAGATGGATTACAAGGCGGCGACTGTCGCCGCTTGGATTCTGTCCGTTCTATTTGCTTATGTTACGAATAAACTGTATGTCTTTCAGCAAAAGACCGCGGGGATGCGGAGTCTGATGAAAGAATTAACGGCCTTTTTCAGCGTGCGGGTGCTGTCTCTCGCCATCGATCTCGCCATGATGATTCTTCTGGTCAGTCAATTTCATATGAACGAAACATTGGCGAAAATCGCCGATAACGTCATTATCGTAGTCGTCAACTATGCGGCCAGCAAGTGGATTGTCTTCAGAAAAGCGAAAGAAGAGGGCGTGTCATAACGGTTTCTTTCCGCGCCCCGGGGGGAAAGTGTAATGGTGGAAGAGGATGCGTATGAAGCACAAAATAAAGAAAGCGTTTGCTGATGTATTCGGGGGAATCCGAGACCTGCGCGTTTTCTTTGCGCCCGGCAGAGTATCTCATCGGAGAGCTAACGGGGCCCGCTATGAGGAGAAGACAGGGAGAAAAGCTGACTTTTACACGGCGGATATCGGAGCCGGAGCGAGAGAACTAAAGGGGGATGACGATGGCAATTGAGCGGCACGTGGAACGTTTAATCCGGTACGGATTGCAAAAAGAGCTGATTTCATTTCTTGATATTGAATATACAAGAAACCGTTTATACGAAACTTTGCATATTACCCATCCGGAGGCTTCAGAACAGAAAGAAAATGAATCGGCGGCATCATTGCCGGACATATTGGCCCCGATTTATGAATGGGCGGCAGAAACGGGCCGGATTGCAGCCGATACAGACACCTATCGCGACCTGCTGAGCGCGAAGATCATGGGCTGTTTTGCCCCGCAGCCGTCCGAGATTGTCCGTCGTTTTGAAGAAACAAAGGCGGTGCACGGGCCGGAGCAGGCGACAAAGGCGTTTTACCAATTTTCAGAGGATGTGTATTATATCCGTTCGGACAGAATACAGCGGAATGTCGGGTGGACGGCTGAGACGGCTTACGGAAAGCTGGACATCACGATCAACCTTTCAAAACCGGAAAAAGATCCGAAAGCAATTGCCGCTGCCAAAGAGCAGCCTCAATCCGATTATCCGAGATGTGTTCTTTGTAAAGAAAATGTCGGGTACGAGGGGAGACCGGATCACCCGGCGCGTCAAAACCTTCGTGTCATTCCGGTCATTCTCGGCGATGAGCAGTGGTTTCTGCAATTTTCTCCGTATGTGTATTACCGGGAGCATTGCATCGTTTTGAAAGACCGGCACGAACCGATGAAGATCAGCAAAAAAACGTTTGACAGGCTGCTGTCGTTTGTCAGCCAGTATCCTCATTATTTTCTCGGTTCCAATGCTGATCTGCCGATTGTCGGCGGCAGTATTTTAAGCCACGACCATTTTCAGGGGGGCCATTATGAATTCCCGATGGCGCGGGCGGAGACAGAAAGCCGGTACAGGCTGCCTGACTATCCGAAAACGGTGCTGGGAATTGTGAAGTGGCCGATGTCGGTCATCCGCCTGCAAAGCGAGAGCGCGTCTGAGCTTTCCGGCGCGGCGGATGCCATCCTGCGGGCGTGGCGCGGTTATTCCGATGAGGCGGCTGATCTCCTCGCCTTTTCAGGAGAAACACCGCACAATACAATTACGCCGATTGCCCGGCGGAGAAACGGTTTATTCGAATTAGATCTCGTCCTCAGAAATAACCGCACCTCTGATGAGCATCCGCTGGGAATTTTTCATCCCCATCAGGAAGTTCATCACCTGAAAAAAGAAAATATCGGACTGATTGAGGTAATGGGGCTTGCAATTCTGCCGGGCCGCCTTGAACAAGAAATGAAATACACGGCTGAAGCGCTGTGCTCCCCGGACCCGGAAGCGGTCTTAACGGCAGACCCTTCTGCGGCAAAGCATAAAGATTGGGCGCTCAGTGTGCTGCATAAGCGGAAGGTAACGAAAGAAAACGCGGAACAGATTCTGAAAGAGGAAATCGGCCATGCCTTTGCGCGGATACTGGAGCATGCCGGCGTCTTTAAACAGACAGAAGAAGGCAGAGCGGCTTTCCGGCGGTTTATCCGCCATTTGGGCGCTCTACCGGAAAAAAGCCCCATCCCATAAGGGACGAGGCTTTTTTTTATCCTCTGCTTCTGGCGATCAGGCTGAATAAGAATACCACGATCGCAGCTCCGATGATTGCCGGAATGATGGCAAAGCCGGCAAGGTGAGGACCCCATGTGCCGAGCAGTCCGTGCCCGATCCATGCGCCGATCAGACCGGCGATCATTGACCCGATGATTCCCCCGGGCATACTGCCTTTTACAAATAAACTTCCGATCCAGCCGATAATAATAGCGACAATCAGAGATACGATAAAACCCATAAATATCACTTCCTATTTTTATTATTTATGCCTATATGTTTCCTTCGTTTTGTCCATATTAAACATATGAATGCGTTTTTTATAATGAACATATCAAGGCGCGTTCCGGTCTTTTTTTTCACAATGCGTTGCGTTAAAATGGAAACCGTGTGAAAAGGTGTGAGCAAAGGAAAAAATATTTCTTTTGTAGAATGTTTAACAAAATGAAACTTTTTGTTGACCAGCGATTTTTATTATGGTAAACCTTTATTTGGTATTATTCGTTCTCGCTATCTTTTTTCTCTATATATGCTAAATGATCTAAAACTTTTTATGTTTGATTTACGCAAGTGGAAAAAGTTCATGCATTTTTTGACGATTTTGTGACATTAGGTCGAAAAAAAGATGAACTTTAGAAAAAATAAAGCTAATAAGTGCAGATTTTGATAGCATAACAAGGTAGATAGAGAAAAGATTTTGAGAAAGTACATTTCAGATTCACTACATCAATAGGAAGGATGGTGATCTTCTTGTTCAGAGCATTTAAACCGTTACTTTTATTAGCGATGTTGGCTGTTGTTTTCGTACTGGGCGGATGCAGCGACATTTCCGTTTTAGATCCGAAAGGACCTGTAGCAGACCAGCAGAAAGATCTGATTCTCTTGTCAATCGGATTTATGCTGTTCATTGTCGGCGTCGTATTCGTACTATTTACAATCATTTTAGTGAAATACCGCGACCGCAAAGGCAAAGACAGCGGAAATTACAAGCCCGAGATGCACGGCAACACGTTCTTAGAAGTAGTCTGGACAGTGATCCCAATTTTAATTGTTATTGCACTTTCTGTGCCTACCGTACAGACGATATATTCGTTAGAAAAAGCGCCTGAAGCGACAAAGGATAAAGAGCCTCTTGTTGTTTATGCTACTTCGGTAGACTGGAAATGGGTATTCAGCTACCCTGAGCAGGATATTGAGACGGTTAACTACCTGAACATTCCTGTAGACCGTCCGGTTTTATTTAAAATTTCTTCAGCAGATTCAATGGCATCGCTATGGATTCCTCAGCTTGGGGGACAAAAATACGCGATGGCGGGAATGCTGATGGATCAATACTTACAAGCTGACAAAGTGGGAACATATGAAGGCCGCAACGCGAACTTCACCGGCGAACACTTTGCCGACCAGAAATTCAACGTAAAAGCTGTTACGCAAAAAGACTTTAACAGCTGGGTGAAAAAAGCCCAAAGCGATTCTCCAAAGCTGACGAAAGAGAAGTATGACGAACTGATGCTTCCGGAGAATGTCGGAAAATTAACGTTCTCTTCTACACACTTAAAATACGTTGACCACGGCCAAGATGCCGAATATGCGATGGAGGCGCGCAAACGCCTTGGCTACAAAGCCGTATCACCGCACTCTAAAACAGACCCGTGGGAAGATGTAAAGAAAAACGAATTTAAAGTATCCGACGATAAACAAGATTGAAATTGAACAAGAAAGGAGGAAGCCCGAATGAAATTGAGATGGGATGAATTTTTTGTAACAGGTGACCCATTAATTCTGGGCGCACAAGTTTCCATTGCGCTTTCCACTATCGCTATCATCGTTGTACTCACATACTTCAAAAAGTGGAAATGGCTCTGGTCTGAATGGCTGACGTCTGTAGACCATAAGAAACTTGGAATCATGTACATTATCTCTGCTGTTATCATGCTGTTCCGCGGCGGGGTCGACGGCTTGATGATGCGCGCCCAGTTAGCGCTTCCTAATAACAGTTTTTTAGACTCAAACCACTATAATGAGATCTTTACGACTCACGGTACGATCATGATTATCTTCATGGCGATGCCGTTTTTAATCGGTCTGATCAACGTTGTCGTACCTTTGCAGATCGGTGCGCGCGACGTAGCATTCCCTTACTTGAACAACCTGAGTTTCTGGACGTTCTTTGTAGGTGCGATGCTTTTCAATATTTCTTTCGTTATCGGAGGTTCTCCGAACGCAGGATGGACGAGTTACATGCCGCTGGCAAGCAACGACATGAGTCCCGGG
The DNA here is from genome assembly GCF_000411595.1 of Paenibacillus lentimorbus NRRL B-30488. Classification (NCBI taxonomy): domain Bacteria; kingdom Bacillati; phylum Bacillota; class Bacilli; order Caryophanales; family Paenibacillaceae; genus Paenibacillus; species Paenibacillus lentimorbus. Next base: position 161,403 of record NZ_ANAT01000005.1, on the reverse strand, counting down.
CCTGGTGAGAACTTCTACCTGCTCGGTCTTCAGATTGCCGGTATCGGTACGCTGATGACGGGTATCAACTTTATGGTGACGATCCTGAAAATGCGTACGAAAGGCATGACGCTGATGCGTATGCCGATGTTCACATGGACGACGCTGATTACAATGGTTATTATCGTATTCGCCTTCCCTGTTTTGACAGTGGCATTGGCGCTGTTATCATTTGACCGTTTGTTCGGCGCTCACTTTTTCACGCTGGAAGCCGGCGGTATGCCGATGCTTTGGGCTAACTTGTTCTGGATTTGGGGACACCCTGAAGTATATATCGTTATCTTACCGGCATTCGGTATTTTCTCTGAAATTATTTCAGCGTTTGCAAGAAAGCAGTTATTCGGTTACAAAGCGATGGTCGGCTCAATTATCGCCATTTCCGTCCTGAGTTTCCTTGTATGGACTCACCACTTCTTCACAATGGGGAACAGTGCGTCTGTTAACTCTTTCTTCTCGATTACAACGATGGCGATTTCGGTTCCGACCGGGGTTAAAATCTTTAACTGGCTCTTTACGATGTATAAAGGCCGAATCAGTTTTACAACACCGATGCTGTGGGCGCTCGCGTTCATCCCGAACTTCGTTGTCGGCGGGGTAACAGGGGTTATGCTTGCGATGGCTGCAGCGGATTATCAATACCATAATACGTACTTCCTCGTATCTCACTTCCACTATGTGCTGATCGCGGGTACGGTATTTGCATGTTTCGCAGGATTTATTTTCTGGTATCCGAAAATGTTCGGCCACAAGCTGAACGAAAGAATCGGAAAATGGTTCTTCTGGATCTTTATGATCGGATTTAATGTATGTTTCTTCCCTCAATACTTCTTGGGGCTGCAAGGTATGCCTCGCCGTATTTACACTTACGGACCGAATGACGGATGGACTGCATTGAACTTTATTTCAACTGTCGGAGCCTTCATGATGGGTGTCGGATTCTTAATCCTTTGCTACAACATCTACTACAGCTTCCGCTACTCTACTCGCGAGATCAGCGGAGATTCATGGGACGTGGGACGTACGCTTGAGTGGGCGACTTCATCTGCGATTCCGCCGCATTACAACTTTGCGGTGCTTCCTGAAGTGAAATCTCAAGATGCGTTATTGCAATTGAAAGAAGACAAAACGGATATTCATCCGGAAAGCAAGTTCAAGAAAATCCATATGCCGCACAACTCCGGAAGACCGCTTATTATGTCAGTGGCGTTCGGTATTGCAGGCTTCGGACTTGTATTTGAATGGTTCTGGATGGGCATTGTCGGCTTGATCGGCATTCTGCTTTGCATGGTGCTTCGTTCATTTGAATATGACAATGGCTACTATATACCTGTTGAAGAAATAAAAGAGACGGAAAGAAAGATTTCCGAATAAAGGAGGCGTGATTTATGGAACATGCAGAACACGGCAATTCTAACGCGCCTATGGAATATCAATCTGAAACCGGCAGACTCAATATTCTCGGGTTTTGGATCTTTTTAGGGGCAGAGATTGTGTTGTTCTCAACACTATTTGCAACCTTCTTCGTTCTTCAAAGAAGAACAGCAGGAGGAGTCTTACCGGCTGAATTATTTGAAGTGAAGCTTGTCATGATCATGACATTCCTGCTTCTGATCAGCAGTTTCACCTGCGGGATCGCTGTTCATGAAATGCGTCGCGGAAGTTTAAAAGGCGTCGTCATTTGGACGATCATTACGCTTCTTCTCGGCGCGGGCTTCGTCGGATGTGAGCTTAACGAGTTCATCCACTATGTACATGAAGGAGCATCTCTCGGTACAAGTGCTTTCTGGTCTGGATTCTTCGTCCTTCTGGGAACGCACGGAACGCACGTAACGATCGGTATCTTCTGGATTGCCGGCATCTTACTGCAATTGAAGAAACGCGGATTAACGCCGCAGACGTCTTCAAAAATCTTTATCTCAAGTTTATACTGGCACTTCTTAGACGTTGTTTGGATCTTCATCTTTACAGGCGTCTATCTCATCGGATTGGGGGGACTATAATATGGCAAACAAATCTGCTGAACACAGCCACTTTCCGTGGAAGCATATCGTAGGTTTTGCGTTGTCTATTATTCTGACCCTGCTGGCCCTTTGGGTTGCGGTATATACGGAATTAAGCCCATCAGCAAAACTGTGGATCATTTTCGGATTCGCATTTATCCAAGCCGGCCTTCAGCTTCTCATGTTCATGCACATGACAGAAAGCGAAAACGGCGGAATTCAAGTCGGAAACACGCTCTTCGGATTTTTCGGAGCGATTGTTATCATCCTTGGTTCCATCTGGATTTTTGCGGCGCACTACCATCACGGGGACCATATGGATGGAAACCCTCCTGGCGGTGCGAAGCAACATTCCGAACATCAGGAATAAAAAGAAACCCTCTTCGTTCAGGCGAAGAGGGTTTTTTGTGCCTTTATTGGCTTCTTCTCCGGCGCAGGCGCGGAAGGCCATAAATGATAAAGGCGGCGATATGGGCAACGATGACGTTGACGGCAAACAGGATGATCATGAGTGTGTGGCCGAGAGGGGACAGGCTGCTGGTTGCGTAAAAGTAGAAGAAAACCCACATGAGAATAATTGGCGGTATGGCCGAAAGAGCGACTTTTTTGTTATCCAGCCAGATAAAGAGGGGTGTTGCGCTTGCGACCAGTAAATAAGCAAAAAACATGTCCATCTTACATGTCTCCTTTCATTTTATGGCAGCGTTTCCAAAATGAAATGCAGAGAATAAAATGTGTCTGTTTTGTGGTCGTTTTTTGAACATTTTGTTACAATTATTATACCATGTTTTCCAATTTTTGATACCGCTTTTTCGAGAAATGTATTGCAACTATTGCCTCATTTTTGGATAGGTACAAGAAACCGGAAAGGTCAAATACCCTGTCACATTTCCGTACAAGGGAATGGCGCACGGCTTTGAACCTTTGCCATGTTCAAAGAAAACATGCACAGCGAGGGTGGGTTTGAAGTGGACATAACAAAAGACGATGTCACAGCGCCGGAGGTCATTGCGCTTTTGCAGGAGCATCTGAAGAGCATGACCATGCATTCTCCCCCGGAAAGTATACACGCGCTCAATGCGGACCGGCTGCGTCAGCCTGACGTTACGTTTTGGAGTGCGAGGGAAGACGGCGTCCTGCTCGGCTGCGGCGCCTTAAAGGAGCTAAACAGCCGGCACGGTGAGATCAAATCAATGAAAACCTCTCCGAATCATATCAGAAAAGGCGCAGCCAAGCGGATCCTCCGCCATATGCTTGAAGAAGCAAGGCGGCGGGGCTATGAGCGGATCAGCTTAGAAACCGGTTCTATGGAGGCTTTTCTCCCCGCCAGACGCCTGTATGAAAAAGCCGGGTTTCAATATTGTGATTCGTTTGCACATTATAAAGAGGACCCGAACAGCTTGTTTATGACGTTAAACATAGGCTGAAACCCCTTTTCTGACGAGAAGGGGTTTTTTATCGGAAAAGTTTCATCATGACCGAAACATTTCCTTTTCTGACACGTCATATGTCGTGTAGTCCCCAAACCGTAAAAAATAAAAAGGAAGCAACCTCATCATGTTTTCTTGAACGGTGTTCATGTATAATAAACAATAGTGACTTCCGATGAAAATGTAAGGCGGGATAGAATGAGTCGATATAAGAAACAGCAAAATCCCTATTATCAGGGGGATTTGATTTTTATATTTGGTGTGTTTTTAATAATTAGTGTTGCGGCGATTTATGCGGCCGGACAGTTCGGGCAGTATGGAGGCAGTGCCTGGATGAAGCAGATTGTCTTCTATGTTATAGGTGCGGGATTCATCGGATTATTGCTGTACTTTGATTTAGAGCAGCTTGAGAAACTGAGTCTGTATGTATTGATTGCCGGCGTGCTGTCGCTGCTCCTTCTGCGTGTGGCGCCGGAATCCATCGCGCCGATTAAAAACGGAGCGAAGAGCTGGTTTCAAATCGGAAACTTTACCCTCCAGCCCTCTGAGTTTACGAAAATAGGAATTATGATGATGGTCGCGTCCATTATATCGAAGGCGGGCCCGAAAGATCAAAGATCACTTCGGGAAGATGTGAATCTGCTTTTGAAAATTGCGGCATGGACGGTTATTCCGATCGGGATGATCGTTTTGCAGGATGCCGGAACGGGTGCGATCTGTCTGTTTATCGTTATGGTGATGGTGTTTATGTCTGGTGTAAACTGGAAGCTGATCACCATCATCGGCGGTTCGGCCGCGCTTGTGCTTGGCCTTTTCTTAGTGCTGGTAATTGAATTTCCCCATGTGGCGAATTCAATCGGCATTGCGGATTATCAAATTAACCGGATTACATCGTGGATGTCTGACTCCAGTGCGGCAACGACTCAGGCCGAGAGCGATAAAAGCTGGCAGGTGGATCAGGCCGTTATGGCGATCGGATCGGGCGGCATTACCGGAAACGGCGTTCATAATCTGAAGGTGTACGTACCTGAGGGACAGACTGACTTTATCTTTGCGATTTTGGGTGAAAGTTTTGGGTTTTTAGGCTGCGCCATTGCGGTTGTCATGTTTTCTTTTAATTTACAGGCTTGTGGTGCTGATTGACCGCTTGCATGCGTTTAACCGATTTGGCGCGTTTTTTTGCGTAGGGTTTACTGCACTTATCGTGATTCACACCTTCCAGAACATCGGGATGAATATCGGCATTATGCCGGTTACAGGTATTCCGCTGCTGTTTGTCAGCTATGGGGGGGAGCTCGGTGCTTTCTACATTAATCAGCTTCGGGATCGTATATAACGCAAGTGTGCAGCTGACGAAATATAAAAGCTACTTGTTCAATTCTTAATGTGAGACGGCTCGTTTTTCGGGCTGTCTTTTTTTGTTTAGAGCATTTCGCTTTTGACATGATTCCCTTTCGGATATGATATATAAAGAAGGAGGCTTTTATATGAACAATACCATCGAAACTATACTTAATCATCGGTCGATCCGATCATTTACTGACGAGCTTCTGACAGCAGAAGAGATAGATACATTAGTGAAAAGCGCCCAGGCGGCGTCAACGTCCAGTTACGTGCAGGCTTACTCCATCATCGGCGTAACCGATAAGGAGAAAAAGCGGAAGCTGGCGGCACTGGCCGGAAACCAGCCTTACGTCGAAAATAACGGGCACTTGTTTGTGTTTTGCGCTGATTTGTACCGTCATAAAAAACTTGCTGAGGAAAAAGGCGAAAACATTACCGAGCTTCTTGAGAATACGGAAATGTTTATGGTCAGCGTCATTGATGCCGCACTTGCCGCACAAAACGTAAGTGTTGCCGCGGAATCAATGGGACTCGGCATTTGTTATATCGGAGGCATTCGAAATGAACTTGATCAGGTGACGGAAGTGCTTGGTACACCTGATCATGTGCTGCCGCTGTTCGGCTTGGTAGTCGGTCATCCCGCTCATCCGTCCGGTCAAAAGCCGCGCCTGCCGAAACAAGCCGTATATCATGAAAACACGTACGATACGAATGAAGAAAACTTCCGCAGTTATATGAAGGAATATGATGAAACCATTTCCGATTATTATGATAAACGGACAAACGGCAAGCGGGTTGAAACGTGGTCTGATCAAATCCTGCAGTTCATGAAACAAAAACCGAGAACCTATTTAAATCAATATGTAAAAGATAAAGGTTTTCAAAAGAATTAAGAAAAAACCTCTCCTGACCGGGAGAGGTTTTTTTATGTTTCACGTGTAACATATTTCGACAAAATGGAACAAGGTATATAAATGTTTATCATCAGGGATGCTTATAAGCATACAGAAAGAAAAAACGGCTTAGCAGTGGTACGATGTTGATGAGGTGACAGTGATGATTTCATTAAGTATATTGGATCAATCTCCTGTATCAGAAGGGTGTTCTGCGGAAAGTGCACTGCGGAATACAGTAAGACTGGCGCAGGAGGCGGAAAAGCTCGGATATAAGAGGTTTTGGGTGTCAGAGCATCATTTTTCAGAGCGGTTGGCGGGTTCAAGCCCTGAAGTGCTGATCAGTCATATTGCGGCGAAAACGAATGACATTCGGGTAGGATCAGGCGGTGTCATGCTTCCGCATTACAGCGCATATAAAGTGGCGGAGAATTTCCGCGTGCTTGAAGGGTTGACGCCGGGCAGAATCGATCTCGGATTAGGGAGAGCGCCGGGCGGAATGCCGATCGCATCATGGGCGCTGAATGACGGCGGGAAGCGTAACGCTGATCAATATCCGCAGCAGCTTCGTGAGCTGGCGATGTATTTGCATGATGCAGCTGATGACAATCACCGTTTTCCGAATCTGACCGCATCACCCCTTATTAAGACGGCGCCGGAAGTCTGGCTTCTCGGTTCTTCGGGGGAAAGCGCGCTTCTGAGCGCAGAAATGGGAGCAGGCTATATGTTTGCCCATTTTATTAATGGAGAAGGCGGAGAAAGCACGACAGCACAATATAAGCGCAGATTTAAACCTTCTGTATTAGGAAAAGAACCAAAAACAGCCGTGGCGGTGTTTGTACTGTGCGCGGATACGGAGGAGAAAGCGGAGGAACTCGCGGCTGTCATGGATTATACGCTGCTTGCAGGTGAACAGGGGATTCCGCTTCACGGCGTACCGTCTTACGAAACCGTCCGCGGCAATACGTATACACCGTATGAACAAAGACGAATTGCCGATAATCGGAATCGGATGATCATCGGAACGAAGCAGCAAGTGAAGGAACAGATTGTGGCTCTCAGTAAAGCATATGGAACGGAAGAAGTGATGGCTGTAACCATTACTCATCATTTTGAAGATAAACTTCAGTCATACCGTCTGCTTCGAGAAGCTTTTGCCGAATAGTCAGAAAGAAACCCTGCTGTTGCTCCAGCAGGGCTGTTCGGTTATTCAATGATAAAAGGTTTTTCAGTCAGCACCTGGCTTGATTTCCCTTTGTTCGCGGCATAGGCCAGCATATAATATTCTCCTGCGGGAAGTGCGGTGTCACCATTGACTTTGCCGTTCCAGTCGAAATATTGATAGCCTTTATCCTGCTTTTTGTAGATGCCGGCTTGGCCTATAAAGTCAAGATTACTGTCATATACAAGGAAGGCAAGCTCTTCGGCTCCCGCCGGAAGATAGGTTTCAATTTGGTAGGTTCCCTGCGTTGTGCCGTCCTGCACGTCGATTGACGTCACGCGCGGATAGTCCGGCTCTTTTACAATCAGGAGCGTCGGCACTTTTGCGACTGTTTTTCCGCCTTCACGCACTGTGACGGTTCCCTCATAGGTGCCCGCCTTTACTTTTTTGGCATTGACCTTTACTTTCGCATTGACCTTTCCGGTTTGATGAGCGGGGATCACGACCCGGTCTGTGCCCGAAACGGTAATGCCCGTGCCGTTGAAAGAATACTCGAGCTGATATGATTTTCTGATGGACGATTGGTTTTCAATCGTAAAGGTTTCTTTTTTCGTTTCATTGCCTTTGTCTTTCATAAACGTTCCGTAAGAATAACTTCCCGGGGCGACAAGGGAGTCTGCTTTGATCGCCTTCATGATTCTGATGCTTCCGGCGCCTTGCGCATTATGCGGGTATACGTCACCGTCCGCGTCCGTTAAGGTTTCCGCCGTGTTCATGAGAGCGGCTTTTATTTGTTCCGGGCTCCATTTCGGTTTGGCCTGCTTGATGACGGCAGCTGCGCCGGCTACATGCGGAGAAGCCATGCTCGTTCCCTGCTTCGATCCGTAGCCGTACGGGTCGGCCGGATCATGGGTCGGAATGGTGCTCACGATGTTTACGCCGGGAGCGGAGACGTCAGGTTTAATCATCCACGTGTCCATAACCGGGCCGCGTGACGAAAAGTCTGCCATTTGTTCAGTGAGCGATTTAGCGACGGATAAATGGAATGTCGCTTTTGTGCCGCCCGCTTTTAATTGGCTGACGAGTTTTTCGCCGTCTTCTGATGAAAGCTTAACCGTCGGCACGGACATGCCCGGTACATTGGCTTCAATTTCTCCCGGAGCATTGTTATACACAACCATACCGATCGCGCCCGCTTTTTTGGCGTTGTCTGCTTTATCCACAAAGGCGATGCTGCCCCGTTTGACGACCGCGACTTTTCCTTTCAGATCTTTGCCTTCAAAATCCTTTTGCTCGCCGATACCCGCCTCTATGAGCTCTGTTTCTTTTTTATTCAGTGCTTTTATGTCATCTTCTTTGTTGTAGCCCATTACTTTCGCTGAGGAATAGGAACCGAAGGAGACGGCGTACTCGTTCAGCGGCAGCTGGGTCGCTCCGACGGAGATGGCTTCTCTGGACGTTCCCGGAGAGCCGACGGTCCAATTGTTCGGCCCGCTGTTTCCGTTTGATGTAACGGCCGTGACGCCTTCTGACATCGCCCAGTCAAGCGCCGTGCTTGTCGCCCAGTCCGGGTTATTCACAGAATTGCCGAGAGAAAGGTTCATGACATCCGCTCCGTCCTGTACGGCGCGTTCAATGCCGGCGATGACGTTCTCCGTTGTTCCGCTTCCGCCCGGACCGAGCACACGGTAGGCAAGGAGTGTAGCATCCGGCGCTACGCCTTTAATCGTTCCGTTTGCCGCTACCGTGCCCGCGACATGGGTTCCGTGGTCAGTCGACGCGCCTCTCGGATCACCGGACGGCGTTTCTTCAGGATCGTAATCGTTATCCACAAAATCGTATCCTTTATATTGTCCGAAATTTTTCTTTAAGTCAGGGTGTTTATATTCGACACCGGTATCAATAATGGCCACCTTGACGCCTTTTCCCGTATAGCCGAGCTTCCACGCGTCATTTGCCCCTATATAAGGCGCGCTGTCATCCATCTGCGGAGACACGGCATCCTTAGATAGGGTGATGTCTTTATCTTTCAGCTGATCGGTATGATAGGTGACGTTCGGATAAACCGCTTTGACATCCTGATCACTCAGCAGTTTGGGGATTTCATTTGCCGGGAGTTTCATGGAGAAGCCGGAAAACACTTGCTCATATTCCCTGTTGATTTTTCCGTGTTTAATGGTTTTGAGCGCTTTCTTTTTCACTTTTGAGCGTTCGCTTTTCAGCTTGCTTTTTGTCTGTGCTTTGCCGAGTTCCTTTGCTTCCGCCAGTGACTTTTCCTTCAGCTCGACGATGACTGTCGTTTGTTTGCCGGTGGTCATATCAATGTCACCGAACACCTCAGCCTTCTCAAGATCAGGAGTTTGCGGTTTTGAAGCCGGCGCAGCCTGTGAACTTGTGGATAAGGTAAAGGATAAGACAAAAGCCGGAAGCAGATAACGGATGATTCCTTTTTTCAATCGTGTTTCCCCCTTTTCTTTATCTGAAATAGAAATCTAGTATATATTTCTTGAAAATTCAAAATAATCCTTGTGACATATGACTCATTTATGGAAATTGGTCTGTGAATAAGGAGGGAGTTATACACAGAATCCTGTGTATAACTGAATAAAATTGTGTATATATATTGTTGGGAACGAGTGTTCCTATACAAAATATAGATCGAGTTTGTGGATATGTGGATATACCCTGTGTTTAAGCTGTGCTTAACCAAGGGATAAGGTGTGTATAACTTTTTTATCGGCTTTTCCATTTTTCAGGTCATTTCCATCAGCTTTCAACAAAACTTCTGAAAACTAGTTTGTTTTTTCACTCATATTGTGACAAACAATTCGCCCGGCCGCGTCTATCATAGAGTCATAGGGTTGCTAGACCCGCTAGTTTTTAGCGGAGAAGGATCGGCCGCCTTTTCCGTTAAAGCGGAGAGAAAAACAGGCCTGCGAACAAGCTGTCTGTCAAAAAGAAGCGGAGGGATGATTTGCAATGAAACGTTTGCTAGTATCTTTACGGGTGTGGATGGTCTTTCTGATGAACTGGATGGCGCTGGGTAACGGAAGATATCCATTAGCCGCCGTGTACGGAAACCAAGCGGCTTATCATAAGAAAGCGAAGCGGACGGCTGGGGCTTTTTCGTTTGTGAGCCGTGTCCGATCGGCGGATTTGACCGATGAAACGAAATCGGCCCGCGGCAGGCTGGATAAAAACCGATGGATGCCTGTCCGCAAAGAATTGCCGAAACGGGAGCGCGCGGGTCCGGCACCTTTACATCATATGAAAAAGAGGGTACAATCCCACTAAACATATGAACGGGAGCGAACCTCTTGAGAATAGACAAAGTATTAAATAACAATGCGGCGTTAATAAAAGAAGACGGACGGGAAAAGATCGTAATGGGTCCCGGAATCGCTTTTCAAAAGAGAAAAAATGATGTGATTCAAAAACATAAAATTGAAAAAATATTTGTCGTGCACGACGAAAATGAAAAGTTCAAACAAGTGTTAGAAACGCTTCCCGAAGAGCATATAGAGGCGGCTGAAGATATCATCAGCCATGCGGAGGGAGAGCTTGCGGCACCTTTGAACGATCACATCCACATTGCGCTGGCGGACCATTTATCCTTTGCGATCGAAAGGATTCAAAACGGCCTTCAGGTGCATAACCGATTGCTTCATGAAATTAAGGCGCTTTATAAAAAAGAATATGAAATCGGCCGCTGGGCGGTTGAACACGTGAAACAAACCCTCGGTATATCATTGCCTGATGATGAGGCGGGGTATATCGCGCTTCATATCCACACTGCTAAGGCGGATGCCAAAAGCATGTATTCGGCGATGAAGCATACAACCATGATCAAAGAAATGATCGAAAAGATCGAATCCTTTTTCGAACAGAAGGTGGATGAAGACAGTATTTCCTATCAGCGCCTCGTCACGCACTTGCGGTATGCGGTCAGCCGGTTGGACTCAAATGAAGCACTCCATTCCATGGACGAGGAGATGCTTTATTTCATCCAAAAAAAGTATCCGTTTGCTTATCGGTGTGCGCTTGAACTGGCGGCGTTCTTAAAAAATGAATATGATTTGGAACTGCCGGAATCCGAGGCCGGCTATATTACGCTGCATGTCCAGCGTCTGCAAAAAAACCCGGAATAACACGTCTGTTTCGAGAAACAGACTTTTTTTTGAAAACATATTGACGAAAGCGCTATCATGAAATAAAATGAAAGCGCATTAAAAAACTGAATCTGCGGGATTGTGACTGGTAATGCAGGCAAGACCTAAAATTTGCGTACATGAAAAAGGGATCATGCTGACCTTTTTCGTTGGCGAATTTTAGGTCTTTTTTGATTTTAGAAAGGGGGATACATCATGAATTATCAAGAAACGGCAAAACAGCTTATCAAACACATCGGAGGGAAATCAAATATCATCAGCGCGACACATTGCGCCACACGGCTCAGGCTCGTCATTCAAGATGAACAGAAGATCAGCCAGGCCGGCATTGAGGAGATAGAAGGAGTAAAAGGGGCTTTCAGCAGCTCGGGACAATATCAGATTATATTCGGCACCGGTCTTGTGAATAAAGTGTATGACGCTGTTTCAAAAGAAGCCGATTTGGGGCGGGAGGATCGTGAGACACATCAGGACGCAGCGAAAAAAAAGCTGAATCCGGCCGCAAGATTTGCGAAAACACTGTCTAACATATTCGTTCCCATCATTCCGGCTATCGTGGCAAGCGGACTTTTAATGGGGCTGCTCGGCATGATGAAGGCTTTTCACTGGGTGTCTGAACAATCATCGCTGTTTAAGCTTTTAGACATGTTTTCAAGCGCGGCGTTTATCTTCCTGCCCGTATTCATCGGGTTCAGCGCGGCGAAGGAATTTGGCGGTAATGCCTATCTCGGTGCTGTGCTCGGAGGAATTATGATCCATCCTTCGCTTTTAGATCCGTGGGGGCTTGCGGATGCATCACCTGATTTTATGCAGCTCTTCGGCTTCGACATTGCGCTGCTCGGCTACCAAGGGACGGTCATCCCCGTACTGTTAGCCGTTTACATTATGAGCAAAGTGGAAAAGGGCACGAGAAAAATTGTGCCTCACGCATTCGATTTATTGGTCACGCCGTTTGTCACGGTGATTGTCACAGGATTTATCACCTTTATCGCAATAGGTCCTCTTGGCAGGGCGATCGGATCAGGCATTACCGTCTCGCTGACATATGTGTATGATCATGCGGGCATTGTTGCCGGACTTCTTTTCGGCGGTCTTTATCCGCTTATTGTGCTTACCGGTGTGCATCACAGCTTTCATGCGATTGAGGCCGGCCTCATCGCTGATTTGGGCAGAAACTATATCCTTCCTATCTGGTCGATGGCGAATGTCGCTCAGGGTGCGGCGGGGCTGGCTGTATTTTTCCTGACAAAAAAAGTGAAAATGAAAGAAATCGCTCTGCCTGCCGCATTTTCCGCTTTTCTCGGCGTAACAGAACCAGTCATTTTCGGTGTGAACCTAAGGTACCGTAAGCCGTTTATCGCGGGAATGATCGGCGGAGCGCTGGGAGGGGCCTATGTCGTGGTGACCGGTGTCGCAGCCAATGCTTACGGTCTGACCGGAATTCCGATGATTGCCATCACGGCTCCGCTCGGTTTAGGAAATCTTATAAACTATCTGATCGGAATGGGCATCGCCTCTGTTTCGGCGTTTATTGCCGCTTACATTATGGGAGCTAAAGAAAAGGAGGCCGTCAAATGAGGACAACGGATCAAGAGTTGCGCCTGCAGGCTGAGGAAGTGAAAAAGAAGCGGGGAGAAACAGCCGCGTCAGATCCATACCGCCAGAACTATCATGTTATGCCGCCGGTCGGGCTTTTAAATGATCCTAACGGCGTGATCCAATGGAACGGCGTATATCACTTGTTTTTTCAATGGCAGCCATTTCATACGGGGCACGGCGCGAAATTTTGGGCGCATGTGACGACGAAGGATTTCGTTGAGTGGAAAGAGGAAGAAATCGCGCTTGCGCCGGGTGAGTGGTATGACAAAAACGGCTGTTATTCCGGAAGCGCCATCGAAAAAGACGGGCGGCTCTGCCTGATGTACACAGGCAATGTCCGTGACGGAGAAGGAAATCGGGAAACGTATCAATGCCTCGCCGTATCCGAAGACGGGATCGTATTTGAAAAAAAGGAATCGTCGCGCGTCTCCCAAAAGGCTATACCGCTCATTTCCGTGATCCGAAGGTTTGGAAGAAAGACGGAGCGTATTACATGGTGCTCGGCGCGCAGACAGAAAAGCTCACCGGAAGCGCTGTATTGTTCAAATCAGAGAACCTGACGGATTGGACGTTTCTCGGTTCGATTGCGGGGGCGGACTCGGGCGGTCTCGGGTCATTCGGCTATATGTGGGAATGTCCCGACCTGTTTTCCCTTGACGGAACCGACGTGCTGCTCGTATGTCCACAGGGGCTTGAAGCCGACGGGATAAAATATCATAACAGCCACCAGGCGGGCTATTTCCTCGGCAGGCTGCATACAGAGCCGCCAGAATTTAAGCATGGTGAATTTACGGAGCTTGACAGAGGATTTGATTTTTATGCGGCGCAGACGCTGGAAGATGATAAGGGGCGGAGGATTCTGTTCGCGTGGATGGGCGTTCCGGATCAGCATGAGGACAAACATCCGACACATGCGTATCACTGGATTCACTGCTTAACGATGCCGAGACAGCTGTCACTGTCCAACGGCAGAATCATACAGCGTCCGCTCCCGGAAATGAAATCGCGCCGCACGGATGAACAAAAGCGCCGTCTTCAATTGAATTGCTCGTCTGTAAGCCTCCCGGTGAAAGATGCGTCCCGGGCTGAAGTGCTGCTGGAAGACATCACTTGCGAATCCTCCGGTTTTGAAATCTCAATTCGGGGCGCGGCCCGGTTTATATTTCATCAGGAAGAGGGGCTGGCTGTGCTGGAGCGCACTGCTTTCAGCGGAGAAGAAAAAGAAAAGAGAAGCTGCGCCATCAGCGAGGTGCATTCCGTGCAGCTCTTTCTGGATGCATCCTCCATTGAATTGTTTTTGAATGATGGAGAAGAGGTATTCAGCGCCAGATATTTTCCTTTCCCGGGAAATGATGACGTAACCGTCACTTCGGTTGGAAAAACGGAAATAAATGCCTCAATTTGGACACTTTTGTAGAAAATCGTTCTTTTTTCTTATGTGAAACCTATGCCATCTGTGCTATTCTTCAAACGAAAGCCTATGATTCCAGGAATAAAAGGAGTTGTTTTCTCAGTTTTGAAAAATCAGAAGATGACGCCGAAATGTTTACTTGTCAAAGCCGCAGAGCAAGTGGAAGATAAGCGGGAAGAATATAAAGAAGTATTGCTTCAGCTGAATCGCATGCTCAAGAGGGCTGAGCCGCACAATGAATGGAGTGATCGGCTGAGGCATACATATGAACAGATGAAGGAATATGCGCTGTTTGTGCAATCGATTGAGATGTTTTTGCGGTCATCCGCGAAAAAAATGAAATAATCCCCCTCGATCATGAGGGGGATATTTATTTTATTTTCCGCTAAGACGCATCGCCGAATGTTTAGTCGGTCCGATGTATTGGTTCAGCGGGAAAGATTCTTTGATTGCCGCAGTGATAAATTCTTTTGCCGCATAGATGGCTTCCTTCACTTCAGCGCCTTTGGCCAGTTCGGCCGTCACGGCGGCGGAGAATGTGCATCCGGCTCCGTGCGTGTAAGGTGTATCAATCATTTCGCTTTCTAATACTTCCGCGGTTTCTCCGTCATACAGCACGTCGATCGCTTTTTCATGTTTCAATTTGCCTCCGCCTGTAATCAATACATATTTCGCGCCGAGTTCGTGAATTTTCTTGGCCGCTTCTTTCATGTCTTCCACCGTTTTTAATTCATCCATACCGCTCAGCTGGCTTGCTTCAAACAGGTTTGGCGTGATGACGGTTGCCAGCGGCGCCAATTGGGTGCGAAGCGCTTCGGCATGCTCCGGATACAGCACTTCGTTCGCTCCTTTGCAGACCATGACAGGATCGATAACGACATTCTTCAGCTGTTTTTCTTTAATCGTTTTCGCCGCAAGCTCTATGATCTCCACGGTAGGGAGCATTCCCGTTTTCATGGCGTCTACGCCGATTCCGTCAACAATCGTCGCCAGCTGTGCGCGAATCGTATCGGCATCAATCGGAAATACTTGATGATCCCAGCTGTTCTCCGGGTCCATCGCTACGATCACGGTCAAAGCCGTCATTCCGTATACGTTTTTTCTTGAAATGTTTTTAAATCGGCCTGAATTCCCGCGCCGCCGCTGGAATCAGAACCGGCAATAGTAAGTGCTTTGTGCATTGACATATCAATGGCCTCCATCAGTGTTTTATATCTCATTATAGTTAGATTTTCTCCCGATCACAATACGGAAGGCTTGGAGGAATGATTTGACAGCCCCGGGGGATGTGCGTACAATACCTACATAAGATTACTAGGTAAGGGTGAGAAAATAAATGCTCAACAGGGAGCTTGTAAAGGGAAGCACGGTCATTCTGGTGCTGACGCTGCTGAATGAACGGCCCATGTACGGGTATGAACTTGTGAAAGAAATGGAGAAAAGAAGCGGGAATGAACTGCAAATGAAGGAAGGCACGCTGTACCCATCGCTTCATAAGCTTGAACGCCAAAGCTATATTTCTTCTTACTGGGAAAAGCAGACCAAAGGGCCCGACCGAAAATATTACCGGATCACCGATGAAGGAAAAAACATTCTAGCCGAACGGACGAAGGAATGGAATCTGTTCTCCGCTCTGATGGACCGGATGCTGAAGCGGGGCGGGCAGAATGGATAAGGACCTTTATGTGCAGGAAATCAGAAAAGGGCTGGAAGGCAAGGCCGGAAGCCGTGAATTATTAAAGGAAATCGAAAGCCATATTCATCATGCCATTTGTGATCATCTGGAAAAAGGCAAAACCGAAAGCGAAGCGATGGAGCTTATTCTGCGGGAAGTGGGGACTCCGTCTGAGATTATCTCTGCTTTTCAAAAAGCTTCGGCGGTTCCCGCGCGGACTTTTATGCTCTTTTATCTGTTCTGCAACTGCGGTCTTTTTGTGATGGGGGCGATGATTACGATGATGCACGCGTGGAGGATTCATCCCGCAGTTGACGCGCTGTGGAAAGGGATTTCCGTGTCAGTATGGCTGATTATGATCGGTTATGTGCTGTATTGGTTCCAAATCGGCTATCAAGCTGGTAAAGAGTTCGGGGCTGGCGGCAAAAAGCTTGCTGAGCGGACGGTATGGGCTTCAATGGTGCCGAATCTATGTTTTATGTTTGTCTTTTTGTTCAATCTGGTTCCGGCTGGGCTGTTTCCTTCGGCGGTCACACCGAGTTTTGCGGCAGTATGCGCCGTTGTGACGGTATGTTTTCCGTTTTGCGGCAAAATGGGTTTTTACGCAGGCAGGCAGAGACTTGCCTGATCTTTTTCACTATATACATAGGAAATCTATATAGGGGTGTTAAAATGAGATTAGGTTCGTGGATGTACGGTGCGTGCGCCCAAATAGCCGTTACCGTATTTACCGTCTGCGGCTTGGTTCTTGCATTGCCCGTTGTGAGTCTTTTTATTATGTTTCTGAATGGGATGCAAGACGCTATTTTTGTTGTTTTCAGTATTTTGCTTCTTCTATTGTTTTATGCGCTGGGATGGATTTGGGCCGTTTCGTTTGCGCGTGAGTGGAAGGTGAAGCTTTTCGAGCTGCAGATCAGCTCGCTCATTCCGCTGGCGGGTATATTATACTTGTACATTGACAGCGGGGTGAGTATACCGGAACTGATTCATGATTGGCATGAGGATGGATGTGCGCTTGTCCCGCCGGCTTTTGTCTGCTTGTGCACATGCTATGCGATGGTGCTGGTGCCTGTTTATCAATCAAAACTTTGGAATGCCATGGATGCGGGCAGACTTAATGCCAAGGCGGTATGCACTGTTTGGGGAGACCTTCTGATCATTCTGGTTTTGCTGGCGGGGATGACCTGGATTTGTTTCTGAATGGGCCGAAATCAAAAATCCCCCCTGATCTCTCCGCCGCTTTATGTTTTAATAGAACATGAGAAAAAGCAGAAGGAGCGGGTCATGAATATATCAATTGTCATAGTCACGTATAATCGGATTCCGGCTTTGTGTGAACTGCTGGAGTCGATTTCCAGGCAGACCATTAAGCCTTATGAAGTCATCATCGTAAATGATGCCGGGGAATCGGTCGAACAAGCGAAGCAGCTGTACAGCGATCTGCAGATTCAGATTATTGATTTAGAACAGAATGCCGGACATGTGGAAGCGCGGAACGCAGGTGTGAAAAAAGCGTCGGGTGATTACATCATGCTGTGCGATGATGATGATTTCATTACGCCGGGCCATTTGAAAAGAATGGCGGCTGCACTTGCTGATGCGGATTTTGTCCATTCTGACGCGGAAATTGTGTCATTTGAAGAACGGGGCGGCACGAGATACCCGGTGTCACGAAAGCCATTCGCCTATACGGCCGATTATGCGGATATGCGGGTATTTTCCACGTACGTTCCGTCAGGCAGCATGTACAGACGTTCTTTGCATGACACGTTAGGGTATTTTGATCCGGATGTCCATAATTATTGGGACTGGGACTTTTATTTGCGCGCCGCGAAACAGCACTGTGTGAAGCGTGTTCCTTGCGCAAGCGTCATATATGCGTTTTTTGAGGGAGGCGGCAATCAGTCCGCGGATCTCGGCGGCAAACGGAAGCGGTACTTAGACCGGTTAAGCGAAAAGCACGGGCTTGGGGAGCTCCCGACGAAAAACTTCGCGGTTCTTCTTGAAGAGCCGGACATGAAGAGGCGGGAGGCGCCGACTGACATTGTGTGGGACGGAAAGCCCGTCCATTCAAGACTGCACAGTTCATAAGGGGGACGGACAGTTTGAAACAGCTTTTAAAAGACAGCTGGTGGAATCAGCTGAAAGATGAATTTGACAAACCGTATTATCAAGAGCTGAGAGAGATGCTGAAACAAGAATACAGCAGCCAAACGATTTATCCTGACAGCCATGATATTTTTAACGCCTTGCATTATACGCCCTATGAGGATGTAAAAGCGGTCATTCTCGGACAGGACCCGTATCACGGGCCAGGACAGGCGCATGGGCTTAGTTTTTCCGTTCAGCCCGGGGTCAGACAGCCGCCGTCTTTGAAAAATATTTTCATAGAGCTTCAGGACGATATCGGCTGCTCCGTACCGAACCACGGATCGCTCGTCAGCTGGGCGAAGCAGGGAGTGCTTTTGTTAAACACAGTGCTTACGGTTCGCCGCGGGCAGGCCAATTCCCACAAAGGCAAAGGGTGGGAGCGGCTCACTGACCGCATCATTGATGTGGTGAATGAAAGAGAGAAGCCGATTGTCTTTATCCTGTGGGGGCGTCACGCGCAGATGAAAAAAGAGCGCATTGACACATCGAAACACATTATTATTGAATCGACTCATCCGAGCCCGTTTTCGGCAAGGAACGGTTTTTTCGGGAGCAGACCGTTTTCCCGTACAAACGCCGCCCTTGAAAAAATGGGGGAGCAGCCGATCGATTGGTGCATCCCCGACCTGCCGCAATAAACGGTTTTTTGAGGCGCTTCCGCCCGGCGGAAGCGTCTTTTTTGATGTTCCGGGCGGAATGCCGTCAGAAAAAATAACAAACTCCATTCTGCGATTCGCTCAGAAATTTGATAAAATGCAGGAAGAAGACAAATTACTGCTGGAGGATTTACTCATGAACATACATATTTCTGCTTTGATTCAGAAGATGGAAGAAGAACTGAGGCAGGCGAAAACGGCGACCCGCATCGAGGAGGTCAAAATGCACTCGGCCGCCATCCGCTCTCTGTGTGATGTCGTGCTCGGCACTCAGACGCACACCGCTCCGGCGCCTGTGCAGAATCCGATTCCGAAAGCGGCGCCGAAACCTTCCGCGTCTCCTTCGACAGACCCGCTGCTGCTTGAAAAAATGATGGGCAGCGCCGGGCTGAACCAATATCAGAAAAAAGCGAAAGACGAACGTGAGGAAGACGGAAACGGGGATTCCATTTTCGATTTTTAACAGGAGAGGTTGATTGACTTGAAACTGATACTCGGGGGTTTGCAATGGACGGCATTTATGATTGCGGCTGCGATTGTAGTTCCTGTCGCCATCGCACAATCATTTCACTTGAACCATGCCGATTCTGCCGCATTGATTCAGAGCACATTTTTTGTGCTTGGCGTCGCTGCGGTCATCCAATGTCTCCAGGGACATCGTCTGCCGATTAATGAAAGCCCGGCAGGCTTATGGTGGGGCGTATACACGATTTACGGCGGACTGACGGGCACGGTGTTTGCGACATTCGGCGAGACGCTGCGGGCGCTGCAGGGGGCGCTGTTATTAAGCGCTGTCTTTTTCTTTTTGTTCAGCCTTTTTAAAGTGATTGAACGGCTGGCCGTGCTGTTTACGCCGGTTGTGACCGGTGTGTATCTGCTGCTGTTGGTCATGCAGCTGAGTCAGCCGATTGTGAAAGGCCTTTTGGGCATCGGCTATTTAAAAAACAGCGTCGACGGCCTTGTATTCGGGCTCGCCATGGTTGTGACGGCGGCGATGTTCATCATGTCCCGATCGAATGTTACGTTCTTAAGACAGTATGCGATTCTCCTTTCGCTTGCCGGCGGATGGATCTTATTCGCCGTCTTCGGCGCTGCCAAACCGATTCAAATACCGGATCGCGTGATTCAGCTGCCGGTTCTTTTTCCGTTTGGAAAACCCGTGTTTGACAGCGGCTTGATCATTACGTCACTCTTCATTACCGTGCTTTTGATTGTCAACATGCTCGCGAGCATCCGGGTTGTAGAAGCGGCGGTGAAAAAATTCGGCGGCACCGTTGGGAAACGGCGTGAGCGTCCGGCAGGGTTTGCGGCTTCGATCAGCCACCTTTTGAGCGGACTGTCAGGGGGCATTGCGCCTGTGCCGATTTCAGGGGCGGCCGGTTTTATTGAGACGACGAAGCTTCCTTCGAAAAAGCCGTTTCTTTTGGGAAGTGTATTTGTCATGATCATCAGTATGATCCCGCTATTTATGAATGCGTTTGCGAGTCTGCCCTCACCGGTCGGCTTTGCGGTAAACTTCGTCGTTTTCTCCACGATGGCGGGTCTTGCCTTTACAGAGTTTGACTCTTATGAGAAAGCGGAGCAAAAACGAATCCGCTCCATTATCGGTCTGGCGCTCCTCACGGGGGTCGGCGTAATGTTTGTGCCGGAGAGCGCGTTATCAGGGATGCATCCGATCCTGATTTCGCTCTTAAGCAACGGCCTTGTGCTCGGGACGCTGCTGGCGATAGCGATTGACCGAATCCAGCTTATCAAAAAGAAAAATCCGACAATCTCGTGTCATCGGATGACGGACGTTGAATTTTGCCGATGTTGGGTTATGATTGAATTGGAAACTTTAACGAAAAGGCGGGAGAAAAATAGATGAAAGTGTTTATTATTCTTGGTGCGATTAACGCTTTATTGGCCGTGGCGCTGGGCGCTTTCGGCGCGCATGGGCTTGAAGGGAAAATCCCCGATAAATATTTGCAGGTGTGGCACACAGGCGTGCAATATCATATGTATCACGCGCTCGGTCTTCTGGCTGTCGCGTTTTTGGCCGAAAAGCTTTCTGGCGCAGGCAGTGTTTCTGTCGCGGGCTGGCTGATGTTTGCGGGCATCGTTCTGTTTTCAGGAAGCCTGTACGTATTGAGCGTGACGCAGATTTCCATTCTCGGCGCGATTACACCGCTCGGCGGCGTGGCGTTTATCATCTCTTGGATTATGATTATCGTCGCGGCCGTCAAATATTTATAAAGAAAAAAGCCAATCCTCTGTCAAGTGAGCGATTGGCTTTTTGATTTATCTCGGAGAATAAGAAGACATGGAGTACGGATAAGTATAAGCGATTTCCTCATCAAACGTGATGTAATCAAGGTAAATGGTCAGAAGCAGATAGCGGGTGCCCGTTTTCGGATCGCTGATGATGATATGGTCACGTCCCGCCGCCTCAATCACACCGCGGAAAATCTTTGAATTCCATTCTTTGCTGTTTTCAAATGTCATATAAATCGTCGCCGTTTTGCCCCGGTTCAACCGCAGAATATTTTCAATGTATGACTCTTCAATCGGCAGCATGCCGGGAACGTTTTGTGACGATGATGGACCTGACGGGATTTGAAAGCTGCCGCCGCCCTGCTGCTGCGGCTGGCCGGGGAACCCCCCGCCGAAGCCCTGCTGGCCTTGCTGCATCGGCATTGTCATTTGCTGCTGCATCGGCATCATTTGTGATCCTTGGCCCTGAGGCTGCGGATAAGGATTAGGCCCGAGCTGCGGCTGGAATCCTTGCATATCCATTCCCATCCCCATCCCCTGCATTTGCTGATATTGATTCTTTTTCGGTTTCATATTGTTCCTCCTTTGATGAAAACCTCTTGATGCTGAAACCTCCTGACAAGTATCAGACAGCCGACAGAGCGGCTGCTGTTTTTATCTATTCCACCATATGAGCCCAAAGAAAGATTTATGCGAAAAAAGAAAATACGATCCAATGTTTCCGGACATCAGAGCCGGCTTTTTTTGTGCGCGCAATGCTGACTTTTCACATAATAGTCTGTCTTCCTAGCGCATCTTCCGCATAAGGAACATATGATAGCGGTAGTTTCAGGTGCGAAAAGGGGGTGACGAGTTGCCTAAAGTGTCAGTGATCATGACGAGCTATAACAAAAGTGACTATGTGGCCCGCTCTATTAAAAGTATTCTGTCTCAGACGTTTACAGACTTTGAACTGTTCATTATGGATGACAACTCAAATGAAGCGACATTGGCGGAAATACGTCCTTTTCTCACGGATGACCGCGTCCGGTTTTATCAAAGCGATGTATCGGGCGTCAAAGAAAGAACGGAAAAAACACGCTACGCCGCCTTGATTAATCAGGCAATAGAAATGGCGGAGGGCGAGTACGTGACGTATGCGACCGACGACAACACGTATGTGCCGGAACGGCTCGAGAAAATGGTGAAAGAGCTTGATGAAGACCCGGAAAAAGCCGTCGTGTATTCAAGTTCCAAAACCTATCATCTGAATCAGCGGAAAGAGACGGTGAAGGAGACGGCCAGGCCCGCCGAACGGATCGTGTGGAACGCGCCGTGCGCCATTGACCATTGTTCGGTCATGCACCGGTTTTCCGTGCTGGAACAGGTCAAATCGGCATTCGGTTCCTATTGGGATGAAAGCCCCGCGTTTTACCGTATCGGTGACGCCCGTTTTTTCTGGAGAGTGAATCATTTTTATCCGTTTTACCCGATTTCTGAGGAGCTTGATATCAATTATATTACCGATCAATCCATCCATTATCAGCTTTTCGCGGCGGAGAAAAACGAGTTTGTGAACAGCCTTCCGCAGCAGACCACGTGCCGGGAGCTGAGGGAATCATTAAAAAAGCTTGGAAAGGGGTGAGGGCTTGTCGGCATACTTAGCGAACTATTGGGTGCTGTACCGGCAGTATATTGACCTTTTTCAGTCACTTCGCTACAAAGACATCCCGCTCGCATTGATCAGTAATTTTTATCAATATATCAGTCCGGCGCTTCGGGAGAACATGGAGCAGAACCCAGAGCTTTTCGGTCCGGCGGATCAGCATATTCCTGAAGCCGGTATTCAGCCTTATTATGATCAAAAAAGGCAAAACATTAAGAAAACAGATGAGAAACCGGTAAACGGAAAAGTCATTCTGCATTTCGATCATCTTCGGTTCACCGAGGGAAATTACCGGCAGTTTGATCCGGCAAAAACAGCGGTACTGGCCAGGTGGAGTCTGCCTGACCATCATGGGCTGCCCGTTATCTGCAAATTGGAGCTGACGGAAATGGGACAAAAAGGGAACCCCGTCCCTTATATTGAAAAAGCCCATTCCATTTTGAAAGAGCTTCACAGCCATCCCGCTTTTGGAAACAGAGAATTTCAGGAACGTTTGTATAAAGACATCCCGTTATTTATTGAAGCGATTGACGCCGTTGATATTTTGTTTACGGCCGAGAAGATTTCAGCCGTTGTAGTCGGCACGACGGAGGATATTTACAGCCGTGTGCTGGCGCTGATGTCCGCGAAAAAAACGCCGTCAGCATCTGTCTGCAGCACGGAGCGCTCATGGGAGATGAAGCGTTTCTGCCCGTATTTACGGACTATCAGGCCGTATTCGGGGCTTATGAAGCGGAGTGGTATAAAGCAAAAGGCTGCAGGGAGGAACAAATCATCATCACGGGGCATCCCCGTTTCGACGAGATTTTCTCAAGAGAGCCGATAGATCGGGACACGTTTTACCGCAAACTTTCTTTTCTCCCGTCACAGCGGACGGTGCTGATCGCCACGCAGCCGTTTTCTGATGAATTTTATACGGGAGTGCTTGAAGAGCTTGCCGGCCAAAAGAACATGCAGCTCATTATTAAACCGCATCCGTGGGAAATCGGCAAAAACAAGCTGGATGCTTACAATCAGGTGCTGCGGAAATATAAAGCAGGCAAAATCATCAAAAAAGAGATGGAGCTGTATGATATTCTCCCGTATGCTGACGCTGCGGTGACACAGACATCAACGGTCGGTCTTGAAGCGATGCTGTTTCAAAAGCCCGTGCTGATCGGAAAATCAGCGGGAACCCGCCGATACCCTTATTATCATTCACTTGGAGAATTTGTCTTTGAGGACCCGCAGGCACTCGCTCAGGAATTAATCCGGATATGCGAAAGCCCCGCAGCATATCAAAAAGCGGAACAGGCGCGCCGTGCTTTTGTCGCCGCGAACTACCCGGTTCAGGATTCGCTTGCCGCTTTATGCCAAGTGCTTCAGGAAAAAACCGGAGTCAGCTTCAGACGGGTTGACCCTTCATAAAAAGATAGGAGCGCAAAAAAATGGTGCAAAAAAGATCAGCTTTTCTTCCCTATTCATTGCCCATGATCGGGAAGGACGAAATTCAGGAGGTTATTGATACGCTTGAATCGGGCTGGCTTTCAAAGGGACCGAAAGTAGAGGCGTTTGAAAAAGCCTTTGCCGCCTGGACGGGGGCAAAGCACGCGATCGCGCTGAACTCATGTACCGCCGCTTTGTTTTTGGCCCTGAAAGCGAAAGGGATCGGTCCCGGTGACGAGGTCATCACGTCTGCCGTGACGTTCAGTTCAACAGCCAATACAATCGTGCACACAGGCGCCGTTCCGGTGTTTGCTGACATCGATCCGCTTACGCTGAATGCAGACCCTGAAAAAATTGAGGCGGCCGTCACCCCGCGGACAAAAGCGATTGTACCCGTTCATTTCGCCGGCCAGTCGTGTGATATGGATCAGATTCTGGCCATTGCCGAAAAGCATCAGTTATTTGTCTTAGAGGATGCCGCACATGCCGTGTATACCACTTATAAACAGAAAATGATCGGATCAATCGGTGATGCGACGGCATTCAGCTTCTACGCGACAAAAAACCTGGCAACCGGTGAAGGCGGCATGCTGACGACGGACGATGACGGGCTTGCCGATCAGATCAGGGTGCTCAGCCTTCACGGCATGAGCAAAGGCGCGTGGAACCGCTATTCTTCAAACGGAAGCTGGTACTACGAGGTCGAAACGCCCGGCTATAAAATGAATATGTTTGATCTTCAGGCAGCGCTTGGGCTTCATCAGCTGAAACGGATTGACAGCATGCAGCAAAGAAGGGCTGACATTGCAAGCCGCTACCAGGACGCTTTCAGAGACATGAAAGGGCTGACCGTCCCATATGTCAGTGATGACGGGCGGCATGCATGGCATCTGTATGTTCTTCAAATAGAGGAGCAGGAGGCCGGGATCAGCCGGAACGATCTGATTTCCGCTTTGAAAGACCAATATAATATCGGCACAAGTGTTCATTTTATTCCGGTTCCGTTCCATCCGTATTATCAAAAAACGTACGGATATAAGGAAACTGATTTTCCGGCCGCGGCCGCGTATTATCACCGCACCGTATCACTCCCTCTTTATCCGTCAATGACAGATGATGACGTTGAATACGTCATTGCAGCCGTTACGGATATCGTCAAAGGGGCTGATTAGGTGTACAGACTGAGGGAAAATCTTGCGCAGGACATGATTCATGCCTTCCTGCATCAGAAGGGCATTCAGCCGGAAGCCTATGAATCGTCGCTCTGTTTATTGGAAGAAAACAGCCTTCAAGGCGTGATTTTATATGAAAACTCTTCGTGGGAAAGTCAATTGTTCCGAAAAAATATCATCAATGTGAAGCTTGCAGCCGCAAACAGCACCGGACAGCTCAAAAGGCTGTTTCAGGAATTTTACGCGGCAAGGCGGGCGGACGGCACTGATTTTATATTTATTAAAATACCGGCTGAAGATATCGGCGCGATGCAGGTCGTGCAGCAGCTTCCGAACGCTTATTTTGTAGGTAGTCTTCTCAAGCTCGTCAGTCCGGTGCGTGTATATAACAGCACGCCGCCGTTTGAGATTACAGAAGCCGGACCCGGCGACACGGAAGCGATCAGCCGGCTGGCCCGCGACGCCTTTACAAAAAGCAGGTATTATCAAGACCCCCATCTCAGCTATGAAAGTGCAAACCGCCTGTTTGAAGAGTGGGCGCGGAATAACGCGGAAGGAAGAGCTTCGTTACAATTCCTCGCCAAATATAAGGGAGAGACCGCGGGCTTTGTTCAGGGGCTGTCTAAAGGCGATGAATTCGTCCTTGATCTGATGGCGGTAAAGCCGGGCTTTGAAGGAAAAGGAGCGGGATACCATTTAGCGGCGCACGTGATTGAACAATCATTGCGTTTTCAGCATAAGACTGTATCAGCGGGAACGCAGCTCCACAATGTAAGAGCCATCCGCCTGTATGAAAGAATGGGATTTAAAGCGGATGCGTCCTATTACTACTATCATGTGTGGCCCGGGAAGGAGGCGGACTGATGGCATCATGCAAAATCGGAACGAAGTCAATCGGCGAAGGTTCGCCCGTATTCATCATCGCCGAAGCCGGAATTAATCATGACGGAAAACTGAGCCAGGCGTTTGAATTGATAGATGCGGCCAGTGAGGCCGGCGCGGACGCGGTCAAGTTCCAAATGTTTCAGGCTGACAAAATGTATCAGAAAGACCCCGGCTTATACAAAACCGCTGCGGGAAAAAACGTCTCTATTTTTTCTTTGGTGCAATCAATGGAAATGCCCGCTGAGTGGATCGAACCGCTGCTTGAATATTGTAAGAAAAAAGGCGTGCTGTTTTTAAGCACGGTATGTGACGAAGGCTCTGCCGACTTACTGTATGCGACTTCGCCTTCAGCTTTTAAAATCGCCTCCTACGAGCTGAACCATCTGCCGTTATTGAAATATGTCGCGGGGCTGAAGACACCGATTATCTTCTCCACCGCGGGCGCTGATATTTCAGATATTCAGGAGGCTTATCAAACCATTACCGGCGAGGGGAACAAAGAAATTGCGATCATGCATTGTGTGGCGAAATATCCCGCGCCGCCTGAATACAGCAATCTGAGCGTCATTCCCATGCTTGCCGCCGCATTCCCGGATGCTGTGATCGGTTTCTCCGATCACAGCGCCCATCCGTATGATGTGCCGTGCGCGGCTGTCAGGCTCGGAGCGAAACTGATTGAAAAGCATTTTACGATCGATAAAAACCTGCCCGGTGCTGATCACTCCTTCGCCCTCAATCCGGATGAATTAAAAGAAATGGTTGCGGCGATCCGCTCAGTTGAAGCGGAGCTGCGGCAGGGGTATCACGCTCCGGTGCCGGAAGTGCTGTCGGGAAGTTCCCATAAAACGACGACACCGATTGAAGGGGATATCAGAAGGTTTGCTTACAGAGGCATTTTTTCAACAGCGCCGATTCAAAAAGGCGAATGTTTTACGGCGGAAAACCTTGCCGTCCTTCGTCCCGGCCAAAAACCGCAGGGGCTTCACCCGAGATATTTTGAGCTTTTAACTGACGGCGCGCGTGCGGTCAGGGATATCCCCGCCGACACGGGCATCACTTGGGATGACCTTTTGACGAAAGGCAGCCCATATGATGACTGACATTTTGTTTATCATTCAGGCGCGGATGGGAAGCGGGCGTCTTCCCGGCAAAGTGCTGAAACCGATCGGCGGGTATACGATCCTCGATATGATTGTCAAAAGGGTTCGGCAAAGCGCGTTTTACGATCAATCACGGGATAATCTGATCGTCGCCGCGTCTGACAGCAAGACCGACGACATTCTGTCTGCGCACTGCCTCAGCAACCGCTACCGTGTGCACCGCGGCAGCGAACAGCGTGTGCTTGACCGGTTTGCACAAGTCATCGAACAAGTAAAACCGGACATCGCAGTCAGACTGACGGGGGATAACCCGTTTGTCGACCCTTCGCTGCTTGATTTTCTGATTCAATCGCATTTAGATCAGCACGCAGACTACACGTATATCTGCGGTACACCGCTCGGGATCGGCGGCGAAGCGGTAAACGCGCGCCTTTTAACGGAGATCAATGCCGACAAAACGCTGGCGGACAAATATCAGGAGCATGTCACCCTTTTAATAAGAGAATCTCCTGAGAGGTACCGGCTTCTCTTTCCTGAGCCCCCGCAGGAACTCCGGGCTCCTCACTTGCGGATGACCGTCGATACAGAAGAGGACTACAGGCTGGCCCGCGAGCTGTACGTAAAAGCGGGCTCGCGTCCTGATATTCCGGCAAAAGAATTGATCCATCTGCTGAATCGTGATCCGGAGCTCAGGGCCATTAATCAAATGATCCGGCAAAAAGAGGCTGATTAGCGTGCGGGTTTTGATTTTCGCGGACGGGGGCCGTGACATCGGCATGGGGCACGCGGTTCGGATGAAGCTGCTTGCCGGTGCCATTAAGAACAATTGCTCAATAACGTTCTACACAAATAAAGAGGCTTCTTCTTATCTGTCATCTGATCAATGGGAAGTGATCATCAAGCCTGACAAGGGACAGAAGGAATTTATTGTCCGGGAAATAAACAGGCGGGCTCCCGACCTTCTCATATTCGATCTGCTCGATATGCCGTGTGACTGGCTGGAGAAAATTAAAAAGCATTCATCGGCTCGTATCGTCTTATTTGAAGAAAAGAGGGAACATGTCATTCATTTATGCGATGCCGTTATAAACGGCATTTACGGCGGGCTGAAAAGCCGGACGGTTCAAATGGGCAGCGCCGCGGTATATGAAGGCCCGGATTATATGATTCTTCATCCGGGTTTTGAAAAAGCCAAACAGCTTTATCAGCTGAATAAAGAATGCCGGACCATATTGGTCTCATTAGGAGGAAGCGACCCGAAGAAGCTTGTCTTTAAAGTGATGGAAGCATGCCGCCGCATCCCCGGCATTCAGCGGAAACGAGTGATCATCGTCATGGGCGGCGCCGCGCCTCATGCTGATGACGTGCGCGCGCTGATCACACAAATGCCTTATGCCGAGATGGTAAGGCAGACAAATGACATGGCCGCGCTTCTCACGAGAGCTGATATGGCCGTCGTGTCCGGCGGGATCACTTTATATGAGACCATTTGTACAGGTGTGCCCTGCATCGTTCTTTCTCAAGTGGAGCATCAAACTGAGACGGCGGAAAAATTCGCCGCACGGGGCGCCGCCGTTCATCTCGGCCTGGGAGAACAGACCGCGGCGGACGTGCTCGCTCGGCATATGTCTGAGCTGGCCGCTGATTATCCGATGCGGACCGGACTTCATCAAAACGGAAAGCCGCTGGTTGACGGCAGGGGCATCAAACGGGCGGCGGCGATTCTTTATGATTTGTGATAAAACCACACGTAAGGAAGTGTTCATGTGAAAGGTGTTATCTTAGCCGGAGGCACCGGCTCACGCCTTATGCCGCTGACAAAAGCGGTCAATAAGCATTTACTCCCTGTCGGTCCATATCCGATGATTTACTGGTCGATCATGAAGCTGGAAGAAGCGGGGATTACGGATATCTTGCTGATTACACAAAAAGAATATATTCCGCAATTTCATAAACTTCTCGAAACCGGAGAAGAGCTCGGCGTCTCAATCACATATCAGGTTCAGCCAGCCGCATCCGGCATTTCCGACGGTTTATCATACGCAAAGCGGTTTACCGGGCGCGATCCGTTCGTTCTGCTTTTGGGAGATAATATTTTTGAAGATTCATTAAAACCTTATACGGAGCGTTTCGCAAAGCAGGGAAAAGGAGCGAAAGTGCTGCTGAAAGAAGTTGACGATCCGGAGCGCTTCGGCATCGCCGAGATTGATGAGGAAAACAAACGGATCAAGTCGATCATTGAAAAGCCGGAGCAGCCGCCGACCAGACTATGCGTCACGGGGATCTACATGTACGACGCAGAAGTGTTTTCTTATATTGAACAAATTTCTCCTTCAAAACGCGGCGAACTGGAAATTACGGATGTCAATAATTTATACATTGAACACAGTGAGCTGACGTATGATGTGTTAACGGGCTGGTGGGTGGATGCGGGCACGCATGAATCGCTCTATCTCGCCGGAAGCCTGGCGCATCAGGCATTACAGAAAGGACAGGAGCATTAATCATGCCAAAATCATATTTAATTACAGGGGGCGCCGGATTTATCGGCCTTACCTTCACAAAGATGATGCTGAAAGAAACAGATGCGCAGATTACCGTCCTGGATAATCTCACGTATGCAAGCAGGCCGCTTGAAATAGAAGCCTTAAAAAAGAACGGCCGTTTCCGTTTTATCAAAGGTGACATTTCTGAAAAAGAGGACATTGACAAAGTCTTTTCCCAAATGTATGACGCTGTCATTCATTTTGCGGCTGAATCCCATGTGGACAGAAGCATAAATCAGGCAGAGCCGTTCATCACAACAAATGTGATGGGCACATACCGACTGGCGGACGCGGTGTTACAGGGAAAAGCCGGCAGGCTGATTCACATTTCCACAGATGAGGTGTACGGAGATTTGGCGCCGGATGATCCCGCTTTTACAGAGACGACGCCGCTTTCTCCGAACAATCCGTATTCCGCCAGCAAGGCAAGCTCAGACCTGCTTGTCATGTCTTATGTGAAAACCCATAAGCTTCCTGCCATCATTACGAGATGCAGCAACAATTACGGGCCGTACCAGCACCATGAGAAAATGATTCCGACCATTATCAGGCATGCTGTAAACGGCACGCCGGTTCCGCTGTACGGCGACGGGATGCAGATCAGAGACTGGCTGTTTGCGGAAGATCATTGCCGCGCCATTAAGCTCGTGCTGGAAAAAGGAACACTCGGCGAAATTTACAATATCGGCGGAGGAAATGAACGGACGAATAAAGAGCTTGCGTCATTTATCATGAAGGAGCTCGGTGTCGAGGAACGGTTTGCTCATGTCGAAGACAGAAAAGGGCATGACCGCCGTTACGCCATCAATGCTTCAAAGCTGAAAAATGAGCTGGGATGGCGGCAGGACGTCACATTTGAAGAAGGAATGAGAAGAACCATTCGCTGGTATACAGACAGCCAAGACTAATCGGAAAGAAGGGGATCCGATTGACGAAGGTATTAGTAACCGGAGCGGCCGGTCAGCTGGGGCGGGAGTTATGCCGCCAGCTGAAGCGGGAAGGGTATGAAGTGATCGCCTTGACAAAAGCGATGATGAACATATCCGACCAGCGTTCGGTGCGGCACTCGTTCAGCCATTACAAGCCGGATATCGTCGTCAATACGGCGGCATACACCTCCGTTGACAAATGTGAAACGGAGCTCGACAAAGCGTATTTAATAAACGGAATCGGCGCTTATTATGCCGCGCTTGAGGCTGAAAACACCGGCGCGAAATTCATTCACATCAGCACCGATTATGTCTTCAGCGGCAAAGGAACACGGCCATACGAGACCGATGATCCCGCAGATCCGGGCACGATTTACGGAAAAAGCAAAAAACTCGGCGAAGAACTGATCCGGTTAACGGGAAAAAACCACACCATTATCAGAACGTCGTGGGTGTACGGCAGCGGCGGGCACAACTTTGTCAATACGATGCTGAAACTTGCGGATACACATGATCAGGTTCGTGTCGTTAACGATCAAGTCGGCGCACCGACGTACACAAAGGATTTAGCCGAAACGGTGATCGGTCTGTTTGACAGGCCGCCGGGCTTGTACCATGCCGCAAACAGCGGAGTGTGCAGCTGGTATGAATTTGCCAAGGCTATTTTTGAAGAAAGCGGCAGAACCGCCGCCGTGCTGCCCGTCACGACGGAGGAATACGGAAATGAGACGCCGCGCCCCGCTTACTCGGTGTTGAGCCTTGAGTCGATTGAACGGCAGGGGCTCGGCATGAGGCATTGGCGGGAAGCGCTGCAGGATTATTTACAAAGGGAGGGACAGTGCAAGTGATCGAAGGCGTAAAAATTAAAAAGCTGATCAAACACAGCGATGACCGGGGTTTTTTCTCAGAACTCGTCCGTGACGATGAACATCTCTTAGAGCGTTTCGGGCAGGCTTCCTGGTCCAAAAGCTATCCCGGCGTCATTAAAGCGTTTCACTATCATGAGAAACAGGATGACCTGTGGTTTTTCCCGACGGGCCACGCCCAGGTCGTGCTGCATGACCTTCGCGAAGAGTCGGCAACCAAGGGAGAAACGGATGTCTACTACATGGGAGAAGACAATCCGATGCTCCTTCTCATTCCCAAAGGCGTCGCACACGGGTACAGAGTGCTGGGCGAAACCCCGCTGACCATTATTTATTTCACGACAATGTCCTACAATCCGGATCAGCCTGACGAAAAAAGAATCCCGTGGAATGATGAGAGCATCGGATTTGACTGGCAGACGGCTCACCGGTAGCGCACAAGACGAAGACAGCGGATGTCTTCGTTTTTTGTGCTGATTCATCTCGCGAAAAATAAATGATTGAATATTCTAAAAAATAATTTACTTCCATGGATAAAGGTGGTAGATTATTCTCAGGAAAAGAGAAACCCAATTCGCGAATGGAATCATCAGACACGCTTTTCCGGCAGAGGACGCTCTGAATCCTATATGATCTGGAGGAATTCATGATGTTAAAAAGAAAATCATTTTCTGCCTTTCTCATCAGTGCTGCGGTATTTTCAGCTGTGTTCTTGCCATCTTTTCATGCGAACGCCCAATCTGCCGTT
Organism: Paenibacillus lentimorbus NRRL B-30488; assembly: GCF_000411595.1. NCBI lineage: Bacteria > Bacillati > Bacillota > Bacilli > Caryophanales > Paenibacillaceae > Paenibacillus > Paenibacillus lentimorbus. Next base: position 129,305 of record NZ_ANAT01000005.1, on the reverse strand, counting down.
ATTGAAGCGAAAACCGTCAATAGTACGAAAGAATACGCGACGTCTGATATTGAAGTCACATACAAGCCGAATGCGCTGCTTGCCGTCGGTGCCGTTGAATTTCAATTTCCTGACGGGTTCAACGCCACTGTGAGGGACTCTGTAAACGGAAGAACACTGAAAGAAACGCAAATTCTCAACTACGGAAAAACGGTCAGACTTCCGCTTACCCTTGACTTATTGGGCGCCTCTGAATACAATCTCGTCCTGGTGCGTAAAAACCTTCCGCGCGCGGGCACGTATACAATTAAAGGCGATTACGTAAACGGTTTGGGGGCCGGCAGTCTCTATGCCGAAACAAAGCTGGTTATTGACCCGCGTTAATCCGGGAGGAAAGAGGCTGACAACAGCCTCTTTTTTTATGCGCAAAATCCTGGCATGAATCTTGCATATAAAAAGGGGTGTAACGACAATGTGAAAGGGATTGATGGGTTTTGGTGTAAAAGCGCTTACATTTCGTTCTGCCGGTAATTGAAGCTTACACGTAAAATACGATGAGGTGATAAAACATGTCAGCCAACCCGCTTTCTAAAAGCAATCAGAAAGATGAAGAAAAAGAAGTTCTTAATTTGTTCTTGTCCACACAATCGATCATAAAAGAGGCCCTGCGCAAACTGGGCTATCCTGACAATATGTATGAACTGATGAAAGAGCCGATGCGGCTTTTGACCGTACGCATCCCCGTCAAAATGGACAATGGTTCAGTACAGGTTTTCACGGGCTACCGCTCACAGCATAATGACGCAGTCGGCCCGACAAAAGGGGGCGTGCGGTTTCATCCGGAAGTCAGTGAAGAAGAGGTTAAGGCGCTTTCCATCTGGATGACTTTAAAATGCGGCATCACAAATCTTCCTTACGGGGGCGGAAAAGGCGGCATCATCTGTGATCCGCGGACGATGTCATTCGGAGAGCTGGAACGGCTGAGCCGCGGATATGTGCGCGCGATCAGCCAGATCGTCGGTCCGACAAAGGATATTCCGGCTCCCGACGTATATACCAACTCGCAGATTATGGCATGGATGATGGACGAATACAGCCGCCTGAGAGAATTTGATTCACCGGGATTCATTACGGGCAAACCGATTGTTCTCGGCGGTTCACAGGGGCGGGAAACGGCGACCGCGCAAGGCGTCACGATTTGTATTGAGGAAGCCGTTAAGAAAAAGGGATTCCATTGGAAAATGCGCGGATCATCATTCAGGGGTTCGGAAATGCGGGGAGCTTTCTCGCTAAATTTATGCATGACGCCGGCGCCAAGGTGATCGGCATCTCAGACGCCCACGGGGCTTTGTATGACCCTGACGGCCTTGACATTGATTACCTGCTGGATAAGCGGGACAGCTTCGGCACGGTGACGAATCTCTTCTCTGATGTCATAACGAACCGGGAGCTGCTGGAAAAGGACTGTGATATTCTCGTGCCTGCCGCAATCTCCAATCAGATAACGGCTGAAAACGCCCATCACATTAAAGCCTCAATCATTGTGGAGGCGGCGAACGGCCCGACAACGATAGACGCCACGAAAATCCTGAATGAAAGAGGCGTGCTTCTCGTGCCGGATATTTTGGCAAGCGCCGGCGGCGTGACGGTGTCTTATTTTGAATGGGTGCAAAATAATCAAGGCTTTTACTGGTCTGAGGAGGAAGTCGCCGGAAAACTGCGCAGCGTCATGGTGAATTCGTTTGAATCCATTTATCAGACAGCGCATACCCACAAAGTCGATATGCGTTTGGCCGCCTATATGACGGGCATCAGAAAGTCGGCTGAAGCGGCCCGGTTCCGCGGCTGGGTCTAAGTGTTATCCGCAAAGAGATTTTGCATCAATTATATAGCGGATCGCAAAATTTCTTTGCGTTTTCAGATTGCAGCTGACAGATTCGGACAAGCTTTCGGCAAAGATTATCTTTTTTTATCACAAATTGCTATGCTGGTATGCTTCTTGCATCTTCATTAAGCGTGAGCACACATTACAAAATACGGGGAGGAATTCTAATGACAGTTTCATACGCACACGAACCATTTACAAATTTTCAGGAAGAGACAAATAAACAATCGTTTCAGGAAGCGCTGGCTTATGTGAATTCACAGCTCGGCAAGCATTATCCGCTTATCATCAACGGTGAAGCGATTGAAACGGATAAAAAGATCATTTCCGTCAATCCGGCAGATAAAAAAGAAGTGATCGGTTCTGTATCGGCAGCCGGAAAAGAACTTGCGGAAAAGGCCATGCAGGCTGCGCTGCAGGCATTTCAGACATGGAAAAAAGTACGGCCGGAACACCGCGCGAATGTGCTGTTTAAAGCGGCGGCGATCATCCGCAGAAGAAAGCACGAATTCTCCGCGTACCTGGTGAAAGAAGCGGGAAAACCGTGGAAGGAAGCGGATGCGGATACGGCGGAAGCGATCGACTTTTTAGAGTATTACGCCCGTCAGATGCTGAAGCTGAAAGACGGTTCTCCTGTAAAGAGCCGTGACGGAGAATATAATCAGTATCACTATGAGCCGCTTGGGGTGGGAATTGTCATTTCTCCATTCAACTTCCCGCTTGCGATTATGGCCGGAACGGCGGCGGCAGCCATCGTAACAGGCAACACGATACTTCTGAAACCGGCGGATGCGGCGCCTGTCGTGGCGGCGAAATTCGTTGAAGTAATGAAAGAAGCGGGCCTGCCGGACGGCGTGCTCCAATTCATACCGGGTGACGGAGGAGAAATCGGCGACTATCTGGTTGAGCATCCGAAGACGAGATTTGTGTCGTTTACAGGCTCCCGCGCGGTCGGATGCCGCATCTATGAACGCGCCGCAAAAGTACAGCCGGGCCAAAAGTGGCTGAAACGGGTCATTGCCGAAATGGGAGGGAAAGATACGGTGCTTGTAGACAGAGATGCTGATCTTGATCTTGCCGCTTCCTCAATCGTGTATTCCGCCTTCGGATTCTCAGGACAAAAATGTTCAGCCGGTTCGCGTGCGGTCATTCATCAGGACGTCTATGATGAAGTTGTTGAAAAAGCCGTCGCTTTAACAAAATCACTCACCGTCGGAAGTCCGGAAGATTTTGATACATACATGGGGCCAGTCATCCACGAAGCATCTTATAATAAAGTCATGAGTTATATCGAAATCGGCAAAACAGAAGGAAAACTCCTGACGGGAGGCGAAGGTGATGATTCAAAAGGATACTTTATTCAGCCGACCATTTTTGCGGATGTTGATGAAAACGCCCGCCTGATGCAGGAGGAAATTTTCGGGCCTGTCGTCGCGATCTCAAAAGCCCGTGATTTCGACCATATGCTTGAGATTGCCAATAATACCGATTACGGACTGACGGGCGCTCTGTTATCGAAAACCCGCGCGCACATTGAACGCGCGCGCGAAGATTTTCACGTCGGAAATCTATACTTCAACCGCGGCTGTACGGGAGCGATTGTCGGATACCAGCCGTTCGGCGGCTTCAATATGTCAGGTACCGATTCAAAAGCCGGAGGACCTGACTATCTGATTCTTCATATGCAGGCAAAAACAACGTCTGAAGCCTATTAATCTTTCGGAAATAGCGCGATGAAAAAAGAGTCGCGCTATTTTCTCTATATGAGGGTAAGGAGGATGGAATATGTATCAGCAGCTCAGCAAAATGCTTCCGGAGGAGAAAATAGAAGCCATTACGAAATCACTGGTGGCCTTAAACAGCATCAACGGCACATTGGGAGAAGGAAAAAAAGCCGACTATATCAAAGATATGATCAAGAGCTTTCCCTACTTTCAGGAGAATCCGTCACATGTGTGGGAGCAGGCGATTCCTGAGGACCCTTACGGCCGCAAAAATATTTTCGCATTTATTGAGGGAAACGGCGAAAGCCTGAATACGGTCATTTATCACGCTCATCTTGATACGGTCGGCATCGAGGATTTCGGCCCTTTAAAAGATATCGCTTTTGATTCCGACCGTCTCGCGGAATATTTCTCAAACTATGAATTTGATCGGGATGTGCAGCGGGACGCCCGCTCAGGCGAGTGGATGTTCGGAAGGGGTTCGGTTGATATGCAGAGCGGTATTGCCGTTCATCTCGCCAATCTGCTTCACTTTTCTGAACGGCGCGATCAGCTGCCGGGCCATATTCTGTTCATGGCAAACCCGGATGAAGAAAGCCAGCATTCCGGCATTTTAACCAGCATTTCTGAATTAAAACGGCTGAAACAAGAAAAGCAGCTTCGTTATTTAGCAGCGATTAACAATGACTTCATCACGCCGCTGTATGAGGGTGACACGACAAGGTACATATACACGGGTGCGGCAGGGAAGCTTTTGCCTTGCTTTGCGATTTACGGGCGGGAGGTGCATGTCGGAGATACGCTGTCCGGCATCGACCCGAATTTGATCGCGTCAGAAATCACCAGAAGAATTCACAACAATATTCATATGGCGGAAAACATTGAAGGGGAGCTTGTGCTTCCGCCGACCTGCCTCTACCAGCGTGACAATAAGGAAGCGTATAACGTGCAGACCGCCGTCAGCAGCTATGTCTATTTTAATTATTTTATTTACGAGAAAACCGCCAAAGAAGTCATGGATCAGCTGACCGCCGTGGCTGACGAAGCCTGCAAAGAGACAGAACAAAAATTATCTGATTATTATGACGAATACTGTGAGAGAACGAGCCTGCCGAAAAAAGAGATGTCATGGAACGTTCAAGTGTACAGTCTGGAAGATTACCTGAAAAGGCTGAGAAGCCGCGGGATAGACCCTGCACAGTGTATCGGGCAGGCATTTAAAACATATGAACATCTTGAACTGCGGATGAGATGTTTTAAAGCCGTCGAAGAACTGCAAAAACTCGATCCTGAGCAGGGAGCCAAAGTCATTATTTTCTATGCGCCGCCTTATCTTCCGCACAATTATCTGAAGGAAGAAAGCACACGGGACCGGCTTTTGCAGCATGTCATTCAAGAAGCGGTCGATAAAACAGCGGCATCAACCGGAGAAACATTCGTCTTTAAAAAGTTTTTCCCCTATTTAGCGGACGGAAGCTTTTTATCGCTGCATGAAACAGACGAGGAGGTCTCCGCCTTTACCGATAATTTTCCGGGCTGGGATGTCATCGGGACGATTCCTTTTAAAGAAATCAGGGAATTGAATATTCCGTCGGTCAATATAGGGGTATACGGAAAGGACGGCCATAAATGGACGGAACGCGTGTACAAGCCGTACACATTCCATGTGCTGCCGGAACTCATTCAGCAGACGACAATGCACCTTTTGCACAGCTACCGATTAGACATACGCACAAATGGCTGACATAACGGAATAAGGGGGATGTATATGCAGGGAGATACCAATCAAAATGAATTGCAGCGCACGATGAAGGGCCGGCATTTGTTTATGATCGCCCTCGGCGGCGTGATCGGGACAGGGCTTTTTCTGGGCTCCGGTTTTACGATCAGTGAAGCGGGACCGATCGGCGCGATATTGGCTTATGTGATCGGCGGATTTTTAATGTATCTGGTGATGCTTTGTTTGGGGGAGCTCGCGGTCGCTATGCCGGTCGCAGGATCATTTCAGGCGTATGCCGCAAAGTTTCTCGGGCCGTCGACGGGATTTACGATCGGATGGATGTACGCATTCAGCTGGGCCAATACAGTGGGGCTTGAGCTGACGTCGGCGGGGATTTTAATGCAACGATGGTTTCCGGCCGTTCCGATTTGGGTGTGGTGCCTGGTATTCGGCGTCGTCATTTTTTCCATTAACGCGCTGTCTGCGCGGAGTTTTGCGGAGATGGAATTTTGGTTTTCCAGCATTAAGGTCATGGCCATTGTATTGTTTATTATTCTCGGCTGCGCTGCGGTATTCGGCTTTGTCGGTTTTAACGGCGGGCAGACAGCTCCGTATCTGTCAAACTTTACGACGGACAAAGGGCTTTTCCCGAACGGCGCCCAAGCCGTGCTGTTTACCCTTGTCATGGTGAATTTTTCATTCCAGGGTACCGAACTGGTCGGAATCGCCTCGGGAGAAAGCGAAAATCCGGAAAAGACGCTTCCCCGCTCGATCCGAAACGTCATATGGCGGACGCTGTTTTTCTTCGTGCTGGCGATGTTTGTTCTCGTGTCCATTTTGCCGTACGAAACGGCAGGCGTCATCGAAAGCCCGTTTGTGGCTGTGCTGGATAAAATCGGCGTTCCTTATGCGGCTGATATCATGAACTTTGTCATTCTGACCGCCATGCTGTCGGTGGCGAATTCCGGGCTGTACGCTTCGTCCAGAATGATGTGGTCCCTGTCAAAAACTAAGATGGGCCCCGCTTCCTTAACGAAACTGACGAAAAAAGGCGTGCCTCTGAAAGCTCTTTCCATCACCATCGCCATCTCCGGTTTATCCCTGCTGACAAGTGTAGTCGCGGCTGAAACGGTGTATGTGTGGCTCATTTCCATCTCCGGTATGATTACCGTCGTCGCGTGGATGTCAATCTGCGCTTCACAATTCGTTTTCCGGAGACGCTTTCTTGCTGAAGGAGGAAATCTGAAAGACCTGGCATTTAAAACGCCTCTTTATCCGATTGTGCCGATTCTCGGATTTTCGGTTTACGGTCTTATCTTAATCAGTCTCATCTTTATCCCCGACCAGCGTATCGGTCTGTACTGCGGCGTCCCGCTGATGATCATCTGTTACGCGTATTATCACTTCGGTATCAAAAAACGCCTGAAGCGTGAGCCGGCTTCTTCGGAAAAAGGCGCTGCCGGATAAGAAAAAAAGCCCTTCGCTTAAAGCGGCGGGCTTTACTTTGTGTTTCGTTTGGCCGACAGAACATAGGATAGAACGGCACAGAACTGAAAACCGAAAATGCTGACGGCCATCGGCCAGGCATTTTCTTCTCCGGCAATACCGACAAGGGGAGCGGCTGCCGCACCGCCGATAAAGGGCAGGAGTCCGAGAAGAGCCGCAGCGCTTCCCGCGCCTTTCTCCTGTTTCTGCATAGCCAAAGAAAACCCCATCGTTGTGACGATCCCGACAGAAGAAACAATGATGAATAAAGAAATGCAGACCGCCGTCAGGCCTAAACCAAACGCAAGTGATAAAAGCAAAGCGATGCTCCCGATGACGGCAATCATCAGACCGGAGACAAACAGCTTCCGTTCATCATGTGTTTTGGCCATCCGTCCGGTGATTTGGGTGGCGCATATGATACCCGCACCGTTTACGGCGAACAGCAGGCTGAACATTTGCGCCGATACGCCGTAGATGTTTTGCAGTACAAACGGCGACCCGGCAATATATGCGAACATGCCGGTCATCACAAATGCCTGGCTGAGCGCAAATCCCATAAACATCCGGTCGCCAAGCAGGCCGCGAAACGTCATCAGCGTCTCCCGGAGTCCGCCGCTTGTCCGCTTTTCCGGCGGGAGTGATTCAGGCAACGCCGTAAGCACGGCGGCAGAAATGATACAGCCGATCACCGCCAGCACGATAAATACGATTTTCCAGCCGGCGAACTGAAGGATAAATCCCCCTGTAATCGGCGCTAAAATCGGCGCCGCCCCATTGACGAGCATCAGTAATGAGAAAAAAGCCGTCAATTCTTTTCCGGAATACATATCGCGTGCGGAAGCCCGTGCGATGACGATTCCGGCCGCCCCGGTGAATCCTTGAATAAACCTCATGACAATTAAAAACGAAACAGAAGGGCTGAAGGCGCATAATAAAGAAGACAGCGTATAAAGCAGCAATGACAGAATCAGCGGCTTCCGGCGCCCGATCATATCACTGAGCGGCCCGACAACGATCTGCCCGACCGCCAGCCCCAAAAGACAAAACGTCAGGCTCAGCTGCGCAAGTGACGCTGTCGTGTGAAGATCGGCCGCCACCTCAGGCAAAGCGGGCAGATACATATCGAGCGAAAGCGGCCCGAATGAAGCGAGCGTCCCGAGAATCAGTACCATGCCGAGGCCTGCGCGGGCGGCCTTTGAATCAGCGTTATTCATTTCATAACCCCCCACCTTAACAAATGATTCTATCACTATAGCATAAGCGGACGGCGTATTTTATATCATTTATTGAATACAAACTAAATATTTTATTTAAAATCTGAATGTAAATAAAAAATCAGAATTAGTTTTCATGTGAAATGTAAAATGAAATATAAGGATGCTAAACTATAAAACAACAAAAGGTAGAAAAGTTTTACGGAAGAGGTGTTCAAAGAGCATGAACAGCAAACAAACCGATCACATCGAAACGAAACGCCGATTTCCGGTCTGTCTCGCGCTTGCTTTGACATTAGGCGTATTTGCCGCGGGTTCTGAAGAGCTGGTGATTTCTCCGCTGCTTCCGGATTTAGCGCGGGCTTTCAGTTCGGATGTCAGTGTGCTGGCGCTTTCCATCAGTATTTACGGAGTGATGATTTTTATCGGGGCGCCGCTTCTCGTTCCGCTGGGAGATAAATATTCCCGGGAACTCAGTCTGCTGGCGGGGCTGCTTATATTTACGGCCGGCACGGTGATTTGCGCGCTGGCGCACAATCTCTTTTTCTTCTTTCTGGGCAGGGCGCTTTCCGGGCTTGCGGCGGGTGCGTTTGTGCCGACAGCATACGCGGTGGTCGGCGACCGTGTGCCTTATGCGTACCGCGGCAAGGTGATGGGTCTGATCGTGTCAAGCTGGTCGCTCGCTTTGATTTTCGGCGTTCCGATCGGCTCTTTTATCGGCGGCGTTTTGAATTGGCGGTGGACGTTTTGGATTTTCGCCCTCATGTCTGTCCTCGTTGCTTCGCTCATTTTCATTGAGGCGCGCCGCAGCACGGCGGATGGGAATAAAACAGAAGAGGAAAACGGACGGCAGGCAGGCACTTTCCGGGATGCGCTGAAGGTGCCCCGTGTCCCTGTATACCTCACGATCACTTTTTGCAACATGATCGGTTTTTACGGCATGTATTCCTTTCTCGGCACATATCTTCACCGCGTGCTGCCGGGGGGGAATACAGCTTCAGGGCTGCTGATCATGGTGTACGGAATCGGTTTTTCCATGAGCGTGTTCACCGGAAAAATCGCAGATAAGGCGGGGAAAATGCGCTCTTTGATCGCGGCATTGGCCGTGATCAGCATATGGCTTTCCTGTCTCGCCTATGCGCCGTCATCAATGCCGTTTTTGGTCATCGGGTTATTCGTCTGGGGGTTGATGCAAAGCCTGACGGTGACCTTGCTCAGCACTATTTTAAGTGATTGCTCACAGAGCCGCCGGGGCAAAATCATGGCATTTTACAGTCTGGCGTCCAATTTGGCCGTCACCTTGGGTTCTGCTGTCATGGGTCCGGTCTATGTCGGATACGGATATGCAGCTGTCGGATTTATCTGTGCGGCCGTCACCCTCATCGGCTTTGTCCTCAGCGTTTTCGCATACAGAAGGTATGGAAAATATGAGCATAAGACCGACCAATCATTGTATCGGTAAAATAAAGTTTCTATAATTTTGTAAATGTTAATTTTTAACACCTTATATCATAAGGTGTTTTCTAATATATAGGAATAATTATCAATATTTTCAAATAATATTGACAGCTTGAACGTCTATGGATAATATTTACTTAAAATTTAACAGATTGGTTGGTGCTCATGATTATATTGGATAATAGCATTCAAACAAAAAGCAAGGCTTATTCAATATCTAAACTGATTACGATCAACACGCTCGGTCCTGAAGGGACAAGCAGTGAGTACGCAGCAAAAAACTTCATCACCAATTTCACCCTTCTCCAAGGGGTGAACAGCAAATTATCACTGCATGATACATTTGAATCGTGCATTGAAAAAACGCTTCAAAGTCCGCTGGAATACACAATTGTGCCTCACGCGTATGACGGCATTAAGCACTTCTACATGAGACCGGATCTGCAGCTTCTGCAAATTTTCAGGTGCGACACCCCGATGTACGGCCTGGCTGTCCGGCCCGGTTTTGAATATACAGATGACATGCTTGATAAGACTGTCATCGTATCCCACCCGTCTCCTATCAATTTGATTAAGTATTTTACCCGTAAAGATGTCACGTTTGATCTGGTGAACTCAACGAGCGCAGCCGCGAAAAGAGTGAAGGACGGTTTGTCCGACATCGCGCTGACAAATGAGCTGGCCAGACAAAAGTACGGCCTTCACTTTGTCAAAACATTTAAAAGCATTCCCATGAGCTGGTCATTATTCGGAAAAGGAGAGATTCATGATGAAAACTGAACAAGATTTGCAGGAACTTTATTTCCCGACGCCTAAATTAATAGAATGGGATAACGGAGTAAGACAATATTCGTCCGTCAGAGGCGATACGGAAGTTCTGCTTTCTTACGTTCCGCCGCATACAAACGTGGAACCGCATCAGCATAAGGAAGTCCAAATCGGCCTTGTCGTTTCCGGCGAGCTGTCCATGACTGTCGGAGATGTCACAAGAAAGATGACAGCGCTGGAATCAGCCTATATCGCGCCTCCTAACGTGCCTCACGGCGCAAGAAACGAGACGGATCAAGAAGTGATCGCCATTGATATTAAACGCCTGAAAGCCGGTGAAACCTATACAAGCCCTGAGGATTATTTTTTGAATATTTTTAAAACAAGAGACTTATTGCCTGGGATGGAAGTCACGTTCTTCGTGGAAGACTGGGTGGAAATCATGCTTGCCAACATTCCGGGCAACGGAGGAGAAATGCCGTTCCATAAACACCGCAATGAACAGATCGGCATCTGCATCGGCGGCGGCTATGATATGACCATTGAAGGCTGCAAAGTGGATATGACATTCGGTACAGCTTATTTCTGCGATCCGAGAGAAGATCACGGCGCCATCAACAGATTTGAAAAAGATTCAAAATCAGTCAATATCTTTTTCCCTCCGCGCTATAACAGAGCAAAAGCGAAAAAATTAGAGGCGAAAGAGTCATGAACCTGACGGATAAAACCGTCCTCATCACAGGGGGCGCATCAGGCATCGGTTATGCCGCGGTTCAGGCGTTTCTGAATCAAGAGGCAAATGTGGTCGTCGCGGATATTGATGAGACGCAGGGAGAAGCGATGATCCGGAAAGAAAACAATGACAGGCTGCATTTTGTGCAGACGGATATTACAGATGAACCGGCATGTCAAAACGCCATCCGGTCAGCGGTTGACAAGTTCGGCGGATTGGATGTGTTAATCAATAACGCCGGCATCGAGATTGTCGCCCCGATTCATGAGATGGAGCTGAGCGATTGGGACAAAGTGCTCAACGTCAATTTGACGGGCATGTTTCTTATGAGCAAGCACGCGCTCAAGTATATGCTCAAAAGCGGCAAGGGCAATATCATTAACACGTGCTCCGTCGGAGGAGTCGTCGCATGGCCCGACATTCCCGCGTATAACGCCTCTAAAGGCGGCGTACTGCAGCTGACGCGTTCGATGGCCGTCGATTACGCCAAACACAACATCCGCGTCAATTGCGTGTGCCCGGGAATCATTGACACACCTTTGAATGAAAAGTCGTTCCTTGAAAACAACGAAGGCACGCTTGAAGAAATCAAAAAAGAAAAAGCGAAAGTCAATCCGCTGCTGAGACTCGGCAAGCCTGAAGAAATAGCGAACGTCATGCTGTTTCTCGCTTCGGATTTATCAAGCTATATGACCGGAAGCGCGATCACCGCAGACGGTGGATACACCGCACAATAGAGAAGGAGTGTTTACATATGGAGAGAAAAACAGTATTGGTTATCGCTGACCTTGGGGGATGCCCGCCGCATATGTTTTACAAAAGCGCAGCCGAAAAATACAACCTCGTCAGCTTTATTCCGAGACCTTTTGCAATTACAGCCTCTCATGCGGCATTAATTGAAAAATACTCGATTGCGGTCATTAAAGATAAAGACTATTTTAAGAGTCTGGCTGATTTTGAGCATCCCGATTCGATTTACTGGGCTCATGAAGATCATGACAAACCTGAGGAAGAAGTCGTCGAAGAAATCGTCAAGGTGGCTGACATGTTCGCGGTTGACGCCATTACGACCAACAATGAACTGTTTATCGCTCCGATGGCAAAAGCGTGTGAACGTCTCGGCCTGCGGGGAGCGGGCGTACAGGCCGCTGAAAATGCCAGAGATAAAAACAAAATGAGAGCCGCCTTCAACCGGGCCGGCGTCAAGTCCATCAAAAACAAACGGGTGACGACGCTGGAAGATTTCCGCGCCGCGCTTCAGGAAATCGGAACGCCGCTCATTCTGAAGCCTACATATCTGGCGAGCTCCATCGGCGTGACGCTCATCAAAGAGAGAGAAACGGCAGAAGCCGAATTTAACAGAGTCAATGAATACCTGAAGTCGATTAACGTACCGAAAGCGGTCACGTTTGAAGCGCCTTTTATCGCGGAAGAATTTTTGCAGGGCGAGTATGACGACTGGTACGAAACAAGCGGTTATTCCGACTATATCAGCATAGAAGGCATCATGGCCGACGGGGAATACTTCCCTGTCGCGATTCATGATAAAACACCGCAAATCGGATTCACGGAGACATCGCATATTACGCCGTCCATCCTGGATGATGACGCGAAGCGGAAAATCGTCGAAGCAGCCAAAAAGGCGAATGAAGGACTCGGCCTCGAAAACTGTGCGACACATACAGAGATTAAATTAATGAAAAACAGGGAAGCCGGACTGATTGAATCAGCGGCACGATTTGCGGGATGGAACATGATTCCGAATATTAAAAAGGTCTTCGGCGTCGATATGGCGCAGCTGTTATTGGATGTTCTCTGTTTCGGAAAAGAAGCCGATCTGCCGAAAGGATTATTGGAGCAGGAGCCATGCTATGTCGCCGACTGCCACTTGTATCCTCAGCATTTCAAAGAGAACGGCCAGCTGCCTGAGACAGCTGTCGATTTCGTCATTGAAAGCATTGACATTCCTGACGGCGTCTTAAAGGGAGACACCGAACTCGTTTCTTTCTCGGCGGCGGAGGCGGGTACATCCGTGGATCTGCGGCTGTTCGAAGCGTTCAACAGCATTGCGGCGTTTGAGCTGAAAGGAAGCAATTCGGGTGACGTGACCGAATCAATCAAACAAATTCAGCAGCAGGCGAAGCTGACTGCAAAGTATGCGTTACCGGTATGAAACAGCTGAAACCGAACTCTAAGTATTTGCTTTTCGGGCAGGCGCTTTCGTTTATGGGAGACTATTGCGTTCTCCCGGCCCTGCTCATTTTGTCTACATACTATCACGACTACTGGGTGACGTCCGGCGTCATCGCGGTCCGCAGTATTCCGATGGTGTTTCAGCCGTTTTTAGGCGTGCTCGTGGACCGGCTCGACAGGGTGAAAATCATGCTGTGGACGGATGTGATCAGAGGTGTCATCTTTTTGGGGCTGACATTTCTCCCGAAAGGCGAATATCCGCTGCTTTTTCTGGCGCTGCTGTTTATTTCTTACGGAAGCGGCGTGTTCTTTAACCCGGCACGTCTCGCGGTCATGTCGTCTTTAGAAGCGGATATTAAAAATATCAACACTTTGTTTGCAAAAGCCACGACGATTTCGATTATTGTCGGCGCTGCAGCCGGCGGACTTTTTCTGTTAGGCGGTTCTGTGGAGCTTGCCGTCGCGTTTAACGGGGTGACCTATCTTGTCTCCGCGTTTTTCATCAGCCGCATTAAGCTTCAATACGTGCCGATTCAGTCAGAAAACGTAAGAGAAGCTTTTCAGTCGTTTAAAGAAGGCCTGAAGGAAATCAAAACAAATGCTTTTGTGTTAAACGCCATGTTCACGATGATTACGATGGCGCTTTTGTGGGGTGTCGTCTACAGCTATTTCCCGATTGTCAGCCGCTTTTTAGGCGACGGGGAAATCGGCAATTTCATCCTGACGTTCTGTATCGGCTTCGGCGGCTTTATCGGCGCCGCTCTTGTCAGCAAATGGGGCTTTAACAACAATAAAGGGCTGATGTATTTTACAGTGTTATCGATCGTCTCGCTTGCGCTGTTTTTGTTTACCCCGATTTTCGCCGTGTCAGTCATTGCCGCCATTCTTTTCTTTATCGCAATGGAATACGGTGAAGTGCTGGCAAAGGTCAAAGTTCAGGAGAACGCGGCGAACCAGATTCAGGGCCGGATCTTTTCGGTGGCGGAGGCGTCCATCGGATTGTGCATCGCCGTCGGTTCCATGCTGATCAATATTGTAGACGCGGCAGTCATCATGGCGTTTATCGTCCTTTTGGTCAGCGGGCTGTTTCTGCATACAAAACTGGTCAATAAATCCTTTTCAGAACGGAATAACGAATCAGAGCAAATTCATTTATAAGGAGCCTTTCAGATGGAAATCATACCGTCCGACGTCATCAAGACACTTCCGAAACAGGAATTTTCGCTCGTTTTTCAAAAGGTAAAAGAGATGGAGAAAACGGGAGCCCAGATCATTAATCTCGGGCAGGGGAATCCCGATCTCCCCACTCCGCCGCATATCGTTGAAACATTGCGGGAGGCTGCGCTGAATCCTTCGTATCACGGATACGGCCCGTTCAGAGGCTATCCGTTTCTGAAAGAAGCCATCGCGGAATTTTATGAGAGAGAGTACGGGGTATCGGTCAATCCGGAGACAGAAGTCGCGCTGTTCGGCGGAGGGAAAGCTGGTTTGTACGTTTTGACGCAATGCCTGCTGAACCCCGGCGATATCGCCTTAGTCCCGAACCCCGGCTACCCTGAGTATTTATCGGGAATCACAATGGCCAGAGCGGAGCTGCATGAGATGCCGCTTCATCCTGAAAACGGCTATCTGCCGGATTTTGAGCGGATTGATCCCGCCGTCCTGAAAAAAGCCAAGCTGATGTTTTTGAATTACCCGAATAACCCGACGGGCGCGACTGCGGATCAGGCGTTTTATGAAAAAGCGGCTGCGTTTGCAAAAAACATGACATCCATCTTATTCACGATTTTGCATACGGCGCGTTCGAATTTGATCAGAACCCGGCCAGCTTTCTTCAGGCGAAGGAAGCAAAAACAGTCGGCGCGGAGCTTTATTCATTTTCGAAAACCTTCAATATGGCAGGCTGGAGAATGGCATTTGCCGTGGGGAATGAGAAAATCATTCAGGCGGTCAATGAGTTTCAGGATCACGTCTTCGTCGGCATGTTCGGCGGCCTTCAGCAGGCGGCAGCGGCGGCGCTGTCAGGAAATCCTGAGCATACGGAGCGTCTGAAGCGCACATATAAAGAACGGATTGATTTTTTCACGGCGTTATGTGAAAAGGAATTAGGCTGGAGCATTGAAAAACCGAAAGGGACTTTTTATGTCTGGGCTGAAATTCCGAATGAATTCGAGTCATCACACCAGTTTTCGGACTATCTGCTGGAGCATGCCCATGTTGTCGTGACGCCCGGCGAGATTTTCGGCAGCGGCGGAAAGCGTTATGTCAGAATATCAATGGTGGCAAAACAGGGCGATTTAAGGGAATTCGTGCTGCGGATTCAAAAGCTAGGTTTGTCCTTTCCTTCATTACAAGAAACATCCCGCTGAGAGCGGGATGTTTTTATTATATGCTTTTCATGCTGCCGCCGTCGGCTGACACTTGCTGTCCGGTAATATAGGAGGCTTCTTCAGAGGCAAGAAAGGCAGCCAGCGCCGCGGTTTCTTCCGCAGTTCCGACACGCTTCATCGGGACGCCTGAGGCAATCCGTTCCTCCGCTTCCGCTTTAGAAATGCCGTTTTGCTTCATGACATTCTTCACGAATTGGTGATAACGGTCTGTGGCGATAAATCCGGGATTCAGACAGTTGACAGTAATGTGAAAAGGCGCAAGCTGAATGGCGATGTTTTTGCTGGCATTAATTAAAGCGGCGTTCATCATGCTGTTGGTAAACATATTGGCGCCGGGTTCTTTCCATAGGTTTCCGACGATATTAATGATTCTGCCGAATTCGTGCTGTTTCATGATTGCTGCGGCCGTTTTCATAGAGTCGATATAGGCGATCGTTTTATTCGTAAAGGTATTTGTCATATCCTCTATATCGCAGTTTTCAAAGGTATCCGGCGAGCCGCCCGGAATGTTGTTGATCAATACATCAAGCCGTCCGCATTGTGATCTGATTTCTTCAAAAATGCCGGCTCTCGCCTTCTGGTCCGACATATCGCCGGCCAGAACGGTGACGCCCGCATCCGGATGTTTGGCGAGGATCTCTTCTTTTACCGATTCGATATTTTCGGGAACTCGTGAATTAATGACGGTATGAAAGCCATTGTCCGCCAGTTTCAGAGCGATCGCTTTGCCGATCCCCTGACTGGCTCCCATAATAAATGCGGTTCGTTTTGACAACTGTCTGCACCCCTTTACCAAAATGGAATCTCCTTTACATCGTAAAAAAAAATGATAAAAATAGCAAATTTTATTTAAATTCTGACAAAGAAAAACCCGCCGGACAGGCGGGTGGGTGTTACACATGCAAAAACTTCGGAAGCGTGTCGAGAGACAAGCGGTTTCCGACAAAAAATGAACCGAATTCGCCGTAGCGCGCGCTGACTTCATCAAAGCGCATTTCATAAACAAGCTTTTTGAACTGAAGCACATCATCGCTGAAGAGCGTGACGCCCCATTCGTAATCGTCAAAACCGACAGATCCTGTGATAATCTGTTTGACTTTGCCGGCATAGCTCCGTCCGATCAAGCCGTGACTTCTCATCAGGTTTCTGCGTTCATCCATAGAAAGCATGTACCAGTTGTCATCGCCGCTTCTTCTCTTATCCATCGGATAGAAGCAGACGTATTTCGCTTCCGGCAGCTCAGGATACAGGCGCGCGCGGACATGGGGGTTTTCATACGGATCGCCTTCTCCGCTTGCCAGGTAGTTGCTCAGCTCAACCACGGACACGTAAGAATAAGCCGGGATTGTAAATTCAGCAAGCTTTGATTTGTTAAATTCAAGCTCGATTTCGTTCAGCTCTTCCATTGTCGGGCGAAGAATCATCAGCATGAAATCAGCTTTCTGTCCGACGATGCTGTAGATCGTTTGCGAGCCTTTGCCTTCTTTTTGGGCGACGCCCCATTTTTCAAGCAGTCCCGTAAATTCGTGAATAATCGACAGGCGCTCATCGCTGGATAACATCTTCCATGACGTCCAGTCCATTGTGCGGAAATCGTGAAGCGCGTACCAGCCGTCAAGCGTTTGGGCGGCTTCGTTCGTTTTTTGCTGCTCACTCATGTATCTTCACTCCTATATCTTTTCATTACATTGATGCCTTCACTATATCACAGTTTAACCGTTTCGGCTGTGGAGAAACCTTGAATAATCCGAAGCCTTGTGTCAGAAACTAAGCCGTGAAACAAACCGTCAATTAAATTAGTTAGAAAAATAAGATTTCTTTTTGAAAGCGCTATAATAGAAGTTGGTTATTTGAATTTAGCTGGAAGAAGAGTATGCTGTAAAAGTAAGCGTTTTTTGTCAACATAGAGGAGGGAATATCGTGGCAGATTTATTTACAAAAGTACAAGAAAAAGTCGCAGGAAAAGATGTGAAAATCGTATTTCCTGAAGGGTTGGACGAACGTATCCTGGTTGCGGTCAACAACTTGGCGGGCAACAAGGTATTAAAGCCGATCGTGGTCGGCAATAAAGAAGACATTCAAGCAAAAGCGAAAGAATTAAATCTTACGCTTGACGGCGTGGACATTTTTGACCCGCATACATATGAAGGCATGGAAGAACTCGTTCAGGCTTTCGTAGAACGCCGCAAAGGCAAAGCGACGGAAGAACAGGCCCGCAAAGCTTTGCTGGACGAAAACTATTTCGGCACGATGCTTGTGTACAAAGGTCTCGCAGACGGACTTGTCAGCGGAGCTGCACATTCTACAGCCGATACGGTGCGCCCTGCACTGCAAATCATTAAAACAAAAGAAGGCGTGAAAAAAACATCAGGCGTCTTCATCATGGCCCGCGGTGACGAGCAGTATGTGTTCGCTGATTGCGCGATCAACATTGCTCCTGACAGCCAGGACCTTGCCGAAATCGCCATTGAAAGCGCCAATACGGCTCAAATGTTTGACATTGACCCGCGCGTTGCCATGCTCAGTTTCTCTACAAAAGGATCGGCGAAATCAGACGAGACGGACAAAGTGGCTGAAGCCGTGAAAATTGCGAAGGAAAAAGCGCCTGAGCTTACGCTTGACGGCGAATTCCAATTCGACGCTGCATTTGTGCCGTCTGTCGCGGAGAAAAAAGCGCCGGACTCCGACATTAAAGGAGACGCGAATGTATTTGTATTCCCAAGCCTTGAAGCAGGAAACATCGGCTACAAAATCGCTCAGCGCTTAGGCGGCTTTGAAGCGGTCGGACCGATTCTGCAAGGATTGAATATGCCTGTAAATGATCTTTCCAGAGGATGTAATGCGGAAGACGTCTACAATCTTGCGTTAATTACGGCTGCTCAAGCGCTGTAATCCGCAAAAGCCGGCCTTTACGAGGTCCGGCTTTTTTATAGAAAGAACGTCACTGCGGCCCAGCCGAACAGGGACAAAGAGAGAGAACCGATCAAGCCTGCTGCGAGCGCCCGCCAGCCGCTATGACGAAACGCCGATATATGGACTTTCAAACCGAGACCCGCCATCGCCATGCCGATTAAAACATAAGACACTTGAACAAGAAATGCGGAAAACGAAGCTGAAATAACGCCTGATGTATGGATGGCGCTCATTCCGAGAAATCCGAAGATAAACCAAGGGATGGGGAGCGAAGCGGCAGAAGCCGTCTTTGACTTTCCGCTGCGGCGCGCCCGCATTCCGAGCATGAATGCGGCCGGGACGAGCAGCGCGACCCGGGTCAGTTTGACGATCACCGCCATCTCGACGGCTGCTTTTCCTCCGGCGCTGCCGGCAGCCGCCGCATGCGCCACTTCGTGAAGCGTTGCCCCGCAAAAGGCTCCGTAAGCCGCAGGAGAGAAGCCCAATCCATGATAAGCAAGAGAATATACAACAGTAAAAACGGTTCCTAATAACGAAACGGCGGCCGCGCTGATGGCGGCTGCATTTTCATTTGATCTGATCTGCGGCGCGATCGCGGCAATGGCAGCCGCCCCGCAGATCGCTGTGCCGCAGGCTGTCAGCGTGCTGAGTGTCTGATCTATACGGAACAGCCGGGAAAGTCCGTATACAACGGCACCCGCAAACATCATACAGCAGACAGCAATTGCAAATATGTGCCAGCCCGCATGATAGATATCCGCCAGATTCAGTCTCATGCCAAGCAGGATGATGCCTGCTTTCAGCAAGTATTTGCTTGAGAACGCGATCCCCGGCTCTAATGCCGCCCGCTGTCCGAATACGGCGCGCCAGAGCATGCCGATCAGCATGGCAAGGACAAGCATTCCGAGCATATGCAAAAACGGCAGGCGGCTGACATAGAAAGCCGCAAACGCAATTCCTGCGGTAACTGAAATACCCTTTATCATCTTCATCTCAGTCACTTCCCATTATCTTGATAACTCCACTTTACTGCGGTCTTAATCATTAGTAAAATATATTTATATGATATAAACGATTAGGAAAATAATGATTAGGGGCGATGCTTTTTGTATTATGGGGAACTGAAAACATTCATTGCCGTCGTGGAAGAAAAAAACTTTACAAAGGCGGCGCAGAAGCTGATGATTTCTCAGCCGAGCGTGAGCCTTCACATTAAAAACCTGGAGAAAGAATTTCAAACTGCCTTGCTGAACCGCTCTCCGAAGCATTTTACGACGACGCCGACGGGGGACATTCTCTATCAGCGCGCCAAGCAGATGGTCTTTTTGTACGAACAGGCGAAATCCGAAATTTACGCCCACCATCATTATGTCAAAGGGAAGCTCAAAATCGCCGCGAGCTTTACCATCGGCGAATATATTCTGCCGCCGCTTCTCGCCAAGCTTCATGACGAGTATCCTGAGCTGAACCTGGACGTCATGATCGGAAACACGGAGGAGGTCAGCGAAGCGGTTCGTATGCTTCAAGCCGATATCGGATTAATTGAAGGGCATACGGGGAAAAACGAGCTCGACATTCAGCCGTTTATGGAGGATGAATTGTGCATTGCCGCACCGAACGGACACCCGCTCGCCGGCAGAAAAAACATCCCGGCTGCCGAATTGCAAAATCAAGCGTGGGTGACAAGGGAGAAGGGTTCGGGAACGAGGGAATATTTAGACCACGTCCTTCAATCAAACGGACTGCGGCCGAAATCCATGATGACGATCAGCAGCAACCAGGGCGTCAAGGAAGCCGTGATCAGCGGAATGGGTCTTTCCGTTCTGTCAAAAAGCGTGCTGCAAAAGGATCTGCTTCACGGCAGCATTTCCGTGCTTGAGATAAAAGGATTCTCCTTAAAACGGAAACTGTCTATCATCCAATCTTCCATTATGGAGAACACAAAAAACAAAGAAATCTTCATCGCTCTTTTGAAAAGCCAATTTCAATCATCTCAAGCGGAGTGATATAATAAATGCATGGAAAGCCTATGACGAAAGGGATTTAATATAGATGGGAAAGCAACCGATTGATTTACTGATGCAGCCGAGCTGGAGAATCATTGACCAATCCAGCCTCGGCCCTTATTTTGATGCGAAGCAGTCATTCGCAATGGATGATACGCTGTGCGCCTCCGTAGGCAAAGGGGAATCGCCTGCGACGGCACGCTCTTGGGTGCACCACCGGACGATCGTGCTCGGTATTCAGGACACACGCCTGCCGTTTTTAGAGGACGGCGTGAAATTGCTGGAGGACGAAGGCTACCGTGTCATTGTCCGCAATTCAGGAGGCCTAGCGGTCGTTCTCGATGAAGGCGTATTGAATATCTCGCTTATTTTTGAAGATGAGAAAAAAGGCATCGACATTGACAGAGGCTACGAGGCGATGACAGAGCTGGTGCGGCGGATGCTGCGTCCGCACAATGCCGAAATTGAAGCATATGAAATTAAAGGATCGTACTGTCCGGGCAGCTATGATCTCAGCATCGGCGGCCGAAAATTCGCGGGAATCTCACAAAGACGCCTGCGGGGCGGAACCGCGGTTCAGATTTACCTCTGCGCCGATAAAAGCGGAAGCGAACGCGCCGATCTGATCAGACGTTTCTATCAAGCCGCTTTAAAAGACAAAAGCAACGATACAAAAGGCGTATATCCCGATATCCGGCCCGAAACGATGGCTTCATTAAGCGAATTGCTGCAAACGGACATTACCGTGCAGGACTTAATGCTGGCGCTTTTGACTGAACTGAAGGAACTCAGCGGACGCCTGTATGCAGCCGGATTATCGCCGGAAGAGGAAATGGTATTTGAAAAAAATCTGACCCGAATGCTGGAACGGAATGAGAAGGTGTTCGGCACGCACGAAAGCTTGGACTGAGTCCGGGCTTTTTTGCTTCAATGATAACCCCGATATGTCTCATAAAATATTCAAAGTCGCTGTCCGGTCTGCCTCTGAATGAAATGGCTCCTTCTGTTTTTTTAATAAGCTGTACGATCATTCTGAAAATAGTGGTTTTACCTGAGCCGTTCGGCCCTAAAAGGCCGAAAATCTCACCTTTTCTCACATCGAAAGAAATTGACTGTACAATAGGGGTATGATTGATGGTTTTAGAGACATCTTTTAATATCAGGGCTGGTTCACTCATGCTACTGGCACACCTTCCTTATGATTTAGGGTAAAAGCCGTCAAAACCGAAGAACATGCTTCCGATCAGGCCGGCAGCGATTAAAATGAAAGCAATGCTATACCACATTTTTCGATTCAATGGTTTCCCTCCTTACAACGCTGACATTCCATTTGAAATAGCGCAAAAAGATGCGGAATATCAGTTTCGAAAGATCAAATCCGGCCATAAACACCGCCATACCCGCTCCGAGGACCATACATCCGTTAAAAATGGCTGTTACAATCGGCACTTTTATGAGGAGAAAGAATGATCCGGTCATCAGCATCAGGCCGATTGCCATCAAACTTAACACCGCAACAGAGGCAAAAAGAAACGGTGTCAGCATAAACATGAAGTTGAACATGCCCATACCCAGCATCAGGCCGAACGCTTTGAAAAAGGAGCGCCATGTTTTCTGCTCCTCGGCATCACTGATGAAAATATCCGCTTTTAAGGCGCGCGCAAGTGTTTTGGGGTTTCCTAAATTGCCGGCGATTTGTTCATCGCTTTTTCCTTCAGCGCCGCCCATTTGGAATATTTCGCCGATATCGGCGAGTATCTCTTTTTGTTCAAGTTCCGGCAGATCTTTTATTTCCCGCCGGAGATGTTTTAAATATTGGTCTTTACACATTCATTTTCCCTCCTTAATGATGCTGTTCACTTTTTCGGACAGGTCAAGCCATTCCGATTTTAATGTGTGATGATAAAAGGCGCCTTCTTCTGTTACTTTGTAATATTTGCGTGACGGGCCTTGATCTGAAGCTGCTGTATACGTTTTTAAATAGTTATTTTTCGTAAGTCTTCGTAATATGGGGTAGATGGTGCCCTCCGATACAGGGAACGTTTCACTTATGACCTTGATTAATTCATAACCATATAAATCTTCATAAAGAAGCAGGGACAACACACAAAGTTCCAATGCTCCTTTTCGTAATTGGCTACTCATTTACTATCATTCCCATCATATCTAATAATTGTATTCTCTATACAGTGTATTGCACAGTAGCTAATCGATCAATAATTCCCAAGAACCATTTGGGATGAGGAATTGAATCTTTATGCTTATGCGCGGGCGGGGACCGAGATGCGCAGCCCTTGCGGGAAGAAGGCCTCCTGAACAATGTTTACATTAATATAGATCAGGATGCGCGTCATTGACAAATGGCAAAAACCCCTTTTTCCATGACAAGGAAAGGGGTTTTTTGCGTTATTCGGCCATTTTTTCTAAATTGCCGTTCCGGTCCATTTTAAAGGACGGAGAAGAGGCATGCTCGTCGTCTTCAAATAAAACTAGTTTTCTGGCTCTGTTCATGATTTTCACCAAGGTTTCGTAGTCTTCCTGAATGGTCTTTTGATCTTTTTCAAGCTTTTCGACGGCCGCTTCCAGCTGCTCGGTTTTAGACTGAAGTTCTTGATTTTCCCGTTTTAAACGGTCATTTTCCATCTGCAAGGCGGAAGTTTGCTTTCCGCTGCCTTCATAGCTCTGCAGAAATTGAATGACGTCTGCCATTGTGAGCTCCGCCTTTTGGCTCGGCTGCTGAGGCGCCAGCAAATGTGATAAACTAGCTAACTCTTCCTTGAAGCTTTCATCGACATAAGGCATGTGTTCGCCGGACATGACGGCTTGCCGATCCTCTTTTGGCGCTTCCGTTTGAACCGTCTCTTCGGCTGCGGTTTCTTGAATGATGTCCGCATCCGGTGCAGGCGGCTGGTATAATAGTTTCTTCTTGGCCGGCTGGCCGTTTCCGAGCGCGCGCATCCGCTGTTTCCGCTGTTTTTTTGCAAGCTGAAGCGCTTTTTCATATTGATGGCGCACGACGGCATTCCATCTGAATCCGCACGCTGCCGACGTCCTGTTTAATTTATCGCCTACCTCTTCAAAGGCGTTCAGCTGCGTGCTCCCTTCCCGGACGTGCCGGAGCACGGTTTCCGCAAGCAGCAGGTCATTTTCCTCCGACCAGGCGTCCTGTCTTTGCTTTGTCAATGTTCTCAACCCCCAATAATCTTTGATGGTATTAGAATGTCCAGATTGGAAAATATTTATACAAATTGGCTGAAAGAATGAGAGATACGCAGAGCCTTGCAGGATAAGATGAATCCTTGTACAATAAAACGTGATGTGATTTTTTTCGTTTTTAAAATTAAGATTTAACATAGAGGAACACATTGAATGAAGGGAAGCGTACATCATGGCTAATGAATTCCGAGTGTGTGATGATTGCCAGGCCACCAATATTAAGACTTTGCTGCCGCGTTTGAAAGAAGCTGACCCGGATGCAAAAGTGGAGGTCGGATGTCAGTCATATTGCGGGCCCGGACGCAAAAAATCGTTTGCTTTCGTAAACAACCGCCCGCTGTCGGCGCCGACTGAGGACGAGCTGATTGAGAAAGTGAAAAAGAAGATCAAAAAGTAAATGTGCATTTTTACGACAGCCTCGCCCGATGGGTCAGGCTTTTTTGCTTCAAAAAATCAATGTCGGAAAACTGGAACAAAACGCCGGACAAATTCAAGGATGTTTTCAAATTACAGAGCCGATATAATAGAATCACGGCTAAAAAAAGAGGGAATGACGATGGCGTATCCAAACGGAAAATTATCAGAAGAAAAAGTGTTTAAAGATCCCGTTCACCGCTATGTTCATGTGCGGGACAAGCTGATCTGGGATTTGATCGGCACCCGTGAATTTCAGCGGCTGCGCCGGATCAAACAGCTCGGTACGACGTATTTGACGTTTCACGGCGCGGAACACAGCCGTTTTAACCATTCTCTCGGCGTCTATGAGATTGTCAGACGAATGGTTGATGATGTTTTTAAAGGGCGTCCTGAATGGGATGACAATGAACGCGAACTCTGTCTCAGCGCCGCGCTTTTGCACGATTTGGGACATGGGCCGTTTTCGCATTCCTTTGAAAAGGTTTTTCATCTGGATCATGAAGACTATACGAGGGAAATCATTCTCGGCGACACCGAGGTGAATCAGGTTCTCAGAAAGGCGGGACCGGGATTTCCGCAGGATGTTGCCGAAGTCATTGCCAAAACATACAAAAACAAACAGGTGGTCAGCCTGATTTCGAGCCAGATTGACGCCGACAGGATGGATTACCTTCAGCGGGACGCATACTATACGGGCGTCAGCTACGGACATTTTGATATGGAACGGATTTTAAGGGTCATGCGTCCGCGAGAGGACCAGATCGTCATTAAGCAAAGCGGCATGCACGCCGTCGAAGACTATATTATGAGCCGCTATCAAATGTATTGGCAGGTGTATTTTCATCCCGTGACGAGAAGCGCAGAAGTCATTTTGACGAAAATTCTCCACCGCGCGAAGCAGCTCCATGAAGAAGGGTATATATTCACTCATGCTCCCGTTCATTTTTATTCCATTTTTGAAGGGAAGCTGACGCTTGCGGATTACCTGAAGCTTGATGAAGCCATCATTTTATATTATTTCCAGGCTTGGGAGGAAGAAGAGGACCCGATTCTGTCCGACTTGTGCCGCCGCTTCATTAACCGCCAGCTGTTTCAATATGCCGAATTTAATCCCAATGAGGAAATGTCGGCTTATTTTGAATTGACCGCTCTGTTTAAAGAGGCGGGAATTGATCCCAATTACTATTTAGTGGTCGATTCTTCATCGGATCTGCCGTATGATTTTTACCGGCCGGGTGAAGAGGAGGAGCGTCTGCCGATTCATCTGTTAACGCAGAACGGCCAGATCAAAGAGCTGTCCAGGCAGTCCGCTATTGTCGAATCCATTTCGGGCAAACGCCGGACGGATCATAAGCTGTACTATCCGATGGACCTCATTTTTGATGATTCAGAAAACCCTGAAGCAAAATTAAAAATCCGGCAGCTGCTGGGACTGACATAAAAGGATTTTGGTAAAGAAGGAAAAGGAGATGTCGGGAATTTGTTGAAAGAACATGCAAAACTGATGAAGGTGTTCTCGGATTCTGGAGAAATCATCGGGCGGAAAAAGCTGCAGAAAATCATTTATATCGCGAAGAAAATGCAGTATCCTTTCTACGAAAAATATGATTTTCATTTTTACGGCCCGTATTCCGAAGAACTGACGCTTCGAATTGAAGAGCTGTGCAATCTTGGGTTTCTGGATGAGGTGAAGGAAAAAAAGGGCGGCTACTTTCAATACCGGTACTCGCTGACGGAGACGGGAGCCGAGTTTTTACATCATGCGGAGCTTACGATGCCGGATATGAAGAAGTACATCGACAGCGTCAACAGCCGCTCATCCCGGTTTCTGGAGCTGGTGTCTACGATTTTGTATTTTGACGGCCTTGAAGCTGAGGAAAAGAAAGAGAAAGTGTTTACGATAAAAAGCAAACAGAAATATACGGATGAAGAATATGATGAGGCGCTTCACTACATAGAAGAGCTGAAACACATTTGTTAAAGGCGATGGCTTTCGTCTTTTTTTATGAAAAAACCAGGCCGCGATAAAGCGGGCCTGGTTTTGTTTATTGTCTCAATTTGCTGTGCTTGTACGAATATAAAAAGTAAACGATGACGCCGATGATCAGCCAGACGGCAAAATAAAGCCACGTTTTCAGCGGCAGATTGACCATTAAAAACAAACAGCAGATAATGGCCAAAATCGGCAGTACGGGTACAAAAGGCACTTTAAATCCCCGTGGAAGATCTTTATGGGTGCGGCGCAGAATCAGCACGGACAGACTGACCATGGCAAATGTCAATAGCGCGCCGATGTTTGAGAGATCTGACAGCTCTTTCAGATCAACAAAACCCGCGATGCATGCGCTGATCAGTCCGATCAGCCACGTATTAAAGATCGGCGCTCCCGATTTCTTTCCGACAATGGTAAAGACTTTCGGCAGCATTCCGTCTCTTGCCATCGCAAAAGATATACGGGTCGCCGCATAGGTATGGGCGAGAACGACGGCCATCAGTCCGATCACCGCACCGGCAGCGATAATGCCCGCCACCGCGTTTTGTCCGACAGTCTGCAGCACATAAGACATGGCTTCCGGCACATTAAGCTGTGAATACGGAACCATACCCGTCATGACGAGACAGACGATGACGTATACCAATGTACAGATCACCAGTGAACCGATAATACCGATCGGCAGGTTGCGCTGCGGTTTTTTGACTTCTTCAGCCGAAGCCGAAATCGCGTCAAACCCGAGAAACGCAAAAAAGACGGCAGAAGCCCCCGTAATGACGCCTTTGATTCCAAAAGGCATAAAAGGATGCCAATTGCCCGGCTTTACAAAAAAGCTTCCTGTGATGATAAACAGCAAAACAATTCCGATTTTTACGAGAACCATTATATTATTAAAGGTTTTGCTCTCTTTAGAGCCGCGTGACAGAACGACGGCAATTAATAGAGTAATGATGATGGCAGGAAGGTTGACGATGCCCCCCTGGCTCGGCACGTGCAGCAGACTGTCCGGCAAAGGCGTGCCGATTTCGGCTAACAGATTATTAAAATAACTTGACCAGCCGCTTGCCACCGCCGACGCCGTCACCATATAAACGGATAAGAGCGTCCAGCCCATTAAATGGCCGACAATTTCTCCCATGGTGGTATAAGAGTAAATATAGGCGCTTCCGTAAACCGGGAGAACAGAAGCGATTTCGGCGTAACATAATGCTGCAAGGCTGCAGACAACGGCTGCAATGATAAAAGAAAAGATTACGGAAGGCCCGGCGTTTTTCGCGGCCGTAATGCCTGTAAGAACCATGACGCCCGTCCCGATGACGGCGCCGATGCCCAGTAATGTTAAATCAAATCCACCCATTGTTTTGGCAGTCTGCCTGTTTCTGCTTTGTTCAAGCAGCTGGGTGATGTCTTTTTTTTGTAGGATATTCCGCAACACGCATCCCTCCATCCAAAAGCAAAAGCCAAGAGGGACTCTTTGGCTTTTACCCGTGTCACATCTTCTGTGTAATCGACAATCCTGTGTTCTGTTTCCCCGTCTGTTCCGTTTCTTTTCTTTTCCAATCATATTGTCTGCCGCATCCGATCAGATTATCCTTTCCGTCAAACGCAGTCACCCTTAATGATTTTACCTGAATCGTGTCTATAAAACCAGCATTGCATAAAAGGATATGGTAAAAAAGAGGGAGACAAAAGCCTGTGCAGGGCAGGATAAAAGTTGCGGGCATTCCGGCCGGAATTTTGACTTTCTCCGTAAGGTATCAGTAAAATGTAATAAAAAACAAACAAATGATGATGGATGCATCTTGAAATGGGGAGTTTCTGCATGAAGCACGATAACTTGCAAGCAAATGTACTGGATTACGCGCTCACGAAATATTTAAAGAGCACGAAAAAGCTTGATGAGGCGACAATTCCGAAGAGTATAAACAATATCAGAGGATTTATTCTGAGGATTATTTACCGGCACGGCACATGCACGATTAAAGATATATTACAGGAGGTCACATTATCGCCTTCCGCCACGACAACCGCTCTCAATCATTTAGAAAAAGAAGGATTCGTGGAAAGGTCGAGAAACAATGAAGACCGCCGCACGGTATGGATGACGCTTTCCGAATCGGGAAAAATGGCGGCCATGCAAATGATTGAAAACCGGCAGCTGCTGATTGACGAACTGTTCGAAGCATTGACAGAGGAAGAAAAGAAAATCTTTTTCAGCCTGGTTGAAAAGGTTGTGAAATAAGCCGGCCTGACATAGCAGCGCCGGCCATTATCAAGGATTACTCCGTATCGCTGATCCGTTTGCCGGCGACGGCGTAATGATCCTTTCTCATTTCTTCAATCATGACAATGATCTTTTCTTCGGCTGCGCCTGTCGTTTCTTTTACGGCTTCGGTCACTTTTTCAACCAGATTCCGTTTTTGTTCATCTGTGCGGCCTTCAAGCATTTTAACGGTTACGAGCGGCATGGTGCTGTCCTCCTTTATCGTTTCCTCTCTTTGGAAGAGAGATCACTTATAGTATACTGAATGAAGGACAATCTTGCATTTTTTAAAAAAGGGGATTTTGACATTTGGACAGATTTTTATATTATCCGCTGGAGCTTATGCCCTATGTCGTGATTACGCTGATCGTGGCATTTACGATGCATGAACTGGCGCACGCGTATGTCGCGTATCGGTTCGGAGACGATACCGCGGCGAGACAGGGCAGATTAACGCTCAATCCGATTAAACATCTTGATGTTTTCGGAACGATTCTAATTTTGGTCGCGGGTTTCGGCTGGGCCCGTCCGGTGCCGGTGAACCGCCGCGCCTTTAAAAGACCGCGGCTGGCGGGAGTGCTGGTTTCCGTCGCCGGGCCCGTAAGCAACCTGCTTCTTGCCTTTATCGGTTTCTTTTTGCTAGTGTTGATGCATGCTTACGGAATGGAGCTGCTTTCTGCATTCAGCATGGGGCTTGACCGCTTTTTCTCTATTTGGATTCAGCTGAATCTCGCGCTGTGTTTATTCAACCTGCTGCCGCTTCCTCCGCTTGACGGCTACCGGATTATTGAGGATCTCGTGCCGCCGCGGGTGCGCGCCAAAATGACTCAGTTTGAGAGCTACGGGATTATCGTGTTTCTCGTGCTGTTTGTGACACCGGTCGGCTCCTATGTGGTGTGGCCGCTGCTAAGCGAGGGGAGAGACTGGATTCTCAAGGTATTTGCCATTATATTTCAACCGCTTTTGTAGGAGGGTATTTTCATGGAAGAAAAAAAGAAGAAAACAATCGGATTTAATATTATTAAAAGTGATCCGACCGACGGACATGGCGGTTTCGGCGCCGGGTCGCTGAGCCTTGACAATATATCTCCGGTATTTGTCGATGTGGAAGAGAAGGAAGCCTTCGTTGACATCGGCGCAATGCATGCCCGCAGTGTCGTTGAAAAAGGCATCAAATTCCTGCCGAACAAAGATGAAGTGCCGAACGGAAAACCGTACTGGCTCGTGTGGGTCACCATCGACAGAAAAGAAGAAGGCCCTTATTACGCGGGTGTGACGGCTTGTGAAATGACCGTGGACAGAAGTATCCGCAGAGGCTATAAGTCATTGCCGGAGCATGTGAATTTAATGGATAAATCAATGAAGCGCCGCATTATCGTGGACAAAATGGACGCCAGCTCAAAGCAGGTGCTTGCTGAATTTCTGCAGAAGCATGACCCAGGGCTCTGGGAACGTTCATCCGATGAATTGAAAACGGGTCTGCTTCCGGGCGAAAAATAATTTGTGAACTTTTTGTGAACTTTATAAATATTTGCACTATTTCGCAATTGTACTGAGTAAACTGTTGATACAGAATCAGGACATGGAAAGTCCCGAGCCGAACCAAGACTCGGGGTTTTTCATGTTTACGCGGAGGTTTCATCATGTTCACCGTCTTTGACATCGGGCCTTGGGTCATTGAAGCAGATACGGCGGAAACGAGAAAACAATATGAAAAATCATGGCCTGATCCCTGCGAATGCGGGAGCTGCCGGAACTTTTCCGAGGCGGTGAATCTCCTTCCCGCCGAGAAAACAAGATTGTTTACGCAGTTTGGGATTCGTCTGGCTGTCTGTCACGATTTGGGGGAGCATGGAAAGGAAAACGGCCTGCATCATTATGCGGGCAGCTATCCGATTGTCGGCAGGCTTAGGGAAGGCTGGCCAAAGTTTCATATCGAGAGGGCGGGAGATATCCGCTTTTCGTTTTCATTGGCGAGTACAACATTTTTTATACCGAAGGGTTTTCCTGACCCTATTATCCATCTCGACTTTTCACTCTTGCTCCCGTGGGTGCTTGAGGAAGACGCGGATTAAAGCCCGGCGCGCAATGCACCGGGCTCAGTCTTTTTTGCCGAGCCACTTATCCCACCACTTTTTGCGCGGAGCTTCTTTACGGGCGGGGACGTGTTCCTTTTCTTTTTTAGACGGTTCCGGTCCGTAGCACACATCCGCGGGCTCAGTGCCTGCGATGAAATACGTATAATGCTTTGCGGCGCATCCGGGTCCCGATGTGTAGCCGGAAGCGGGGTCAATATAGACGCCCGTGACGCCTTTCGGCGGTTTAAGCGCTATTTCCGGTTCTCCTTCGAGCGCCTTCTCCATAAAGTCCGCCCAAATCGTCTTCGCATAGCTTTTTTCTTCTACTGAATCAATCGTGCTGCTTTTGTCATAGCCTGTCCACACACCGGCGGCAAGTGCCGGATTAAAGCCGATCATCCAGCTGTCTGCGCTGGTCGTGCCTGATTTCCCGCCGTACGTCCGGGTCAGCCTGTCTGAAATGGTGCGTCCCGTGACGGAAGTATAGCCGTTTAAATCTTGATCAAACATGCCCGTCATCATGCTCGCCGTCACAAAAGCGGCTTTTTTATCAAGCGTCTGCTGATGTCCGCGCGGCTGTTCATACAAGACGTTGCCGGCGGTATCCGTCACTTTTGTGATAAAGGAAGGGGTGATTTGTTTTCCCCCGTTTGCGAGCATCGCGTAGGCATTAACCATCTCAATCGGGCGCACGGGTTCAGTTCCGAGCGCCAGAGACGGAAGGGGCTTTAAATGTTCGCTGATGCCGAATTCCTTTGCCGCCGACACGAGCTTATTCATGCCGAGAAAGAGATGGGTCTTCACGGCATAGATGTTGTCTGATAACGCAAGCGCCTGAAGCAGCGTAATCGGTTTATTGGCGTAGTAGCCGTTGTAATTGCTTGGAGAATAGGTATCTCCGTTTTCGTCAATCTGGAACTCAGTGGCTTCGCTTTTCATCAGCGTGACCGGTGTAAAGCCGCTTTGAATCGCTTTGTAGTACAAAAGCGGCTTGATCGTGGAAGCCGGCTGCCGTTTCGCCTGTGTCGCCCGGTCAAACGGGCTTTTTCGTAGTCACGTCCGCCGAGAAGCGCAAGCACGCGCCCTGTTGCCGGATCAATCGCGGAAAAGCCGACCTGAATGTCAGAGCCGGTACGGATCGTATGTGCCACAGTGTTTTCCGCAATCCGCTGCATGCGCTTATCAAGCGTTGTATAAACACGCAATCCGCTCGTTGCGAGCTGTTCGCGCGTCATGCCGAGCTTTTTCTCGAGTTCTTTCATCGCATCATCGTAAAAATAAGGCGCCGTTTTCGCCGCGGTTCTGCTTTTCAGCGGCTGATAGGCAAGCGGCGTTTTCTTAAGCCTTTCCGCCTTTTCTTTTGAGATCATTTTTTGTCTGGCCATCAGACGGAGAATGGTTTCCTGGCGCTGTTTGGCCTTCTTTTCGCTGACATATGGCGAATAGCCGGACGGGCCTTTCGGTATGCCCGCCAAAAGCACGGCTTCCGCATCGTTCAGATCTTTGGCGTGTTTGCCGAAATACAGGCGGGAGGCGGCTTCAATTCCGTATGCGCCGTGGCCGTAATATATCGTATTTACATAACCTTCTAAAATCTCGTTTTTAGAATAGTTCTGTTCAAGGCGGATCGTGTAAAATGCTTCGTTCCATTTTCGTTTCCATGTTTTATCATGCTCAAGGTAGAGATTTCTCGCGTATTGCTGGGTGATGGTGCTGGCGCCCTGAACCTTGGCCATTGCCTTTATGTCAGCCAGCGCGGCGGCGGCCATCCGCCGGTAATCAAAACCGTGGTGATTGTAAAAGTTTTGATCCTCCACCGCAATCGCGGCCTGCACCGCTGTCGGATTGATATCTTTTAACCGGACCCAGTAGCGCTTTTCCCCGAAATCGGTCTCACCTAGCTTTGAGCCGTCATTTGCATAAAGAATCGTAGACTGAGGAACCCGGACGGAGGGGGCGCCCTGCCATTTCGCTGCAAGAAGAACGGATGTGAAGCAGACGCCGGCCAGCATTCCGCCGATCAGTGTCAGAAAGATGCAGGCGCGGATGATTTTGAACGTGATTCTGAGCTGTTTTCCAGATACTTTATCCACTTTTGGGAACCCCCTTTTTCATGATTCTATTATTATGTGAAAAAAGGGGGTTTTTTAAACATATCAAACCGGACACTTCTTTACTTTTTCCCCTCCATCCTCTATACTTTTTCCTTAGGTGAAAATGAGATTTTAACCGGAATAAAAGCGATACAGACGCTTACAATAAATGAAATAAGCCTTGAAAGGGAGATGACAATTGAGCGAGCTTTGGTATACGGAGAAGCAGACGAAGAATTTCGGCATTACATTAAAGGTGAAACAAACATTACATACGGAACAGACGGAATTTCAGCATCTGGAAATGGTGGAGACAGAAGAATTCGGCAACATGCTGTTCTTAGACGGAATGGTCATGACTTCTGAAAAAGACGAATTCGTCTATCATGAAATGGTTGCGCACGTCCCGTTATTTACGCACCCGAATCCGGAAAACGTTCTCGTTGTCGGCGGCGGAGACGGCGGTGTCATCAGAGAGATTCTGAAGCACCCAAGCGTAAAAAAAGCGACGCTTGTCGACATTGACGGCAAGGTTATTGAATACTCTAAAAAATTCCTTCCGTCCATTGCGGGCAAGCTTGATGATCCGCGCGTCGACGTGAGAGTCGATGACGGTTTCATGCATATCGCGAAATCAGAAAATGAGTATGACGTTATCATGGTTGATTCAACAGAACCGGTCGGACCGGCCGTCAATCTGTTCTCAAAAGGCTTCTATGCCGGAATTTCCAAGGCGTTAAAAGAAGACGGCATCTTCGTCGCGCAGACGGACAACCCGTGGTTTACACCGGAGCTGATTACAAACGTACAGCGTGACGTGAAAGAAATCTTCCCGATCACCCGTCTGTATACGGCTAATATCCCGACGTACCCGAGCGGCCTGTGGACATTTACGATCGGT
This sequence comes from Paenibacillus lentimorbus NRRL B-30488, assembly GCF_000411595.1. NCBI lineage: Bacteria > Bacillati > Bacillota > Bacilli > Caryophanales > Paenibacillaceae > Paenibacillus > Paenibacillus lentimorbus. The sequence continues at coordinate 95,873 of NZ_ANAT01000005.1, read as the reverse complement.
TCTAAAAAGTACGATCCGCTTGAAGTAGAGGACAGCCGTTTCTTCGACATCGACACGAAGTATTACACGAAAGAGCTTCACAAAGCAGCATTTGTTCTTCCGAAATTTGTGAGCGACTTAATCAAATAAAAACGTACGGCGCAGGAGCGAATCTTGCGCTTTTTTACAGGAAAGCGAGGGTATTATTGATGAGATTTGATGAAGCTTATTCAGGAAAAGTATTTATCGCAAGCCGCCCCGACTGGAAAGAGGCGGACGCCATCCTTTACGGCATGCCGATGGATTGGACGGTCAGCTACCGTCCGGGTTCACGGTTCGGCCCGGGGAGAATCCGCGAGGTGTCTATCGGTCTTGAAGAATACAGCCCGTACCTCGACCGTGACTTGGCTGATTTGAATTTCTTTGACGCCGGCGACATTCCGCTTCCATTCGGCAATCCGCAAAGAAGCCTTGATATGATTGAAGAATATGTGGACGGCATCTTAGAAAAAGGCAAGTTCCCGCTCGGCATGGGAGGGGAGCACCTTGTATCATGGCCTGTCATAAAAGCCATGTATAAGAAGTTTCCGGACCTTGCCATCATTCATTTTGACGCGCACACCGACCTGCGCACGGATTATGAAGGCGAACCGCTTTCCCACTCTACTCCGATCCGCAAAGCAGCTGAGCTCATCGGGCCGCAAAACGTATTTTCATTCGGCATCCGTTCCGGAATGAAGGAAGAATTTGAATGGGCGAAAGAAAACGGCATGCACATTTCTAAGTTTGAAGTGCTTGAGCCGCTGAAAAAAGTGCTGCCGCAGCTTGCGGGACGCCCTGTTTATGTCACGATCGATATCGACGTTCTTGACCCCGCTCATGCGCCGGGAACGGGCACGGTTGACGCGGGAGGCATCACGTCTAAAGAATTGCTCGCGTCCATCCATGAAATCGCGCGCTCAGAGGTCAGCGTAAAAGGCGCCGACCTCGTAGAAGTGGCACCGGTCTATGACCACTCAGAACAAACAGCAAACACGGCAAGCAAGATGATCCGTGAAATGCTGCTTGGGTTTGTGAAATAGAAAGAATTTCCCCCGCTTGAAACATGGCGGGGGATTTTTATATTGTATATAAACTACTTAGAAGTTAGTAAAAGCAATATATTATTTTACTATTAATAATTGATGTTATTGATAAAAATTATATAATAGGGTATTATTTAGTAAATACATCTTTAGAAAGGAAGTTAGAATGAAAACAGCAGTAGAAAATGAATTGGAATTAAAAAAGATTGAAATTTCAGTAATTAAACTGATAATTGCTGAAAAGCCTAATAAAGAGATCGCTAAGTCATTAAACTACTCGCAGCGTAATGTCGAATATATCATAGCCGGTCTTTGTAAAAAGTGGAATGTGAGTACTAGAGTCGGTATTGTTTCGGAAGCATATAAAAGGAATTGTATACAGTGAACAAAATGAAAGAAAAACCCCTATTGAGGGGGTTTATTTATATATGCTAAAAAAACATTCTATACAGGAATGCCGTAAAAATAAAAACTGAGATTGTCAGGTAGTTCAAATTTGTTCTCCATTTCAGAAGAATAAACAAAAGAAATAAATATGCAATATTGAACAAATCAAAGATAGAAAAAATCAAATGATTACTTGTGAAAAATAAACTAGTGTTTGGATGTTCTGCGAAAATATTTTTGAATGATATAAGAAAAACTTAATTGCGACCGGGATGTTAGAAAACATAAATAGGGAATAAAAAGTTTTGATCTTAATTTGAGCGCCAAGAAAATTTATAATGAGAAATAATACGAATCCTTCAAAAATGACCCCGAACATTAAAAGAAACAGTGCGGCTATTGCAATGATGTAATCTAAATGTTTTACTTGCTCAACAACTTGTATAGGGATGTTTTTGGGAATTAAACTTTTCATAAAAGGTAAAAGGGAACTTAAATAAAAAGCTAACCCGATAATATAAAACAAAAACGAGGACAAAAAATTAATGTTTCGTTCCTTAAATGAAGATAATTCAATTTGCATAATCCTAAGAGGCTCCTTTTATAAAGATAGGTGTAATAAATGTTTCTAACATAGCTGCTATCATTAAACCGAGAAATATAATACCAATATATTTAAAAGTGAATTTCAAATTTATTTTGAGGAGTAATAAATCTAAAGTTAATTTCATTCCTACAGAGGCTGCAAGAAGCAATACCGGCACTTCAATTATTCCATGGGGTATAACAAGCAGTAAAAGGTTTAAATTGTTTTTAATGTTTCCTATCGCATTTCCTAAAATTAATCCATTAATAATTAAAACAGCAACCGTGCCAAGCGACAGCGTCAACGGGCCTAAAAAAACAAGCAGACTCGCTACTTTAATATTATTAAAGAAAATCTGAAAAAAATCCGGACGGATATTTCGATTTAGATTATTTACATTTGAAGCGGAATCTGTATAAAAATATGCTGTAAATAAAGCAATTAAAAATAAGATCAGACAGAGTATGTACAATTTGACTAAAACATTCTTTTTAAACAATGTATTTTCATCCATTCGTTAAAGGGACTGCCAGGGATATTGAATTTAATGTTTTATATTATGCTGCTGCTGTACTTGCTGCAGCCAATTGTTCTAAAACGGCCAATGGCAAGCCCGCACCAAGAGATCCTAAAACAGTAATGATAGCCAGAACTGAACCCGTTGCGGTGATAGCACTGACAATCCAACTAGGAGCGATAATTCCAGCTCTGTTTAAAATATCGATAACATCCATGCTTAAATGATTATGTTTCATACTGAAAAGAGCGAGAACAATGATTCCTGATGCTACTAATGTAAAAATCGCTTTACTATTTTGTGTTTTTAAAAGTAGATTCATTTTTTCCTCCAATTTTTTCAATATCCCCAGCAAGTTAAATAATAAAATATATTGGAATCTATTTGAATTGCGGATTTCCGAAAAAATAATAGTTAAGAGGTGAAATCCGTAAAAGTATCTGCTGGCTTATTTCGTACAAAGAAAGCCGGACCATATGTATGATCCGGCTTTCTTTGGTACTGAAACATTATACTTTTTTTTCAAAAATAATATCAAAATAATCGGCTGCCCCATAGCCTGAAATAGCAGGAGCAAATATTTGAACCAGCTTTCACCCTTGCTGCGAATACTTTTCAATAATTTATTTATAGTCTTCTTTAGGCTTTCCTTTCCATCGGTTTACTTCTACTTTTATGAACTTGTATTCGTACATTGCTGTATAATCCTCCGGAAGTGTATTGAAATCGTTACCTTGTTTTTCGATTTTGATAAACTTGAATCCATAAATAGAGCGCGCAGCCTATTAAAAGAATCGGAAATTGCCATCCTGTATTTCCGTTTTTAAAATAATCTATTAATGACCATATCAGTAAAGCGACAGTATAAAAACTAAATGCTATTCTGGCGGCTGTACCCGATTGGTGTTTTTGCATCTCATCCATTTTCTTCATAAGAACCGCTCCCTTAATTTTTTTGGCGTTATAGTTGAATACTTTATCTATTCCCGTATTTAAAGCGTGAGCTATCGAAAAAGCCAGACTTAAAGTCGGGTCATATTTATTATTTTCAATTGCATTGATGGTTTGCCTGGTCACATTGCAGAGCTTAGCCAGATCATTTTGTGAAATATCAGCTGCTGTTCTAAGTTTTTTATATTGTTATCCACTAAAACCCTCCTTAACTTATTTTGTTTTTATTTTAAATTTTCAAATTTATATATATTTATTTTAAATAATATATGTATAAGTGTCAAATACTTTTTACACATTTGAGTTCTAAGGTATGTTTTTTGTTTTTGTAAATTAGTTGTTTATATAAAAAACGGCTTGCAGTTTAACCTGCAAGCCTAAAAGTAATTATCATTTAAATCATTCCGCGCTGAGCAATTTCAAATTGATGTTCCGGTGCACTTGCGATGTCGGCTGAAACAAAAACAGTGCTTACTGCCAAGCAAGTAAGTGCTAATTTATACTTCAATTTCATACAACTTCACACCTCCTTGAATCTGCTGTCTTGTTTCTTCCACCTTTAAAAAATATGCAGCAGCCTTCTCGAAATTCTCTCTTTCATGATAATATTTTGCCACATCTAAGGCAAAATCTTCAAGATCAGCATACATCATTTTATCTCTGAGAAAGTCAAAACATTCCATGATTGCTTCTTCATCAGGCTCATCGACATACAAAGATTCTAAAAATTCATATTCGACTATATATAGGGAATCTTCTGCCTCCTCTGCATAAGATACCCCTTTGTCATGATATTGTCTGGCTATGGCCATATTTCCGATTTTATAATGTATTTGTGTGATTAAGAAATAGGCTTGCGGGAGAGAAGTGATGATGTTCCCATCTTCAAAAACAGCTATTGCCTGTTTTATGTAATCAATGGCTGGTTTGTAATTTCCTTGGCTGTTAAAACAAAGTCCGATATTATATAGAGTCCGGCCCATTAATTGAGGCTGCTGTTCTGCCTCTGCCATGGCATAAGCTTTTTTAAAATGCTGAATTGCTTCATCATATTGCTTTAAGTCAAGAAAGTTGGTAGCGAACAATGAATGGCACTGAAGCACCCTTATATTATATGCCTCCTGCTTATGATAAATTTTATAAGCCTGCCGGGCATAATCCATAGAAAAATAAGTCTGCTTCATATAATAGTAGGACTCTGACATCTTAAAATAAAATTCAGCTTTCTCGATACAATCTTTGACAAAATCCAGCTTATATTCAGCTTTCTTAAAAAACTGAATCGCTGAAAGATATTCACGGCATTCCAGCTCATACATCCCCCGGAAAAATTAAAATAATAATCAAGCCGTCCGGTCAGCCGGGCCTGCTTTTTATCAATATCCGCGAGCAGATCCGATAGTCTCGGCTGTTCTTCTATCCGCTGCGATTCCAGCGGTTCGAGGTATTCGAGCATCAGATTGTGGCGGAATTCCATGAGAGAATAGTACAGATGAAGATCCTGGTCATCTTCAAGGCCTGCAAGTTCTTCTTTGATTTCTCTCCGCAAGTATTCGGCGTCCGGGATGCTGAACCTTCGAATGTACATATACCATTCGTTGATTTTTTCTCCAATCGCTGAAGACGATAAAACACTCGCCACTATTCCGAATCCCTCCCTTCCACGTTATGTATATGACATATTTTATCATTTTCATTCGGAAGGATAGCGCAAAAATACCGCAATGTTTTCTTTCGTTAAAACCGCATGTCTGCGGATATCATTTCAAAAATCCACTATTATCCCCGCAATTTGTACAAGCAAACAAATACACCTTCCCATATTCTGTTGTATCTGCGTGAGCAGTGTATGTCTGAAAAGGAAGTGAAGATATGAGAAATAACAAGCTTTCCTTTAAAGAAAATGCAGGAGCCGCACAAGAAGAATGTTTATGTTTTTGCGGGGAAGAAGCAAGCCGTGAAGCGATGTTTCAAGCGCCGATTGAATTGCCTGAGGGGTTTGTTGTTGATCCGGCTGAAGCTGTTGCAAACGTGACGTGGAATGCAGGGAGCCTTTCTTGTGAAATTGAACGCTGTTTCATTGAGACGGGGCCTGAGCCTGATGAAATCGGTATTCAATTTGCAGTGCGCCTGCAGGGAACTGTTACGCTTCTCGTCAGTGTCTCACCAGTGCGAAATCAATATGGACAAGGGGACGGGGCTGTTTCTGTCATCCGCAATGCAGAGATTGACCAAGTCGTCTATTATTCTGATGAACCCGATGATTGCCCGGATGTCAGTGACATTACGATCGAGAACCTTATTGTCGTTCCGCCATTCTATGGCAGTCCTTTATCGGTGACGGGCACGATTGTGTTTGTTCCTGAGCCGGAACCCGTTTATGCGTTTACAGCGAATCCAAATGATCAATCAGTTTCTGTGATTGATACAAACACTCATACTGTTGTGACAACGATTGCTCTGCCGTACCGGCCGACAGGTATTGAAATAATTCCGGATAAAAGCGCTGTGTTTGTTTTGCACTTCAACAATAATGTGATTTCTGTCATCGATTATGACACTTTAACAGTGACAGCATCCATACTGCTTGATCAGCCGCCTAGATCGATAAAATGTATCCCAAATCATGAGTTTGCTTATGTTCTCGGCGATACTGCGATTTATGTGATTGAAATTGATACGTTAACTGTGGATAGGTCGATTCCTGTGGAAGGATTTGATTTTGAAATTGATCCCAATGGGTTATTCGCCTATGTTCTTGATTTTGGTTTAGTGCAAAAAGTGGACCTATTCACCGGTGAAGTCACAGGAACGATTGAACGAGAGCTTATCGTATCATCCATAGAAACAAATTGGCCGGAGCGGTATGCGTATGTCTTAGAACAAGAATTCTTATTCAATTATTTGACGGTTATTGACTTAAATACGTTTACGATCAGCATTACCCAAGAGCTGGAGCCTGATGGTCAATATGTAATGTTTACGAGTGGATCAGAGGTGTATTTACATGACAGCTTCACCGGAAATTTATATGCTGTCAGTCCGAATGGTGCAGGCGTTATAGGAAATGTTCCGCAATCGGCAAGAGACTTTGCGTTTACTCCGAATGGCGAATTTCTGTATGCTGCTCATTTTATAGAGCAGAACATCACTGTTTACAACACGGATGATTATTCTGTGGAAACTGTGATATCTCTTGGGGTTTCACCGGGAGCTATTGTGATTTAATCAACTGCATGCTGTACATTTCTAAAAGGACGTGAATTCATGAAAAAGAATGATCTGTCTGCTTTACAGGAAAATTGTTTCTGTTTTTGTGATGAGGAAATTAGCAGAGAAGCGCCGTTTCAAGCGCCGATTGACATTCCCGAGGGGTTCACCATTGATTCTGCCGAAGCAGCTGCGACGGTCACATGGAGTACTGATCATTTATTATGTATCAGTGAGCCTTGCTTAATCCAGACTGGGCCGGAACCAGAAGATATCGGTGTTCGATATGCCGTGAGAGTAAAAGGGACCGTTACGCTTCTTGTCAGTGTGTCGCCTGTGCGAAATCAATATGGACAAGGGGACGGGTCTGTTTCTGTGATTCATACTGAAGAGATTGATCAAGTTGTTTATTATGCAGCGCAGTCTGGCCGCTGTCCTGATTTCAGTCAAATAACAGTGGAAGATCTTCTCATTGTACCGCCTTTCTACGGCAGTCCGCTTACGGTGACCGGGACACTTATTTTACCGCCATCACCAGACCCTCAATCGTATGTGTTTACAGCCAATTCAGGAGACAGCACGGTTTCGGTTATTGATTCAGATTTAAACACTGTTGTAAAAACAATCCCTTTTTCTGACGTGCCAACTAATCTAGGCGTTACTTTCGATAAAGCTTTCACGTATGTCCTCCATGGGAATACCAACCTTGTCTCAGTGCTAGATAATAAAACATTAACCATCATAAATACCATTACTGTTGGAGGAGGGCCGAGAAAGATCGAATTTGATCCAACAGATGAGTTCGCGTACGTGATGGCCGCCGGATCTATATATGTGATTAACACGGCCTCTCAATCGGTCATTGATGTCATTCCGATACCCGGCGCTTTAGACTTTGCTCTTGATCCGAATGGACAGTATGTCTATACCGCTAATGGAAGCAGTTGGTCGGTTGATAAATATGATGTAAATACTGGGCAGTTGGTAGAAAGTATCATAGATTCATTTGAATTTCCCAGTTTAATTGCAACTCCTTACGCTGGAAATTTTGCGTATGTGTTGAATGGTGAGCTGCTGCCGAAAGGTGTAACGGAGATCAGTTTGTCACCATTAAGCAGGGGAGGCGGCTTCAACCGTTTATTTGAAACTCTGAGGACGATTGTATTTTCTCGCGATAGCACTAGGGCTTATTTTCTAGAGCCATATAGTGAACCGTCTCTCATTAATAACTTATACGTAGTTAATACGGCTGGACAGAGGATCATTGCAAACGTGTCTCTGCCCGGCGCCTTTGACCTTGCCGTAACACCTGATAATCAGTACATTTATGCAGCACAGCCCGACGACAATACCGTAACCGTGTACCGCACGAGTGATTATACAGCCATGACGGTGATTCCGGTTGGGACTGGTCCGTCAGCGATTGCGATGTAGCTTATTTCACAGGTTGAGAGAAGCAGAGCTGCGATAAAAAAATCGTTTATAAATAAATGAGCCGATCTGCCGGATGGCAGCCAGGATGATCAAAAACAGCAGTTCACTTATGGTGAAACTGAACATCCGCCAACCCCCGGCTCCTGTCAGCGCTCCCGCATGCCCTTTTTTGAACAGGCTGCCATGCTGGAAAAGCTGCAGCAAGTACGTCCGTATAAAATACGATAAATACAAAATCAGTAACACCGCGAGTCCCATTGATACGGCAAGGGGCGTGTGAAAGCGGAAAGGGACGGCTTTGATGATTTCGAACACGCAGCCGAATATGATGACTTGGCATAATACAGCAGCCATCACGTGTGTTTGGCGGACGTTTTTATAGCTGTCACGCAGCGCTTTGACATCGTTGGCATTTCTGCTGCCCAATCTATGTTGCTGGAAGTCGCAGCAGCTTCGATGAGACTGTGTGGGTTTCTGAAAAGCTGCTGTCATGTTTTTCACGGATTGGGTGACATCGTGATATGATTTTCTCTTCTCATAAGGAACTGCTTTTTATGAGGTTTATCTTCAAATCTAATGAGCAATGATGGTAAGATAGAAGCAGTTGAAGTTTACAAACTGAAGGATTATACTATTCAAGTCAAAGTGGAATGATGAAAAGGACGTGTCAAAATGAAACAAGAGACACCGATAACACTCCATGTGAAGTCTGTGATCGAGGATGACGGAAATGAGGAAGTCATCGAATTCCGTACTACCGGATTTTACTATGTAAAACAACAAAAAGTGTATCTATCTTATTATGAAGAACACGACCTAGGCAAAGTAAAAACGATTGTGAAGGTGAGCGAAGGCGAAGTCCTGATCATGAGGTCAGGCGCTGTTAAAATGAATCAGCGTTTCATAACGGGAGCTTCCACAATTGCGAAATATAAAATGTCATTTGGTGAGCTTGAGCTGCAAACAAGCACAAAATCGATTCAATCTGATCTCGGTGTAGAAAAAGGCCGAATCAGCATCGCATATGACATGCATGTCGGAGACGAGCAGCAGCATTTACATAATATGACGATCACGTATGAGGGAGGAACTCACGCATGAATATTGCGGAACAAATGAAGGACGTGCTGAAGGAAGAGATCAAAGCGGCCGTTCTGAAAGCGGGCCTGGCGGACGAAAGCCAGATTCCAAGCGTACTGTTAGAAACGCCGAAAGACAAAACACACGGTGATTATTCCACAAACATGGCGATGCAGCTGGCGAGAATCGCAAAAAAAGCGCCGCGCCAAATCGCTGAGGAGATCGTGGCGTCATTTGATAAAGGCAAAGCTTCCATTGAAAAGATGGATATTGCGGGGCCCGGCTTTATCAACTTTTACATGAACAACAGCTACTTAACAAAACTGATTCCGTCCGTGCTTGAAGCGGGTGAACATTACGGAGAGACAAACATCGGACAAGGCGAAAAGATTCAGGTCGAATTCGTATCGGCCAACCCGACGGGAGATCTTCACTTAGGCCATGCGCGCGGCGCGGCGGTAGGTGACGCGCTGTGCAGCGTGCTTTCTAAAGCGGGCTATGATGTGAGCCGTGAATACTATATTAATGATGCGGGCAACCAGATTAACAACCTGGCGCTTTCCGTTGAAGTCCGTTATTTTGAAGCGCTCGGCCTCGAGAAACCGATGCCGGAAGACGGTTACCGCGGCGAGGATATTATCGCCATCGGGAAAAAGCTTGCCGAAGATTTCGGCGATCGTTTCGTACATGAAGAGGAGAGCGAACGTCAGGCGTTTTTCCGTGAATACGGCTTAAAGTACGAGCTTGATAAACTTCGCTCCGACCTGGAAAATTTCCGCGTGCCGTTTGACGTATGGTATTCTGAAACGTCCCTGTACGAAAATGGAAAAATTGATCAGGCGCTCGAGGCGCTTCGCGAAAAGGGCCATGTATACGAAGAGGACGGCGCGACATGGTTCCGCTCCACAACGTTCGGCGACGATAAAGACCGTGTGCTGATCAAAAAAGACGGCTCATACACTTATCTGCTGCCGGATATCGCATACCATAAAGACAAACTTGACCGCGGATTCGACAAGCTCATCAATGTATGGGGCGCGGATCACCACGGGTATATTCCGCGTATGAAAGCGGCGATTGAAGCGCTCGGTTACAAGAAAGGCACATTGGAAGTTGAGATCATTCAGCTCGTTCATTTATACAAAAACGGCGAAAAAATGAAGATGAGCAAACGTACGGGGAAAGCCGTAACGATGCGCGACCTGATTGAAGAGGTCGGCCTTGACGCGGTCCGTTATTTCTTCGCGATGCGCAGCGCTGATACGCATATGGATTTTGACTTGGATCTTGCCGTATCCACATCTAACGAAAACCCTGTGTATTATGCGCAATACGCACATGCACGTATTTGCAGCATGCTTCGCCAAGGGGAGGAGCAGGGACTTAAACCGGCGGCAGATCTTGATTTCAGCCATATTCAATCAGAAAAAGAATATGACCTGCTGAAAACAATCGGCGGCTTCCCTGAAGCAGTGGCAGAAGCGGCGGAAAAACGCATTCCTCACCGTGTCACAAACTATATTTATGATCTGGCTTCCGCTCTGCACAGCTTCTACAATGCGGAGAAAGTCATCGATCCGGAAAATAAAGAGAAGAGCCGCGCGCGTCTCGCTTTAATGAAGGCGACGCAAATTACGCTGAACAATGCGCTTCAGCTGATCGGCGTATCCGCTCCGGAAAAAATGTAATGATGATCAAAGGACAAAGTCTTCGGGCTTTGTTCTTTTTTTTTGCATATAAAGCGTGTGATGTAATTCACAATCCCGCACACTGAGTTTTTGTATGATAAGACTGATATTGAATCAGTGAAAGGGGCAAGCCGAATGATCAATCGTCAACATACTCAATTATCGTTGCAGTCATTAAGCTTAGTGGCAGGGTTTATGGTGTGGGTGCTGATTTCATCGCTCATTTCTCAAATGACATCAGATATTCATTTAAGCAAAGGCGAGATTTCATTGGTGACGGCGATTCCCGTTATTCTCGGATCGCTTCTCCGTATTCCTTTAGGATATTTAACGAACAGGTATGGCGCGCGGCTGATGTTTATGATCAGCTTCATCCTGCTTTTGTTTCCCGTATTTTGGATCAGTATCGCGGATTCTTTATTTGATTTAATTGCGGGCGGCTTTTTCTTAGGGATCGGGGGAGCGGTATTCTCCATCGGAGTGACGTCCCTCCCGAAATATTATCCGAAAGAAAAGCACGGTGTCGTCAATGGGATTTACGGTGCCGGAAACATCGGGACCGCCGTTACTACCTTTGCCGCGCCGGTTATCGCTCAAGCCGCGGGATGGAAAGCAACCGTGCAGATGTATCTTGTTTTGCTGGCTGTTTTCGCATTACTGCACGTTTTGTTCGGCGACCGGCATGAGAAGAAAGTCAAAGTTTCCATAAAGACACAAATGAAAGCCGTTTACCGAAATCATGTGCTGTGGATGTTGAGCCTGTTTTATTTTATTACGTTCGGCGCCTTTGTCGCCTTTACCATCTATCTTCCGAATTTTTTGGTTGAGCATTTTGGGCTGAGCCCTGCGGATGCCGGTCTGCGGACGGCCGGCTTTATTGCGGTCTCTACGCTGCTCAGGCCTGTGGGAGGGTTTCTTGCAGATAAACTGAGCCCGCTCCGCATTCTGATGTTTGTTTTCGCAGGGCTTACGCTGTCAGGCGTCATGCTGTCATTCTCCCCGGCGATCGGCCTTTATGCGTTCGGATCGCTGACGGTGGCAGTCTGCTCAGGGATTGGAAACGGGACGGTATTTAAACTGGTGCCTTTCTATTTTTCGAAGCAAGCGGGGATTGCCAACGGTATTGTGTCTGCCATGGGCGGACTGGGCGGTTTTTCCCTCCGCTGATTCTGGCAAGTGTATTTCAGGCGACAGGCCAATACGCGATCGGGTTTATGGCGCTTTCAGAGGTTGCGTTAGCCAGCTTTGTCCTTGTGATCTGGATGTATTGGCAGGAAAGAAAGAAAACACATACGGAGAGAAACAGTCATAGCCTCAATTCATAATGATCCATTCACAAGATTGTTAATTTTTTCTGGGCGAGTGCAAATCAAGTCACGTTACAATATACATACGCAACGTGACTTTCTTCGAGGTGAGCTCATGAATATTCTCTCTGTCCGAAAATCTGATAAAGAACTTCTTTCCCGCGAACTGCATGAATTGCTGGAATCGATCAGTACGAAAAGGAAAATGAAAAAACACACGTATTTGTTTCAAGAAGGAATGGATGCAGAAGAGCTTTATCTGATTCAATCAGGACTCATTGAAATCGGCAAGCTGACGTCTGACGGAAAAGACCTGACACTTAGAATCTGCCAGAAACACGATATTGTCGGGGAATTGACGCTATTCACAGATGAGCCGAGATATATGCTCAGTGCGAAAGTGTTAGAGGACGGGGAGGTGCTCGTCATTAATAAAAACAAGCTGGAAAAGGAATTGATCCAAAACGGTGTTTTAACGTTTGAATTTATGAAATGGATGAGCACCCATCTGCGAAAAATCCAGTCTAAGATCAGGGATCTGCTTCTTCACGGCAAAAAAGGGGCGCTCTATTCTACCCTTATCCGCTTATCAAACAGCTACGGGTTGGAACGAAGCGACGGGATTCTGATTAACATTGTGCTGACAAATCAGGATTTGGCTAAGTTTTGCGCGGCGGCAAGGGAGAGCGTCAACCGCATGCTGGGAGACCTCCGCAAACAAGGGGTTATTTCGATAGACGAAACCGGAAAAATTATTTTGCACAAGCGGGACTATTTACGATGCGAGATCGAGTGTGAAAATTGTCCGCTTGAGATCTGCAATATTGACTGAAAAAACAAGGGCAGCCGATGTCCTTGTTTTTCAGCTTGTGATACATATACACATGACGGCGAAAAAGAAGCCGGCATTTACGATTTCCAGAATGCCGATCGTTTTCACCGGCCAGTCTCTTCCATGAAAAAACCAGGCCCGCAGACTGCTTGGGATAAAAGCGAGAAACGCCCAGCCTGCCCCGAGAAGGGCCGATAAAAAGGGGAGCAAGAGGTGATATCCCCACGACCAGTAAGCAAACCTTCTGTTTTTTCTCTCCCGTATGACCGATTTCACATAAAAAGAACTCCCAACAAAAAATAAAGCGGATTGCAAGAATAGAAACCAAGCCCAGCCGTCAAGGATTCCCGTTCCCAGCCAGCAGCTCGCAAGCCCGCCCGAACAAAAGAACAGAACACCCGCAATATCATTCGTGAGCGCCCGTTCGTTTTTTCGGCGGGCATAATGCGTATGTATGAGAAACAGCGGCAATAAAAAAACGCCGATCCAGACGAGCTGCGGCTTATGAAAGACAGAAATGATCAAAAAGCAGCAGGCCGGAAAACCGTAATACCATATCCACTTTTGATAGGGCCGAAGCTGTTTCTTTTTCAAAGCGAGCGAAACGGGATAAACCGTCAAGTAAAGGAACAGCCAGCCCAGAAAGAGCGGAATATGCCAGAAAACCGGGCCTCCCTTGACCATGCCGAGTAAAAATGGAATCAGCAGCATCGCCCATGCGCCGTGCTGCTTCGGAATCATCGCTTTCATCGAAACCCTCCTTTTTATTTCATTATAAGTGCAAACACTCTCCTGATAAGTGACCTTTATCATACAAGCTGTGAAATACATCACTGCCGCGCGGGCTCAATCGGGCTACACTAAAGCTATCAATAGCACAGGAGGCTTTCCTATGAATCAGTGTGACTATTTATTATTTCTGAAACAACTTCCTATGTTTAATGAAGTGCCTCTGTCCATTGTCGAAACCTTGCTGAAAAACGGGACGTTTATCCGCGGCTCATCTGACCAATCTCCATCCTTTCTTCATTCACAATCCGTTTATATTGTATTAAAAGGCAATATCCGTTTTACGGACAGCAGGCTTCCTGAAGGGTCGCAAACCGTTGCGCTGTGGGAAAAAGGCGATGTGTTTCCGATTGATGAAAAAGGCGGGCTCTCTTTATCGCCTTTTATCTCAGTCAATGCCTCACCGGATATTCTGGTACTCCATATTCCATATTCCGTATTTAAGCAAATGATGTCTTACCATCCGCGGCTGCAAATGAACTTTTTGGCGATGCTTCAGCAAAATGTCTTCTGTTCCTATCAGTTGTTTTTGAGGTATCTGCATACATCACGGGATGAAAACGCCGAACCCGGTTCTTAAACAGAACCGGTTTTTTGATGACGCGGGCGTCCCTATATCGTTTGAAAATCCTTCCTGCTGCTCTGTGTGAACGTTTTGTGAAAAAAGCAGAGTGTGTGACATAGTTCACAAGGTGATGCGCCGTCTCTGTTTATAGTGTACATAGCATCACCTGACTCGGAAGGAGTGAACGATCATGAAGAAAAAGAAAATGAGTCCGTTGCTCAGGAGATTAAACTATTTTTCTCCTATCGAACATCATTCAAATCATCATAGCCAAACGACAAGCGAAGATCGTGATTGGGAGAATGTATACAGAAACAGATGGCAGTACGACAAAGTCGTTCGCTCCACCCACGGCGTCAACTGCACGGGTTCTTGCAGCTGGAATATTTATGTGAAAAACGGAATTGTCACGTGGGAAGGACAAAACTTGAATTATCCATCAACAGGCCCGGATATGCCTGATTTCGAACCGAGAGGCTGTCCGCGGGGGGCCAGTTTTTCATGGTACATCTACAGCCCGCTCCGTGTGAAATATCCATATGTGCGAGGTGTGCTGATCAATTTGTGGCGGGAAGCACTGCAGACGCATCAAAATCCGCTGGATGCCTGGAAATCGATCGTTGAAAACCCTGAAAAAGCGAAGTCCTATAAACAGGCAAGAGGGAAAGGCGGCTTTGTCCGCGCGGAATGGCCGGAAGTGCTGAAGCTGATTTCAGCCTCTCTGCTGTATACAATGATGAAATACGGGCCTGACCGGAATGTCGGTTTTTCTCCGATCCCGGCGATGTCCATGATCAGCCACGCATCAGGTTCGCGATTCATGTCTTTAATCGGCGGCCCAATGCTCAGTTTTTATGACTGGTATGCGGATCTCCCGCCGGCGTCCCCGCAAATTTGGGGCGACCAGACGGACGTTCCGGAAAGCAGTGATTGGTACAATTCAGGCTATATCATCACATGGGGCTCCAACGTTCCGTTAACGAGAACGCCTGATGCGCATTTTCTGGCGGAAGCCCGCTATAAAGGCGCCAAGGTTATTTCAATCAGTCCCGATTTTGCGGAGTCCTCAAAGTTCGCGGATGACTGGCTGAGTATTCGCCAAGGGACTGACGGGGCGCTTGCGATGGCGATGGGTCACGTCATTTTGCAGGAATTTTACGCGAACCAAGAAACTGAACGTTTTATTGAGTACGCGAAGCAATACACTGATTTTCCATTTCTCGTCACTCTGTCAAAGGAAAATGGCGTATACACTGCGGGGCGGTTTTTGCATGCGAAAGACATCGGGCGGCAGACAAAGCATGATCAGTGGAAGCCGGCTGTCTGGAATGAACAGACAGGTGCGTTTGCCATACCGCAAGGAACAATGGGCTCCCGCTGGGACGGGCAGCAGAAATGGAATCTGCATATGATCGACGAAGACACCGGGGAACAGATCGAGCCCCGTCTCTCCGTGCTCGGAATAGAGGATGAAATCAGTACAGTGCGCATTCCGTATTTTTCAAATGACGGAAACAAAGTGCTTGAGCGGAATCTTCCTATTAAAAAATTGGATCTGAATGGTGAAGAGACGTACGTCACGACCGTGTTTGACTTGATATTGGCAAACTACGGCGTGAACCGGGGCATCGGCGGACAATCAGCCGCATCTTATGATGATCCCCGTCCGTTTACACCTGCCTGGCAGGAACAGATCACGGGAATTAAAAGAGAAGCCGTTATACAGATTGCCAGGGAGTTTGCTCAAAATGCGATCGATACAGACGGCAGATCGATGATTATCGTAGGGGCGGGAATCAACCACTGGTTCAACTCCGACACGATTTACCGTGCGGTGTTAAATCTTGTTTTACTCGTAGGCGCCCAAGGCGTAAACGGCGGAGGCTGGGCCCATTACGTGGGGCAGGAAAAGCTCCGTCCTGCTGAAGGGTGGCAGACGATCGCAACCGCAAAGGACTGGGAAGGCGTGCCTAAACTGCAAAACGGCACCTCATTTTTTTACTTTGCGACAGACCAGTGGCGTTATGAAGACCAGCCGATCAGTGACTTGGCTTCACCGATAGCCGCGTCATCCCGCTACAAGCATCACGCCGATTACAATGTGCTGGCAGCGCGATTAGGGTGGCTGCCGTCCTATCCGACATTCAATCAAAACGGCATTGACCTGTACAAAGAAGCTGAAAAAGCGGGGGCGGCGACACCTGAAGACGTTGGTGCGTATGTAGCCTCACAGCTTCAGGACAAAAAGCTGAAATTCGCGATTGAAGACCCGGACAATGAAGTGAATTTCCCAAGGAATCTCTTCGTCTGGCGGGCAAATCTGATCTCAAGCTCAGGAAAAGGGCATGAATATTTTCTCAAGCATCTGCTGGGGACGACGAACGGTCTGATGAATGACGACAGCGACAGCATCCGCCCTGAAGAAATCAAATGGCGGGAACAGGCGCCGGAAGGCAAGCTTGACTTGTTAATCAATCTCGACTTTCGAATGGCCGGTACGGCGCTGTATTCCGATATCGTGCTGCCGGCGGCGACATGGTATGAAAAACACGATCTCAGCAGCACGGATATGCACCCGTTTATTCATCCCTTTGCTCCGGCGATCTCGGCGCCGTGGGAATCGAGGTCAGACTGGGATATTTTTAAGGCGCTGTCAAAAGCCGTTTCCGACCTGGCGGAAGAAGTCGAGATGGAGCCGGTGAAAGAGGTAGTCGCGACGCCGCTCCTCCACGACACGATGCAGGAATTGGCCCAGCCGTTCGGAAAAATCAATGACTGGAGCAAGGGCGAATGTGAAGCCATTCCGGGAAAAACGATGCCGAACATCCATGTCGTTGAACGGGATTACAAACACATTTTTCATAAAATGACCGCACTCGGTCCTAACGCTGCTTTAAAGCCGAGCGGAACAAAAGGGATGAGCTGGTCGATTGCGGATGAATACGAATCACTCAAACAGAGACTGGGAGAAACCGATTCAGACGGCGTTGCCAAAGGATGCCCGAATATAAGTGAAGCAAAGCAGGCGGCAGAAGCGATTTTAACCCTGTCGTCCACCTCAAATGGAAAGGTCGCCGTGAAAGCATGGGAATCGCTTGAAAACATCACCAACCTGAGGCTGAAAGACCTGGCGGAAGAACGCGAGGAAGAATGCTTTACGTTCGAGCAAATTACAGCCCAGCCGAAAACGGTCATCACGTCTCCGGCTTTTACCGGCTCAGAAAAAGGAGGGCGCAGATACTCGCCGTTTACGACGAATGTGGAAAAATTAATCCCGTGGCGGACGCTGACAGGCAGACAATCCTATTATGTCGATCATGAACTGATGATGGAATTCGGTGAAACGATGGCGACATTTAAACCGATCCTCCAGCACCGCCCGTTCCTAAGCAAGCGGCCTGATCAAGAGGGCAAAGAGATCGTTCTTAATTATTTGACGCCGCATAATAAATGGTCCGTTCACAGCATGTATTTTGATTCCCTGCCGATGCTGACGCTGTTCCGGGGCGGGCCGACCGTGTGGATGAATAAAGATGACGCAGAGGACACGGATATCAAAGACAACGATTGGATTGAATGCTTCAACCGAAACGGCGTTGTCGTGGCGAGAGCGGTTTTGTCTCACCGGATTCCTAAAGGAATGGCGTTTATGCACCATGCCCAGGACCGCCACATCAACGTGCCCGGCACAAAACTGACGAATAACCGCGGAGGCACCCATAACAGCCCGACAAGGATTCACGTCAAGCCGACCCAGATGATCGGGGGCTACGCACAGCTCAGTTACGGCTTTAACTATTACGGTCCGACGGGGAATCAGCGCGATCTGAATGTCGTCATTCGCAAGCTGAAGGAGGTCGATTGGCTTGAAGATTAAAGCGCAGATCGGGATGGTCATGAACTTGGATAAATGCATCGGCTGCCACACGTGCAGCGTCACCTGCAAAAACACGTGGACAAATCGTTCCGGTGCGGAATATATGTATTTTAATAATGTCGAAACAAAGCCCGGCATCGGCTACCCGAAGCAATGGGAGGACCAGGACAAATATAAAGGCGGCTGGACATTGAAAAAAGGAAAGCTCGAGCTGAAATCAGGCCCGAAAACGAATCGGCTAGCAGGCCTTTTCTATAACCCGAACCAGCCGACGATTGATGATTACTATGAACCTTGGAACTATGATTATGAAACATTAACAAACAGTCCGCAGAAAAAGCACCAGCCGGTGGCACGGCCGAAATCGTCATTGACGGGTGATTTTATGAATATCGAATGGGGCCCGAACTGGGAGGATGATCTCGCGGGCGGCCATATTACAGGGCTTGAAGATCCAAACGTTCAAAAAATGGAGGAATCGATCAAAACAGAATTCGATGAGGTCTTTATGATGTATCTGCCCCGTATTTGTGAGCACTGCATCAATCCGGCATGCGTGTCCTCCTGCCCGTCCGGCGCCATGTACAAACGTGAGGAAGACGGCATCGTACTCGTTGATCAAAACGCGTGCCGTTCATGGAGATATTGTGTCTCATCCTGTCCTTATAAAAAAGTCTATTTTAACTGGCAGACGAACAAAGCGGAAAAATGCACACTCTGCTTTCCGCGCTTGGAGGCGGGGCTGCCGACCATCTGCTCCGAAACGTGTGTGGGCAGAATCCGCTATCTCGGCGTCATGCTGTACGACGCGGACAAAGTGGAGGAAGCGGCCTCCGTTGAAAATGAAAAGGATCTCTACCATTCCCAACTGGACGTTTTTCTTGATCCGAATGATCCTGAAGTTGCCAAACTAGCAAAAGAACAAGGCATCCCGGCTGAATGGATAGAGGCCGCGCAGCAATCGCCAATCTATAAAATGATCATCGATTGGAAGATTGCGCTGCCGCTTCATCCTGAGTACCGTACGCTGCCGATGGTTTGGTACATTCCGCCGCTCAGCCCGATTATGAATCTCTTTGAAGGAAAAGGCAGCCGGCAAACGGCGGAAGATATTTTCCCGGCTATCGACCAAATGAGAATTCCGATTGACTATTTGGCCCAGTTATTAACGGCCGGTGATACGGATCATATTCGGTCAACGTTAAAGAAAATGTCCGTCATGCGTCAGTATATGAGGGCGGTCCAGACGAATAAATCCATCGACGCGGCACTGATCTCCGGTGTCGGTTTAACAGAACAGCAAATTGAAGACATGTATCGGCTGCTTGCGATCGCCAAATATGATGACCGCTTTGTGATCCCGAGCAGCCATCGTGAAGAAGTGTCTGATTTATACGCTGAACAAGGAAGCTGCGGCTTGTCATTTTCAGGCGGCCCCGGCTCTTGTTTCTAACTTTTGATAAATGAGGTGGAACAAGATGAACACCACAGACCGGCAAATGACGTTCGCAGCTCTTTCCATTCTTCTCTCTTATCCGGATGAAGAGTGGAGAGCCGGGCTTCCCGATTGGGAGGCTCTTATCCATGACATCACCAATCAGCAAATTCGTGAGAAACTGCTGCAATTTTTCGAGGCGGCAGCCAGGTTTTCTCGAGAAGCGCTGATTGAACACTATGTGTATACGTTCGATTTCGGAAAAAAACGAATATGTACGTCACCTACTTTAACTCAGGCGAACAAAGGGAACGCGGCATCGAATTGCTGCATTTAAAAAACACCTACCAGCAATCCGGTTTCCTGCCGACAGAGAAAGAACTGCCTGATTACCTGCCGCTGATGCTGGAATTCGCCGCAGTTGCGGAGATTGAAGCGGTGAGAAGCGTGTTTGAGAAATACCTGTCCAATGTGAGGGAGCTGGCTTCCCGCCTCGAAAAAAATGACAGCCTCTATGCTGAGCTGCTGCACGTGCTGCAGGCCGCGCTGGAAAGCATCGGTGTACATGAAAGCACTGAAGAAGGGGCTGTTCAGGCATGAGCGGGCAGATCCTGTGGGGGATTATGCCGTACATTGTATTGACGATCTTTATCGGCGGGCATATTTACCGCTATCAGCATGACCAATTCGGCTGGACGGCGAAATCAAGCGAGCTGTTAGAAAAGAAAAACTCGCGGCGGGCAGCACACTTTTTCATTGGGGACTGCTGTGCGTTGTCGGCGGACATGTCATGGGAATTCTGATCCCGGAAGGCGTGTATGCTGCACTTGGCATTTCAGAGCATACGTATCACAAAATGGCGATCGGCGCAGGCCTGCCGGCGGGGATTGCGGCATGTACCGGACTAGTGATCCTGACGTACAGAAGGCTGTTTGACAAAAGAATCCGCAAAACCAGCTCGCCATCGGATATCCTGACGCTCCTCCTGCTGCTGTTCATGATGCTGTCAGGCGTTGCGGCCACGTTTCTCAACATTGATTCGAAAGGATTTGATTACAGGGCAACAGTCGGGCCGTGGTTCAGGGAAATTGTTTTGTTCCGGCCTGACGCTTCTTTGATGGAAAGTGTCCCGCTATGGTTTAAGTTTCATATCATCATAGGGTACGTCGTTTTTATTCTCTGGCCGTTTACAAGATTGGTTCACGTGTTCAGCCTGCCCCTCAAGTATTTGACCCGCAGCTATGTTGTCTATCGGAAACGCACGTAAAAATCCCCCTGCAAGAGGGGGATTTTTTATGGTGAGAAAATAAAAACATAAGATATTTTCTGCCAAGGTAATGGCTGGGCGGCGGGGATTCCTGTTATGTTTTATTTGGAAATAACATCAACAAAAGGAGAGTGAAGAATGAAGCGGATTTTCCTCATTTTAGCCGCCTGTCTGATGACAAGCGCCGGCATCCTGACACTCAGACATTCTCATGTATTAACCGGCGGCACAGCGGGACTGTCACTAAGCCTGTCATACTTGTTTCATTCCTCGTTTGCGATTATCTTCTTTCTGATCAATATCCCGTTTTATATATTTTCTCTCATCAGAATGGGAATCAAATTCACTCTATCCACCGTTTTTGCAGTCACAGTGCTGACTCTGTTTACCGGCGCGGATCACTGGCTGCCGCCGGTCTCTGTTTCACCGCTTGCCGGGGCGATTTGCGGCGGGGCGCTGATCGGGTTCGGCCTGTCGCTCATGTTTTATCATCAGGCATCGCTCGGCGGCGCCAATATCCTCGCTTTATTTCTGCAAAAGCGCTGCGGATGGAATCCGGGTGCCGTTAATTTCCTCTTCGATTTTGGCGTCGTGCTGGCCGGCATTTTCTCCGTCGGATTGCTGAAAGGGCTCTTCTCCTTAGTGTCGATTGCGGTTACCGGTCTGATCATCGGCATCTTCAAAAATAAAATCAAAGGCAGCTGCTCGCTTAATCCGGCATTGCTTCAGAACATCACACCCGGCCAGTCACAGGAAGTGTCATCATAATCCTTTCCGCTCGTGCGGAGAGGATTTTTCATATGTTTACAGGCCGGAAAACAGAGGGTATACAGAGATATCGGATCAGATGGGAGAGAGTCGGGATGCTGAAAAGGAGACTGGAATTTTGCTTTTTATATATGATGCTTATCGGAGCATATGTCATATGGTTTTTTCCGGTTTCCAGGCTTGAGTTTTACGGAGGGTTGCTTTGCTATGCAAGCATTATTTTGTTCAGCATCTATTCGTTAATTCTTGAAAACCGCACCTCGCAGCACACGCTGTTATGGATTCATATTCTTGTGTTTTTTCCGATCGCCGGGTACTTATTTTACCTGTTTTCCGGCCAGCTTTATGAAAAAGGCAAGCTGTTCAGGTCAAAACGGACATACAACCGGGAAAAGCTGAGAACGATATTTGATATGGAACAGACGCCCGATCTATCCGGGCTGAAAGGAAATCAGAAGCGTTTCTTTCAATATTCAATCAAGGCGTCCCATATGAATATCAATACAAAAAGCAGGCTGAAGGTGCTCAAAAACGGGGACGAAACATTTCCGGAGCTGTTTGAAGCGCTCAGGTCGGCAGCATCATTTATACATATTGAGTATTACATGTTCAAATCAGACATGCTTGGGCACAAGATGATGGACATTATGATGGAAAAAGCGCGTCAAGGCGTGGAGGTGCGGTTTTTGTTCGACGCGGCCGGCAGCCTGAAGCTGGCCGGCAAAGACATTAAAAAACTGAAACACGCGGGCGTGAACATCGTCCCGTTTCTGCCGCTGAAATACGGTTTTTTCAACCAAAAATTCAATTTCAGAAATCACCGCAAGATCGTCATCGTTGACGGGAAAACCGGTTTTGTAGGCGGGCTGAATGTCGGCAAGGAGTATATCGGCAAAGACCAAAGTGTCGGTTTTTGGCGGGACACCCATATGAAAGTCGAAGGAGAAATCGTTCAGACGCTCCACAGCATTTTTATGCTTGATTGGGAATACGTTTCGGATGAGGTGCTGATTGATCAGAAAGCATACAGCCGCCCGGTCCCTGCAGAAAGCGGCGGCGTCTATCAAGTCGTTCCGACGGGCCCCGATATGAAGGAACGGATGAGCGATCTGTATTATGCCATGATAGCGGCGGCCGAATCATCTGTATGGATCGCGACGCCTTATTTCGTGCCGAATGAGCCGATCCGCACAGCGCTAAAGGAGGCTGCTGCCAGAGGCGTCCGGGTGCGAGTCATGGTGCCGGAAACCAATGACGGATTTTTAACCCAGTACGCGACGAGATCGTATTTCCCCGAGCTTCTTCGCGAAGGAATCGAAGTCTATTCCTATCAAAAAGGCTTTATGCATCAAAAGGTGCTCATCACTGACGGAAACCTCGCCTCTGTCGGGACGGCGAACATGGACATGAGAAGCTTTCAGCTGAACTTTGAGGTCAATGTCTTTTTTACAGATCAAAAGGCGATCAAAGATCTTGAAGCGCATTATCTGGAGGATATGAGAGAGTCTGAGAAAATCAGCCCCGTCCGTTTCTATAAGCGCACATTATGGGAAAGAACGAAGGAATCCTTCGCGCGGTTATTTTCCGGCGTTTTATAAAAAACGCTTTTAAAACTCCTTGTGTATAGTATAATTGAGAAATATTATCATTAGGAACGAGGCACAAGGAGGACGGAATCGTGCTGCGACAATTTTTTTCTTATTATAAACCGTACAAAAAGCTGTTTTTTCTCGACTTCTTTTCTGCCATCGCCGGCGGATTGATGGAGCTGAGTTTTCCTTTGATTGTCAATTACTTTATCGATACATTGCTCCCGGGGCGGGATTGGCGTCTGATTATTTTGACTTCCGCTGCTTTATTCGGAGTCTACGCCCTCAGCTCGGCGCTTCAGTATGTTGTGACGTATTGGGGCCATATGCTCGGCATTAACATTGAAACCGATATGCGGAAAAAGCTTTTTGACCATCTGCAAAAGCTTTCGTTCAAATTTTACGATAACAACAAAACGGGCAGTTTAATGTCCAAGCTCACCAATGATTTGATGTATATCGGAGAAACCGCCCACCACGGGCCTGAAGACCTGTTTATCGCGGTCATGACGATTTTGGGCGCGTTCGGTGTGATGCTGTTCATTAACTGGCAGCTCGCGCTGTTGACCTTTATCATTATGCCGGTCGTCATTTGGCTTGCTTTGTATTTTAATAAAAAAATGACCTCTGCGTTTACAAAACTGAACAAAGACGTCGGAGACTTCAGCGCGAGGGTCGAAAACAATATCGGCGGCATTCGTCTTGTTCAGGCTTTCAGCAATGAAGCGTTTGAAAAGCAGCGGTTTGACGTGAACAATCAGCGTTTCCGCAAAACAAAGCTGACGTCATATAAAATCATGGCGAAAAACGGCTCGATCAGTTACATGCTGACAAGATTCGTCACGCTGTTCGTCCTGTTGTGCGGGACATGGTTCGTGATCCGCGGATCGTTATCTTACGGAGAATTCGTCGCTTTTGTGCTGCTGACGAACGTTCTGTTCCGTCCGATTGATAAAATCAACGCGATTATTGAGCTGTATCCGAGAGGCATAGCCGGTTTTAAAAGCTTTATAGAAATAATGGAAACGGAGCCTGATATCAAGGACGCCCCGAACGCGAGACATGTGTCCGGTTTAAAAGGGAATATCCGTTATGATGGTGTGTCATTCGGTTACGAAGAAAACAGCCCGGTTCTGTCGGGAATCAATTTGTCCATTCATGCCGGGGAGACAGTCGCATTCGTCGGGCCTTCGGGAGCGGGGAAATCAACGCTGACAAGTCTGCTGCCGCGCTTTTATGAGCCGTCTGAAGGCGTGATTTCCATCGACGGTATCGATATTAAGGACATGACGCTGTCATCATTGCGCGGACAAATCGGCGTCGTCCAGCAGGATGTCTTTCTGTTTTCCGGCACATTGCGGGAAAACATTGCGTACGGGCGGCTCGATGCGTCTGAGGAAGAAATCCGGCAGGCCGTCCGCCAGGCACATTTAGAGGATTTGGTAAACGGGTATCCCGACGGTTTAAACACGGTGATCGGCGAGCGCGGCGTGAAGCTGTCAGGCGGGCAGAAGCAACGGCTTTCCATCGCCAGAATGTTTTTGAAAAACCCGTCGATCTTAATTTTAGACGAGGCTACATCAGCCCTCGATACAGAAACGGAAGCCGCCATTCAAAAATCGCTGCAAGAGCTGTCTGAAGGACGCACAACGCTTGTGATCGCCCATCGGCTGGCTACGATTAAGGATGCGGACCGGATCGTCGTCGTCACGAAAGAAGGCATCGCTGAACAAGGTCATCATAAGGAACTGCTGGCATCCGGCGGCATGTACCAGAGACTCCATCAGGCCCAATTCGGCGAGCTGATACATGAATAATGGAAAAAGGATAGACGAGCGGGGGCCGGGCAGCCTCCTGTCTATCCTTTTTTATGTAGTCCTTATTTAATGGGCTTCTTTTTGCGCAGGTTCGATGATATGTTTGAAACGGTCAACAAGCTGCACCGCTTTCTTTCCTTCCACTACAATTAAATATTCTTGTTCTTTATGAGCCATTCTGAACGTTTCCAGCTCAATGATATCTTTGATTTTGCACATTGTTTTTTTAGAGTAGATATACAGCTCGTGGCCTCCCGTGTGGCAAAGCTGATAAAGCTGAAGCATGTTTCTTAAAGTGAACTTCTTAGCGGCTATTTTCAAAGATGTAATGTTTTTCATGTGTTTTCTCCTCCGTCTGATGGTCTGTTATTTCGGAAATTCCCCATATGAACGGGTGATAAACCTGGTTATACCTTCCACCTCAGCACTCCGCCCGCCAGGCGTTTAACTCCGCGGATGGCGCTTAATTCTTCGACGAGCCGGAGCAGCGCCCGGTCTTTCTCTTTCGCCTCAATCATAAAATCGATGTCCGTATCCCATTGTCTGAACCGCTCCAGCACCGGCAGAATAAAATTCGCATCCACATAGTCCGCATGACTGCGTACGGCTGATTCTGATTTTGGCGAGGAGAGATGGACCTTCGGCTTTAAGCCGATCCGCTGCCATGTTTTGATCATCCGCGGAAGAATGTCATCTAAATCAGCGTCATCTGTCGGATTGGCGTAAAAATGGTGATAATCAAACACAAACGGAATGCCTTCTTGCTCACATACACTGAGTGTTTCCTCGGACGTATATGTTTTATCATCGTTTTCTAAAGTCATCCGCTGTTTGATGACATCGGGAAGTTCTTTCAGATT
This sequence comes from Paenibacillus lentimorbus NRRL B-30488, assembly GCF_000411595.1. Classification (NCBI taxonomy): domain Bacteria; kingdom Bacillati; phylum Bacillota; class Bacilli; order Caryophanales; family Paenibacillaceae; genus Paenibacillus; species Paenibacillus lentimorbus. Next base: position 69,850 of record NZ_ANAT01000005.1, on the reverse strand, counting down.
CACGCGGAAACGGCCAAGCGCGCTTTGTTTGTCACCGTAAGCGCCTCCGACATGGATGTTGATGACGGAACGGTCCGCGATGCCCATTGCGTCCAGCATGTTATAATGATAGGCCATATCCTTGACCGCATTTGCGGTAATCTCCCGTTTCGGGCTTGTAAAAAGCGTGAATTGGTTCGGATGAAAGCTCGTTCTGAGGTCATATTTTCTGACCAGCCCGCCGATCTCACGAAACTCCTGGCGAAACGGCGTGATAAAATCCCACATTACATCCGGGTGCGTGGCGAGCGGCACAATTGAGCTTGAGAACCTGTATAAAGGGATGCCGTGGCCGACCACATAGTGGAGGGTGCGCAGCGTATTGGTAAGATTTGCTTTCGTCACAGAAAGCAGGGCGTCTTTCCGCTCACTGCGGGAAAGCTTGGTATAGCGCGCATATGTTAAGGTTTTGGCGGGGGACGCGTCCCAAAGGCACATGGCGTTTGCGACGAATCCGAATCTGAACAGCATATGGTTTCTCCTTTATAAAAAGTAAGATACGGCCTTTCCCAGCCATTCTGCAGGAAGCTGTCTGACGGAGCGCTGTTTCACTTTTTCTAATGTGAGAAGCTCGCATTTTTCGATGTCCTGCTTTATGGTTGAAAGCACTTCCTTTGTAAAGGCTTCATCATGAATGATGACATTCACCTCTTCATTCCAGAACAGGCTCCGTTTATCAAAATTCGGCGTGCCGATAATGCTGATGCGGTCATCTATAATGAAGGCTTTAACATGATAAAAGCCTTGATAATACCGATAAATGAGGCAGCCGGCCTTCAGAAGCTCGGGATAATAGGCAAAAGCTGTTTCCCGAACGAGCGGGTGGTCTGACTTCATCGGCACGATCAAGATGACTTTGACGCCTTTTCGGCAGGCTGAAATAAGCGCTTCCTGAAGCTTTTTGCTCGGTACATAATAAGGCGTGCCAATAATGATTTTTTTCTCCGCCTTACGGATGCAGTTTTCATAATGCGATTCAAGCGAAAACCCGTCAGATGCATATGTCCTATGAGAGATATTCCCTTCGGATAATGCCGGATAAACCCCGGGTGATTCGGGTGCTTTTCCGGTGTTTCGTTTCAGATCGCTTACAAACAGAGTCTGAAGATCCGCCGTGCCTTCGCCGGTCATCCGCAGGTGATAATCCTCCCAGTTTCCGAACTTCGCTTTTTTGCCGAGGTACTCTTCAGCGATATTAAAACCGCCGACATAGCCGATTTTGCCGTCAATGACGGTCACTTTCCGGTGATTCCGTTTTTGCAGCCTGAAAAAAAGAAACGGAAATGCCGGTTTATTTAGAAAATGAACGTGAACGCCGGCTTTTTTCATCGTTTGAATGGAAGGCTTTTTCACTTGGCGGCTGCCCGCCCAATCGAGCAGCAGATATACGGAGACGCCGGCCCGGGCCTTTTCTTTCAATAAATCAAACATCTCATGGCTGACTTGGTCGTTCTTCATAATAAAAAACATCATATGAATAGAAGAGACGGCTTGGCGGATATCAGCCGTCATCTGCTGCACAAGCTCGCTGCCGCAGTGAATAAGTCTGATATCACTTTTTTTCGGGTCAAAAACGGGCTCATACGCCTGTTTTTTGTACGCCGCCCGGCCAAGCAGCATATCAAGCAGCATAAGTGCGATCAATATGATAAAAATGACAAGCAACACAAAAATGACCTTCATACCGACGCTCCTTTCCGAAGTATCCGTAGTGTGCCCTGAGAATGTGAATTTAATTATTGACTGAACACTCATTCATTATTTATGATAAAGTAAAGATATGACAATGAAGAGGGGAATAAGAACAAAGGGGGAGACAAGATGAACGCATTTCTCATGGTAAACGCGCTGCTGTTTTCAGCTGTAACCGCTTACGCCGTTTATTTATTCGTTTACCTGATCAGAACGAGGATCGCTTATATTAAGCTCGGCCAAAGGGAAGAATTTGATAAACGCCTGAAAGAACGTCTTCAGAAGATATGGGTGAATGTGTTCGGACAGAAAAAATTGCTGAAAGATAAAAAGAGCGGAATCATCCACGTTCTGTTTTTTACGGTTTTATACTCGTTCAGTTCGGCGCAATTGATTTTATTCTGAAAGGGCTGCTTCCTGACCGCCATCTGCCGTTCGGCCCGCTTTATCCGGCGTTTACCTTTTTTCAGGAAATCGTCACGTTTCTGATTTTAATCGCCGTAGTCTGGGCGTTTTACCGGCGCTACATTGAAAAGCTCGTCAGACTGAAACGCGGGTTTAAAGCGGGGCTTGTCCTGCTGTTTATCGGCGGACTGATGGTGACGGTGCTTCTCGGGAACGCCATGAACCTTTTATGGCACGATCATTCTCTGTCTTGGACGGAACCGATCGCATCCTCCATTGCGTTTGTGCTCGGGGGTCTTTCAGCGCCGGCGGCTGCCGCCGTGTTTTATGTTTCATGGTGGCTTCATCTGTTGTTTTTGCTCAGCTTTTTAGTGTACGTGCCGCAATCAAAGCATGCGCACTTAATTGCGGGCCCGGCGAATGTGTTCCTCAGCAGGCTGGATTCAAAAGGAAAGCTGGAAAAAATCGATTTTACCGATGAGACGAAAGAAAGCTACGGCGTCGGAAAGATTGAAGACTTCCGCCGCTCTCAGCTTGTCGACCTTTACGCCTGCGTCGAATGCGGCCGCTGTACAAATATGTGTCCGGCCTCCGGTACGGGCAAAATGCTCTCGCCGATGGACCTCATTTTAAAGCTCAGAGACCATTTGACGGAAAAAGGCGCTGCCGTGACATCAAAATCTCCGTGGGTGCCCGCGCCCGTTTTTCAGCACACGAAGGCGAATCAGCTCGCCGCGGCTTCCTCTGGGGGAGGATCGCGTGAAGCGGCGGCAGCCATTGATTACAACCCGAGCTTAATCGGCGAGGTCATCACGGAAGAGGAGATTTGGGCGTGCACCACTTGCCGCAACTGTGAAGATCAATGTCCGGTCATGAATGAACACGTTGATAAAATTATCGATCTGCGCCGCTATCTTGTGCTCACGGAAGGGAAGATGGACAGCGACGCGCAGCGGGCCATGACAAGCATTGAAAGACAGGGAAACCCGTGGGGCTTAAACCGGAAAGAGCGGGAGAACTGGCGGGAGCAGGCTGATACAGAGATTCCGACAGTGAAAGAAATGAAAAAACAAGACAAAGAGTTCGACTATTTGTTTTGGGTCGGCTCAATGGGTTCCTACGACAACAGGAGCCAAAAGATTGCCGTCTCATTTGCAAAGCTGCTCAATGAAGCGGGCGTATCCTTTGCGATTCTCGGCAATAAGGAAAAAAACTCAGGCGATACGCCGCGCCGTTTGGGCAACGAGTTTCTGTTCCAAGAGCTGGCGGAACACAACATCGGCGAATTTGAAAAACACGGAATCAAAAAAATCGTCACAATTGATCCGCACGCCTATAATATGTTCAAAAATGAATATCCTGATTTCGGATTCCGGGCCGAAGTCTATCATCATACTGAATTATTAGCCGAGCTTGTGTCACAGGGGAAACTAAAACCGCTTCACCCGGTCAATGAAACGATTACCTTCCATGACTCGTGCTATTTAGGAAGATACAATGAAGTGTATGAGCCGCCGAGAGCGATCTTAAAAGCCATTCCGGGCGTTCAATTGAAGGAAATGGAGCGCAGCCGCGAAAACGGGATGTGCTGCGGCGCCGGGGGAGGGCTCATGTGGATGGAAGAAGAAACGGGAGCGAGAATCAACACGGCCCGGACTGAGCAGGCGCTTTCTGTCAGTCCGACGGTCATCAGCTCCGGATGTCCTTACTGTCTGACCATGCTCGGTGACGGGACGAAAGCGAAAGAAGCCGAAGACGCGATCGGCACTTATGATGTCAGTGAATTGCTCGCCATGTCTGTATTCGGCGCCGAAAAACAAGAGTCTTTATAGAAAGAAGCGGGCCGCCGGCGCATATGCCGGCGGCTTTGTTTTCGCACATCAGCCGATTTATGAAGGGAAGGCTCTAAAATTTCTTAAATTACGCTGTTTAGGGTAGCATATTCTGTTTTAATTTGTTTATAATGAGAGGTATGGTTTATGAACAAAACAATACAAATTCGTTCTTATTATAGGATAGAAACAGATACATATAAGTAATAGAAAGGGAGTGTCCGACCTTGAGTATCAAACAATATTCTCAGGAACAGCTGAAGCAGATGGCTTTAGTTGAAATCGCTCACGAAATTTTCTCAGAACATAAAAAACCGGTTCCGTTCCAGGAGCTGCTGAATGAAATGATCTCCATGCTCGGTGTTACGAAAGAGGAACTGGGCGACCGTATCGCCCAATTTTATACAGACCTCAACATTGACGGCCGCTTTATTGCTCTGTCAGATCAGACATGGGGGCTCCGCAGCTGGTATCCGTACGATCAGCTGGACGAAGAAACACAGCCGACTGTAAAAGCGAAAAAGAAAAAAGCGAAAAAAGCCGTTGAGGAAGATCTCGATCTTGATGAATTCGAGGAAGTTGATGAAGATGACATCGATCTCGATGAAATGGAAGAAGATATTGACCTTGACGCAGACAGCTTTGAAGACGAAGATATCGATGAAGAAGATGACGACGAGCTTGAGATTGAAGATGAGATGATTGAAGAAGATGAGGAAGATTATGATGATGAGGAAGAGGATCGCAAAGACTGATTTTATATCAGCAAAACGATCTTGACTTTCATTGTCGAACTATGTAGTATGTATTTTGGGCTCTTCAAAAAGAAGAGAATTCATAAGAGTGCTACGCTCCCTTTCAAGAAATTGAAAGGGAGCTTTCTTATTTTCATCTCCCAAATTCTTTTACACATCATTTGTTTTTAGTGAAATGATTTTCTATAAAACGGCACATTTTAAGGAATGTAGCGCAGACCGAAGAGAGGAGCAAACGAAATGACGAAATATATTTTTGTAACCGGGGGAGTTGTATCATCACTCGGAAAAGGAATTGTGGCAGCATCACTCGGCCGCCTTTTGAAAAACAGAGGCATGAGCGTCACCATCCAAAAATTTGACCCTTATATCAACGTTGACCCGGGAACGATGAGCCCGTACCAGCACGGTGAGGTATTCGTTACCGATGACGGCGCTGAGACTGACCTTGACTTAGGGCATTATGAGCGGTTCATTGACATTAATCTGAACAGATTCAGCAACGTGACGACCGGTAAAATCTATTCTGCCGTATTGAAAAAAGAGCGCCGCGGGGACTACCTCGGCGGAACGGTTCAGGTCATTCCGCACATCACAAATGAACTGAAAGACCGCGTTTACCGTGCAGGCAAAGAAACAAACGCAGATGTAGTCATTACTGAGATCGGCGGAACAGTGGGAGACATCGAATCCCTTCCGTTCCTTGAAGCCATCCGTCAAATGAAAAGCGACATCGGCCATGAAAACGTGATGTACATTCACTGTACGCTTGTTCCGTACATCAAAGCGGCGGGCGAGCTGAAAACAAAACCGACGCAGCACAGCGTAAAAGAGCTGAGAAGCCTCGGTATTCAGCCTAATATCATCGTCGTGCGCACGGAAATGCCGATTTCTCAAGATATGAAAGATAAAATCGCGCTCTTCTGCGATATTGACACGAAAGCGGTCATCGAGTGCGAAGATGCGGACAACCTTTACTCCATCCCGCTTAACCTTCAGGAGCAGGGACTCGATAAGCTTGTCTGCGATCATATGAAATTAGAATGCAAAGACCCGGATATGACGGAATGGAAAGACCTTGTCACGAAAGTGAAAAACTTGTCTAAAACCATTACAATCAGCCTAGTTGGTAAATACGTCGAGCTTCAGGACGCTTACATTTCAGTCGTTGAATCACTGCGCCACGCGGGCTATGCGTTTGACGCTGATGTGAAGATCAAATGGATTAACGCCGAAGAAGTGACAGAAAGCAATATTCAAGAGCTGACTGGCGGCACAGACGGAATCATCGTGCCCGGCGGTTTCGGGGACCGCGGCGTAGAAGGGAAAATCATTGCCGCCAAGTATGCGCGTGAGAATAAAATTCCTTTCTTCGGCATCTGCCTCGGTATGCAGATTGCATCCATTGAATATGCTCGAAACGTATTAGGCCTGGAAGGGGCTCACTCTGCGGAGATCGATCCGTCCACCCCTTATCCGATCATCGACCTTCTGCCAGAACAAAAAGATGTCGAGGATCTTGGAGGAACGCTTCGTCTCGGACTGTACCCTTGTAAGCTTCAGGAAGACACGAAAGCCTTCGAAGCGTATGCGGATGAAGTGGTATACGAACGCCACCGCCACCGTTATGAATTCAACAACGAATACAGACAGCAAATGGAAGAGAACGGTTTTGTGTTCTCAGGAACAAGCCCTGACGGCCGTCTTGTGGAAATCATCGAGCTGAAAGACCATCCTTGGTATGTCGCTTGCCAGTTCCACCCTGAGTTCAAATCAAGACCGACAAGACCTCAGCCTTTATTCAAAGACTTTATCGGCGCTTCCGTACAAGCTGCAGAACAGAAGTAATAAAAAAAGACTTGCCTCCTTTAAAAGCGGCAAGTCTTTTTTCTGCATCAGGCATATTCCTGCATCATTTCCTTTAACGTAAAGGATAGCGCGTGATAGACATACAGGCCTGTCATTAATGAAGGAAAGCCGTATCTTGTCCCGTCTTCATCGGGCAGAAGCGGCATTTTTAATTTGCTGTCAATATGAACATCACAAAATTCCTCAATCCCGGTTTGATCTTTGATGACAGGAGATACGCAAACGAGGCCGACCCCTTTTTCATAAAGCTTTTGAGCCAGCGTCTGTTCTTCAGCTGTTCCCGGACCTGAACAAAACATCAGCACCCTGTCGCTTTCTGTAATCGAATCAGCTGTATCCGGAAACGCTTTGACGGAAGGCATCGGTTCTGAGCCGAGTTCCGCCTCGCACAAAATGCCCTGCATCTCATTTGCGCCGTATAAATAAATGGTATGACCGCTGACGGCTGCCTGCGCCAGCAGGCGCGCGCCGTCTTCTATTGCTTCGGATTCCTTATCCTGAATGCGGGAAAAAATGCCTGCAAGCTGTGTCGTAAATATCTTTAACATGAGTGAAACCTCCTTTACACATACAAGAACAGTATACAACAAAAGAGAAAATGCTCAGAAAATGTCGGAAAGTAGACTATTATAATTAAAGGAAATGTGAAAATCAAACAGAATACATAAACAACTGCTTCCTTTTGACGAAAATGATAATATTGGGGTGTAAAATGATGAATGAAAAGATTTTAATCGTAGATGACCAATACGGTATACGCATATTGCTCAATGAAGTGTTCCATAAAGAAGGGTACCAGACGTTTCAGGCCGCCAACGGCATACAGGCGCTGGACATCGTAACGAAAGAACGGCCCGATCTCGTGCTTTTAGATATGAAAATCCCCGGCATGGACGGTATCGAAATTCTCAAGCGCATGAAGATGATCGACGAATCCATCCGCGTCATTATCATGACCGCTTACGGAGAACTCGATATGATTAAGGAATCAAAAGAGCTCGGAGCGCTGACTCATTTTGCGAAACCTTTTGACATTGATGAGATCAGAGACGCGGTGAAAAAATATTTACCTCTAAAATCGAATTAATAAAATTAGAAACAATTATGTCATTGTGTTGCCGATTTGTCGAAAAGTTGGTATCCTAGAGATGGAGAAAAAGCGATCTGTTGTTTTACATATGACAGGTTTTTATGGTCATGCTATAGGTGGAAAGCTTTTTTCGAGAAGAAGCAAATCAGGCTACATAAGGAGGACTTTCGACATGCCTTTAGTTTCAATGACGGAAATGTTGAATACAGCTAAAGAAAAAGGATATGCTGTTGGACAATTTAACTTAAATAACCTTGAGTTCACTCAAGCTATTTTACAAGCAGCAGAAGAGGAAAAATCCCCGGTTATTCTTGGTGTTTCAGAAGGCGCGGGACGCTACATGGGCGGCTTCAAAACAGTGGTTGCCATGGTTAAAGCTCTTATGGAAGAATACAAAGTGACAGTTCCTGTCGCGATTCACTTAGACCACGGTTCAAGCTTTGAATCTTGTGCGAAAGCGATTCATGCAGGTTTCACTTCTGTAATGATCGACGCATCTCACCATCCGTTTGAGGAAAACGTAGCAACTACAGCTAAAGTGGTTGAGCTTGCTCATTTCCACGGCGTTTCAGTTGAAGCTGAGCTTGGAACTGTAGGCGGACAGGAAGATGACGTGATCGCTGAAGGCGTAATCTATGCTGACCCTAAAGAGTGTCAAGAACTTGTAGAGCGCACTGGCATCGACTGCCTTGCACCTGCACTGGGTTCTGTTCACGGTCCTTACAAAGGCGAACCGAACCTCGGTTTCAAAGAAATGGAAGATATCGGAAAATCAACCGGCCTTCCGTTAGTACTTCACGGCGGTACAGGAATTCCGACTGCCGACATTAAAAAATCAATCTCACTTGGTACGGCTAAAATCAACGTAAACACTGAAAACCAAATTTCTTCTGCAAAAGCTGTCCGCGAAACATTGGCAGCTAAGCCGAACGAATACGATCCTCGTAAATATCTTGGACCTGCTCGTGAAGCAATCAAAGAAACGGTTATCGGCAAAATGCGTGAGTTCGGTTCTTCAAACCAAGCTTAATTCAATGTAACATCCATAAACCGCCTGACAGCATTGACAGGCGGTTTTATGTCTTACCTTTAGAAAGCGCAATCATGTTTTACAGTTCTGAAAATTTATTACTGGGGAGGCTTTCCTTATGTTATTTTTCATTGATACAGCAAACATTGACGAGATTAAAGAAGCTTATGAACTTGGCGTTCTTGCCGGAGTTACGACAAACCCTAGTTTAGTGGCGAAAGAAGCTGACGTGTCTTTCCATGACAGACTTCGTGAGATTACGGAAGTCGTGAGCGGATCAGTAAGCGCGGAAGTCATTTCCCTGAATGCTGAAGAAATGATTGAAGAAGGTAAAGAACTTGCGAAAATCGCGCCGAATATTACGGTGAAAATCCCGATGACGTCTGAAGGGTTAAAAGCCGTAAAAGCGCTGAGCGACCTGAACATTAAAACAAACGTAACGCTCATTTTCAGCGCCAACCAAGCGCTTTTGGCGGCAAGAGCCGGGGCGACTTATGTATCTCCGTTCTTAGGCCGTCTGGATGACATCGGCCATAACGGTCTTGAACTGATTTCAGAAATAAGACAGATTTTTGACATTCATGACATTGATACACAAATCATCGCAGCTTCCATCCGTCATGCACAGCACGTGACTGAAGCCGCTTTACGCGGTGCGCATATCGGTACGATGCCGCTGAAAGTCATTCACCAGCTGACGAAACATCCGTTAACGGATAAAGGCATCGAGCAATTCTTGGCTGACTGGAATAAATAAGGGGGAAAAGGGCGGCAAACCGGTTGCATCCGTTTGCCGCACCCTTATGTTTTCCTGTTTGGCAGCGGGCCTTCAGTATCAAAGTGAAGAGTGTGTTTCCCCGGAATATGAACCCGGCGGGCCTCTGTGCATCCTGTGTTAAAAATGCCCCGCAAAGCTTCGCTATTTTCTTCCTGTTATTTTATAATGTCCTTGTATTCTTTCTCTTCGAATTGGCTACATTTTGGACAAGAGCTTTATTTGCAGAGACAGAATAAAATGCCATTTTATTTACGCTCCGCAGCTATCTTCTTATGGAAGGAGACTATCATGGAAAAGTTGAATATTGCCGGCGGCGATCCGTTAAACGGAACCGTACATATCAGCGGCGCGAAAAACAGCGCCGTCGCATTGATACCCGCAACCATTCTGGCAAATTCCGAAGTAACGATCGAAGGGCTTCCGGAGATCTCAGATATTGAAACGCTGCGTGACCTGCTGAAAGAAATCGGCGGAAACGTCCATTTTGAAAAAGGAGAAATGGTCGTCGACCCTTCCCCGATGATCAGCATGCCGCTTCCCAACGGCAAAGTGAAAAACTCCGCGCTTCCTATTACTTAATGGGCGCGATGCTCGGCCGCTTCAAACAGGCGGTCATCGGACTGCCGGGCGGATGCCATCTCGGGCCGCGGCCGATTGACCAGCATATCAAAGGGTTTGAGGCGCTTGGGGCGGAAGTCACCAATGAACAAGGCGCGATTTATCTGCGCGCCGAAAGGCTGAGAGGCGCACGGATTTATTTAGATGTCGTCAGCGTCGGAGCGACGATCAATATCATGCTTGCCGCTGTACTGGCTGAAGGTAAAACCGTGATAGAAAACGCCGCCAAGGAACCTGAGATTATTGATGTTGCCACATTGCTCACCAGCATGGGCGCGAAGATCAAAGGCGCGGGAACCAATGTAATCAGAATCGACGGCGTAAAAGAGCTGCACGGATGCAGGCATACGATCATTCCGGACAGAATTGAGGCGGGCACCTTTATGATCGCCGGCGCCGCGATGGGGAAAGAAGTCATTATTGATAATGTCATACCGACTCACCTGGAGTCTTTAACGGCGAAGCTCAGGGAAATGGGTTTTTACATCGAGACGAGTGACGATCAGCTTCTTATGCTCGGCGGGCAGAAGCAGATAAAACCGGTCGACGTAAAAACGCTTGTTTACCCGGGATTCCCGACTGATCTTCAGCAGCCGATGACATCTCTGTTAACGAGAGCCAGCGGCACGAGCGTCGTAACCGACACCATCTACTCGGCCCGATTTAAACATATAGATGAGCTGAGACGGATGGGGGCCAATATGAAAGTGGAAGGCAGGTCGGCCATTATCACCGGTCCGGCCGAGCTTCAGGGCGCAAAAGTAAAGGCGAGCGATCTGCGCGCAGGCGCTTGTCTGGTCGTCGCCGGACTCATGGCTGACGGCGTAACCGAAATTACCGGTCTCGAGCATTTAGACCGCGGCTACAGCAATCTTGAGAAAAAACTCGAAGGTCTGGGCGCCACAATCTGGCGGCAAAGGCTGACGGACGAAGAGATAGAACAGCTCCAAAATTCATAGAAATGCGGACTTTTGAGAGGAGATCGTGTTGAAATGGAAAGAAGCTTATCGATGGAATTGGTTCGAGTCACTGAAGCGGCGGCTTTAGCATCTGCCAGATGGATGGGCCGCGGGAAAAAAGATGAAGCTGATGATGCGGCGACAAGCGCAATGCGTGACGTGTTTGACACGGTGCCGATGAAAGGCACGGTCGTGATCGGGGAAGGCGAGATGGATGAAGCGCCGATGCTTTACATCGGCGAAAAGCTCGGAAACGGATACGGCCCGCGCGTCGATGTCGCCGTCGATCCTCTTGAAGGCACAAACATCGTAGCGAGCGGCGGCTGGAATGCGCTGACGGTGATCGCGGTCGCCGACCATGGAACATTGCTGAACGCCCCGGATATGTATATGGAAAAAATCGCGGTCGGTCCCGAAGCGGTAGGCTGCATCGATATCGAAGCGCCTGTCATTGATAACTTAAAAGCCGTTGCGAAAGCGAAAAATAAAGACATTGAAGATGTCGTGGCAACCATTTTAAATCGTGACAGACACGAAAAAATCATCTCTGAATTGCGTGAGGCGGGCGCCAGAATCAAATTGATCAACGACGGTGATGTCGCGGGCGCCATCAATACGGCCTTTGACCATACGGGAGTAGACATTCTCTTCGGTTCAGGCGGGGCTCCTGAAGGCGTGCTGTCTGCCGTTGCGTTAAAAGCGCTCGGCGGCGAAATCATCGGCAGGCTTCTGCCGCAAAGTGCGGAAGAGCAGGCCCGCTGTGAGCGAATGGGCCTTGATGTATCCAAAGTGCTCCGGATGGAGGACCTTGTGAGAGGGGATGACGCCATTTTTGCCGCAACGGGCGTGACGGACGGAGAGCTGCTGAAAGGCGTTCAGTTCAAAGGCTCCGTCGGCACGACTGAAAGCCTGGTCATCCGTGCGAAATCAGGAACGGTCCGATTCGTTGACGGAAGACACAGCCTGAAGAAAAAACCAAATCTTGTGATCCGGCCATAAATAGAGAAAAGCGGGACGGAAAGTCCCGCTTTTCTTTTGCAAAAAAGAGTCAACCCTATCATTTATATGTCAAAGCATTATTTAAGTTGAATAATTTTTTGAAATGAGGTAAAAATAAAGAGTGCTGCGATTTTTCTGTGTCATTCCTTCTTTTGAGTACTGGGAAATTTTCAAATTCTACCGCATACAGACGATATAAATATTGATCTTCTCAAGTTTTTGTCCTCGCTTCCTTCAAAACTCATTAAGACATTCCTTTTTTAAAAAAGCGCCGATCATGGGTGGAAGTGTTACCGATAGAAGTTCCTGAACGTTTTATAAAAGAATGTGCTTTGGCGGAATCATGCGAAGCAGCCGATTTGAATGAAAACAGCAATACATTGACTATGAAAAGCGTGGTGTTTTTATGAAAGACGTATCTATTTCCTCTTTGGAAAATATGAAATTAAAAGAACTATATGAACTGGCCAGACATTATAAAATCTCCTACTACAGCAAACTGACTAAAAAAGAATTAATCTTTGCCATCCTGAAAGCCAACGCCGAGCAGGAGGATCTTCTGTTTATGGAAGGCGTGCTCGAAATCATCCAATCGGAAGGATTCGGCTTCCTCAGACCGATTAATTACTCGCCAAGCTCAGAAGACATCTATATTTCTGCTTCCCAGATCCGCCGCTTTGATTTAAGAAACGGTGACAAAGTATCCGGCAAGGTGCGTCCGCCGAAAGAAAACGAACGCTATTACGGACTTTTGCACGTTGAAGCGGTAAATGGAGACGATCCGGAATCTGCGAAAGAGCGCGTTCATTTTCCCGCGCTGACACCGCTTTATCCGGACCGCCAAATGGTGCTTGAGACGAAACCGAATTATCTCTCAACAAGAATTCTCGATATGATGGCTCCCGTCGGTTTCGGCCAGCGCGGTCTGATCGTGGCGCCGCCGAAAGCCGGTAAAACCATGCTGTTAAAAGAAATCGCTAACAGCATTACGACAAATCAGCCTGACGCTGAATTGATCGTTCTCTTAATTGATGAAAGACCGGAAGAAGTAACGGATATTGAACGTTCCGTAGCGGGCGATGTCGTCAGCTCGACGTTCGATGAAGTGCCGGAAAATCACATTAAGGTAGCGGAGCTTGTGCTTGAACGGGCGATGCGTCTCGTTGAACACAAAAAAGACGTTATCATTCTGATGGACAGCATTACCCGCCTGGCACGGGCCTACAACCTCGTTATCCCGCCAAGCGGACGTACGCTTTCCGGCGGGATTGACCCGGCTGCGTTCCATCGTCCGAAGCGCTTTTTCGGTGCCGCGAGAAACATTGAAGAGGGCGGCAGCCTGACCATTTTGGCGACGGCGCTCGTAGACACGGGTTCCCGGATGGATGACGTCATCTATGAAGAGTTTAAAGGAACGGGCAACATGGAGCTTCACCTTGACCGTTCTCTCGCGGAAAGACGGATTTTCCCGGCGATCGATATCCGCCGCTCCGGCACGCGGAAGGAAGAGCTGCTCGTGCCGAAAGAGCATCTTGACCGTCTATGGGCGATCCGCAAATCGATGTCTGATTCTCCGGACTTCGCAGAGAAGTTTATGAGAAAAATGAAAAAAACAAAAACGAATCAGGAATTCTTCGATCTGATCAACCAAGAATGGAAGCAGGCAAACCTTTCATCATCAGCCCGCCGCTGATAAAAAATGTATTTGCAAATGCAGTAAATGACTGATATAATTCTCTCATATGCGTTCCGGATTCGCTCCGGAATAATAACTCTGTTTCCACACGGGATTCAGGGCGGAAGGAGATGGATACAATGAAAGCAGGAATTCATCCTAATTTCAAAAAAGCAACAGTTAAATGCGCTTGCGGAAATGAATTTGAAACAGGCTCAGTAAAAGAAGAGGTACGCGTTGAGATTTGCTCTGAATGCCACCCATTCTACACTGGACGTCAAAAATTCGCTTCTGCTGATGGTCGTGTTGATCGCTTTAACAAAAAATACGGTCTTAAGTAATAATAGATTTTACAGGCAGGCAAGAATTGCTTCTTGCCTGTTTTTTATGTCCATAAACAGGAAAAAAAGGGGAGCGGATAGCCTATGTACATAATGAAGCAAAGCGGATGGCTTGAGCTGATATGCGGCAGCATGTTCTCTGGGAAATCAGAAGAGCTGATCCGCAGAGTGAAAAGAGCGACTTATGCGAAGCAGGAGGTCAAGGTGTTCAAACCTGCCATTGATAATCGCTACAGTGAGGAGGCTGTCGTTTCTCACAACGGCACCTCCATGACAAGCCACGTCATCTCGTCTTCGGCTGAAATATGGGATCATATCAGTGAAAGCACGGACGTCATTGCGGTAGATGAAGTGCAGTTTTTCGGCGAATCGATCATCGGCGACTTATCCTCGCTTGCGGATAAAGGCTATCGTGTCATCGCGGCCGGACTTGATATGGATTTCCGGGGAGAGCCGTTCGGCGTGGTGCCGAATCTGATGGCGGTTGCCGAATCAGTGACGAAGCTGCAGGCGGTCTGCTCCGTTTGCGGGTCGCCGGCAAGCCGTACGCAGCGTTTGATTGACGGGAAGCCCGCTTCCTATGATGATCCGGTCATTTTAGTCGGCGCGTCGGAGTCATACGAAGCGAGATGCAGACATCATCACGAAGTGCCGAAAAAACAGTCTGATAAATAACCCTTTTCATGAAAACATCGGTAAAAAATCCGGTGTTTTTTTGACGTTTTTTCAAAAATTGTAGTTAAATAACTTAAAAAAGAGTATGAAAAAATTAAGTAATTTTCATCTCTTGAATTTTCATTTTTACAGGCATAAAATGACTAAGTAATGTAAATAGTTATGAGACATTGTTCGAATAATTGTCAAAAAAAGATATAGCAGATCGCGATCACACTGGCCAAAATGGGTAATTACTTAACTTTGTTAACTATTTGAAGAAAGAAGGAGATTTTCTTGAATAATATTAAAGTAACGAAGGAAGGCAACTTAGAAACTACTTTAAGAGGAAAAGAAGTTCTATCTATCCCTACTTTAAATAAAGGTGTTGCGTTTTCAGCAGAAGAAAGAAAAAGCCTTGGATTAGACGGGCTGCTTCCTCCGACCATTCTGTCTCTTGATGAGCAGGCAAAACGCGCATACGAGCAGTTTCAAGCTCAGCCGGACCGCCTTCGCCAAAACGTATATTTGAATGATTTGCAAAACCGTAACGAAGTTCTTTTCTTTAAATTGCTTCAAAACCATCTTCGTGAAATGCTGCCGGTTGTTTACACACCGACTGTCGGTGAAGCGATTCAAGAATACAGCCATGAGTACAGAAGACCTCAAGGGATTTACCTTTCTATCGACAACGTGGAAGGAATTGAAGAGGCATTTGAAAACCTTCATGCCACTGCCGGAGATATTGATCTGATCGTTGCGACAGACTCAGAAAGCATCCTCGGAATCGGTGACTGGGGTGTAGGCGGTATCAACATCGCCATCGGTAAATTAGCCGTATACACAGCGGCTGCCGGTATTGACCCAAGCCGTGTTATTCCTGTCGTTCTTGACGTCGGTACGAACAATGAAAAACTTCTGAACGATCCTTTATACATCGGTAACCGTCATGAACGTATCCAAGGCGAACGTTATGAAGCTTTCATTGACGCTTATGTAAAAGCTGCGCTTAAATATTTCCCTAAAGCTCTTCTTCACTGGGAAGACCTTGGAAACAAAAACGCGCGCAATATCATGAAGAAATACAACCATGAAATTCTTACATTCAACGATGACATTCAAGGAACAGGCGCGATTACGCTTGCAGGTGTGCTTGCGGCTATGAAGAAAACAGGCGCGTCTATTAAAGACCAGCGTGTGGTTGTCTTCGGTGCGGGATCTGCCGGAATCGGAATCGCTGACCAAATCCGCGACACTATGGTGCTTGCCGGTCTTTCTGAAGAAGAAGCCAACAAAGCGTTCTACACAATGGACTACAGAGGCTTGTTAATTGAAGGTATGGAAAACATTCTTGATTTCCAAGAGCCGTACCTGCGCACAGCTGAAGAAATTAAAGATTGGAAACGCGATGAAAACGGACAAATTCCTTTCATTGAAGTGATCCGTCAAGCGAAACCGACAATCTTAATCGGTACATCAGGCCAAAGCGGCGCGTTCAGTGAAGAAATCGTCAAAGAAATGGCAAAACACGTTGAGCGTCCGGTCATCATGCCGATGTCTAACCCGACACCGCTTGCTGAAGCCGTTCCTAGCGATCTATTCAAATGGACTGACGGCAAAGTGCTTGTGGCGACAGGAAGCCCGTTTGACAATGTAGAGTACAATGGCGTTTCTCATGAAATCGGACAATCTAACAACGCGTTCGCGTTCCCTGGACTTGGTCTCGGTTCAATCGTTGTAGAAGCGAAAGTGATTACTCCTGCAATGTTTGCGGCAACTGCTGACGCAATCGCAGAAAGCGTTGATTTTGAAACACCGGGTGCAGGCCTTCTGCCGAGCATGAGCGACTTACAAGAAGTTTCAATTAAAGTTGCGATCGCCGTAGCGGAAACTGCCATTAAAGAAGGCGTGGCAAACCGCATTCCTGAGAATGTAGAACAAGCCGTTCTTGATGCAATGTGGAAACCGCAATATAAACAAGTTATCGCTAAATAATTTTACGATTAATTTTACAGTCCGAGGGAAAGCTTTTATGTAAAGGCTAAAGTATACGGACATTAAGGATTTGGAGGAGAATATTTTGAGCTTCTTAGATATTTTAATCCTCCTGGCGCCGATCTTTTTCGTGATCGTGCTGGGATGGTTCGCAGGTCGCTTCGGAAGTTATGACGCGAAGTCAGCAAAAGGGGTAAGCACCTTAGTTACGAAGTACGCGCTTCCGGCGCATTTTATCGCAAGTATTTTAACCACTTCAAGAAGTGCGTTTTTATCACAGGTTCCTTTGATGATCGCTTTGATCATTGGGATTGTCGGATTCTTTATCGTCATTCTGTTGGTTTGCAAATTTATCTTCAAGTATGATTTAACGAATTCATCTGTATTTTCTTTAAACTCTGCACAGCCGACATTTGCATTTATGGGTATTCCGGTACTCGGAAGCTTATTCGGAGCAAACGAAGTAGCGATTCCTATCGCCGTTACGGGTATCGTGGTTAACGCCATCCTTGACCCGCTTGCGATCATTATCGCTACTGTCGGAGAGTCATCTAAGAAACAAGACAGCGAAAACGAGAACTTCTGGAAAATGACTGGTAAGTCTATTCTTCACGGTCTTTCCGAACCGCTTGCGGCTGCACCGCTTATCAGTATCATCCTGGTACTCTGCGGTGTGACACTCCCTGGCTTGGGTGAAAAAATGCTTGATCAGCTCGGAAGCACAACATCAGGTGTTGCACTCTTTGCCGTCGGTGTAACTGTCGGTATCCGCAACATCAAGCTCAGTCTGCCGGCTTTCGGTATCGCTTTGTTAAAAGTTGCCGTTCAGCCTGCGCTGATGTACTTGATCGCTCTTGCAGTCGGACTTCCGGCTGACCAGATCACGAAAGCGGTATTGCTCGTTGCATTCCCTGGATCTGCGGTAGCGGCGATGATTGCCACACGTTTCGAAAAACAAGAGGAAGAAACTGCGTCCGCGTTCGTGATCAGTGCGATTTTATCTCTCATCTCACTGCCGATCATCATTGCGCTGACTGCATAATGAAAAGCTCCCTGTTTCAGGGAGCTTTTTTGATTAGAATTGAAATTTAAAAGGCGAAAATCTCGTTTTTTTTCTGGGTTTCTTATGTTCTGAAGAAGCGGCTGTTTCTGAGAGGGGAGCTGTCTGGGCAAGTTCCTGGATGCGGGAGGTCAATGTCTGCAATTCGGTATTGAGGTCGTCAATTTCCCGTCTGTGCTGAAGAAGCTGATAAGACACCCCTTCATCCGCTTTTTGTTTCAGCTGGCGTTCCAGCTCCTCTATCCTTGAAAGCAGATGGTTCTCACCTTGTTTCTCTTTCGTGAGAATGTCCAGTTTGCGCTCCAGCTCTGCCAACCTTTGTTCAGCGCCGCCATTGATTTTCGGACGCTGCAAAATGAAGCCTGTCCGTTTTTTCGGCTGCCGGGGCACTTGAACGTCCAGAAGGGCAGTGCCTTCAGAAATTTGCCGTTTGACCGATTTCAGCACATCAAGATCTTCAGGTGTAAAGGAATAATGTCCGAGCTCATTCCGCTCAGCCGGAAGATTCAGCTGCTTGACCCACCTTTGCACCGTTTTTGCGGAGACACCGAGCTCTTTCGCGGCCATGTTTGTATTCATGATCACATACCTCCTTTTTGCTAGGTATTCGACCATGAGGCGGCGTTCCCTTCATGTTAGACAAAACAAGAAGGAATTCGCCAAAGAAAGCGGCATTTCTTCAAAAAACGTTACGCTTCATACAATTCAAGCGGAAGCTTGTCGGGATCGAAGAAAAAGGTAAACCGTTTCCCCGTCAGAGGATCGGTTCTGATCGGTTCTGTGCCGACGCCCTTTTCCTTTAACTCCCTGACGGCTGCTTCAAGATCGTTTACGGTGAAGGCGAGATGCCGGAGACCCGCGGCTTCCGGTCTGGTCGGCCGTTCGGGCGGATCGGGAAAGGAAAACAATTCAATCGCATACACGCCGTTCAGCGCCAGATCGAGTTTATAAGATTCCCGTTCCTTTCGGTATGTTTCTTTTATAATGCCGAAACCGAGTATCTCGGTGTAAAAAGCTTTCGACTTTTCATAATCAGAGCATATGATTGCTATATGGTGGATGGATTTCAGCATATCCGCCCCTCCTTTTTTGCTTCAGTATAACAGAGGCGAATTGCTTTTGACTGGTGATAAGCCCTATACTATAATGAGAATGTTACGCACAGGAAAACAGAGGTGAAGACCGTGTTAGACCGTTTACAGTCAATTGAACAACGATACGAAAAATTAAATGAGCTTTTAAGTGATCCGGAAGTGGTCAACGATCCGAAAAAGCTTAGAGAATATTCGAAAGAGCAATCTGATATACAAGAAACCGTTGAAGTCTATAGACAATACAGAGACGCATCAGAACAGCTTGCCGATGCGAAAGCGATGCTTGAGGAAAAGCTTGATGCCGATATGAGAGAAATGGTGAAGGAAGAAATCTCCGAACTGCAGGGAGAGACGGAAACCTTATCAGAGCGTTTGAAAGTGCTCCTCATCCCGAAAGACCCGAACGATGACAAAAACGTAATCATGGAGATCCGCGGAGCAGCGGGAGGAGAAGAAGCCGCGCTGTTTGCGGGAAATCTCTACAGAATGTACTCCCGTTACGCCGAAATCCAAGGCTGGAAGACTGAAGTCATGGAAGCAAACGTGACCGGAACGGGCGGTTACAAAGAAATCATCTTTATGATTACGGGAAAAGGCGCATACTCCAAGCTGAAGTATGAAAATGGCGCGCACCGCGTACAGCGTGTGCCGGAAACGGAATCAGGCGGCCGTATTCATACATCCACGGCGACGGTGGCGTGTCTTCCTGAAGCGGAAGAAGTAGAAGTGGACATCCACGAAAAAGACATCCGCGTCGATACATTCGCATCAAGCGGACCGGGCGGACAAAGCGTAAACACGACGATGTCGGCCGTACGCCTGACGCATTTACCGACCGGTGTCGTCGTATCCTGTCAGGATGAAAAATCTCAGATTAAAAACAAAGAAAAAGCGATGAAGGTGCTCCGCGCCAGAATCTATGACAAATTCCAGCAGGAAGCTCAGGCTGAATATGATCAGACCCGTAAATCAGCCGTCGGATCAGGCGACCGTTCCGAGCGTATCCGCACATACAATTTCCCGCAAAACCGTGTGACGGATCACCGCATCGGCCTGACGATTCAAAAGCTGGATCAAATCCTGGAAGGCAAGCTTGATGAAGTGGTTGAAGCGTTAATCGTAGAAGACCAGTCAAGCAAGCTCCAGCAGGCGGAAAATTAAGATGAAGACCGTTTTTGAAGCCCTAAGCTGGGCTTCTTCTTATTTAACCGAAGCGGGAAGAGAAAAAAACGCGGCCGAGCTGCTGCTGTTAAATGATACCGGAATGGATCGGAGCAAACTTCTCGCAAGTCTGCAGGAGCCCGTCGGCGAGGACGAACTTTACCGTTTCAGACGGCACGTGGAGATGCATAAAGAAGGTATTCCGATTCAATATATTATCGGGAAAGAACAGTTTTACGGCAGGGAATTTTTTTGTGAATGACGATGTTCTCATTCCGCGTCCGGAAACGGAAGAAGTCGTCTTTCATCTGCTGGACAGACAGAAGCGGGTATTTTCCGGGGCGGAACGACTGAACGTCATTGATATCGGTACGGGGAGCGGAGCTATTGCGGTGACGCTCGCGCTTGAATGCGGACATTTTTCAGTATCGGCTTCGGATATTTCAAAAGAAGCGCTGCAGGTGGCGGAAAGAAATGCGCAAAACCTCGGAGCGGACGTGTGCTTTTTGCAGGGAGATCTGTTAACTCCTTTTATTTCATCAGGAAAAAAAGCGGATATTATTGTTTCCAATCCGCCGTATATTTCTGAAGAAGAAATGGCGGATTTGTCGGATATCGTCCGTTTCCATGAGCCGCTTCATGCTCTTACGGACGGCGGTGACGGTTTGAAATTCTACAAGCGGTTTATGGAGGAGCTGCCTCTTGTCATGAAAGATAAAGCGCTTGTCGTCTTTGAAATCGGATATAATCAGGGAAAAGCCGTGAAAGACCTGTTCCGTCATTCCTTTCCGAATGCGGAAGTGGAAGTCGTACAGGACATCAACGGAAAAGACAGAACCGTATCCGCGGTCATCACATCATGAAAAAAGCCCGCCGGTGACGCACACGGCGGGCTTTTGTTACAATGGAAAGAAAATGAAAGGGGCATCCGCCTTGAAAAAAGCGTTCGCCTTCGGATGTATACTCGCCGCCGCAGCTTATGCGGCTGGATTTGTCCTGCCGTTTGGCTTTGACATCATTTTCGGCGCCGTTACGGCTGTTCTTATCGTCGCAGCGGTCATCGTTTCCGGGCTGGCCGTAAGCGGAGCGGAGCAGCGGGCCAATTATCATTCTGAAACAGAAGAAGGACGGCACGCCCGTTTAAAGATGGCCGCCGTTTTCTTTTGCGCCGCTCTCCCTTCAGCCGGCTGTCTGCTGATTACGCTTCTGTAGCCGGATTTTGTCTTTGCAGCAATACGGAATCCCACACCCAATAGACGACGGCTGTTAAAACCGCAAAGATATAAAAGGCTGAATTAGAAAACAGAGATTGGCCTGACGGCTGCAAAAGACCGAAGATGATCCCGTTTGCAATGAATGACACCCCTAAATAATAAAGAAAATACAGCGGATGAAATCTCTTCGGCTTTTTATTCAGAAAGTATTGAAGCGGCAGCGCAAAAATCAAATAAGGAAACAAAAAATAAAACGCCATCGAAATGAAAGCCGCGATAATGAATTGATGAACATACAAAATAGAATAAATGACAGACATACATGCCGCCGACAGCAGCACGGTGTAATTATATTTCATCTGAAAACCTCCTATCAAAATAATATCGTACCATATTTTGAATCTGTCAATGCAGATTATCAGCTTGCTAGATTTTTTTCTTCCCGCCGGTTTAAACCTTTTCCGTCATGTCCATAATGGGACTAGATAAAAAAAGCACGGAGAGGAACGGTGGGGACCGATGAAACAGACAATGATGATCTGCATATATATTTTTCTTTTATTATCAGGAGCGCTTGCGGGTTTGACAAAAGAAGAAACGGCGCGGGCATCAGCCGATGAGCCCGTCGTCATACCGGATGAAGCGATCCGGCTCAGGATTTTGGCCAACAGTGATAACGATGAGGATCAAAAGCTCAAGCGCCAGATCAGAGATGCTGTAAACAGGCAAATTACGGACTGGGTGAAAGATATCACTTCCATTGAAGAAGCGCGGCGGCTCATTCGTTCGAAGCTTCCTGAAATTAAAGAAATCGCCAAACAAACGATGAAAGAAAAGGGTGCGCATCAATCCGTTTCAGTTCAATTCAATAAAATCTCGTTTCCGACAAAGCTGTACGGCAATATGGTCTATCCGGCCGGAAAATATGAAGCGATTTTAATTACACTCGGCAATGGCGAGGGCGCCAACTGGTGGTGCGTCTTGTTTCCGCCGCTGTGCTTCCTTGATTTCTCAAACGGCGAAGCGGTGAAAGATCAGGAAGACGGCGGACAGAAGCAGGAAGAAACGCAGAAACAGACAGAAAAAGTGCTGGATGACGTAAAAGCAAAGGCTGATAAAGCGAAGAAAGAAAATAAAGATGACGATGATACCGAAGTGAAGTTTTTCCTCGTCGATTGGATTTCAGATCTATTTTCCTGAAGCAAAAGGCATAAATCCGGATTCGATTCATAGATTGGAAGAAAGAGTTGATCGAAACGGAGGGAAATATATGTTTTATCAGCTGAGAGTGGCAAGAGATCAAGATACGGAGGCGCTGGAGGCCTTTTTGAAAAAGTCTGATACGGCACATGCGGAAATCGATCAGCAGATCAGCCGGTTTATCGTGCTGGAAGACAGCGAAAAAAAGATTGCCGCCTGTCTCGGGATCGAAAAATTCAGCGGCGGAAAAGGGCTTCTCCGTTCACTCGTCATGTCGGACAGGCTGAATCAAAGCCATATCGTTACACTGTTTCAAAGTATGGATGTGCTGTGCAAAAAACATGAGATTCAAGATGTCTACTTAGTCGCCAATCAGCCCTCATCTGCTGAGTTTCTGAATGTGATGGGATTTGAAGCGTGCGCCGATGCGCCTGATGAACTGTATACGTCCGAACATTTCCGCAACTCGTTATGCACAGAAGGTTCGTTTTTAATGGTGAAAACCTCTGCCTGATCTAACTTATACACAAGGTTATCCACTTATTAAAAAGTGTTGTCCACAGTTTGTGGATAACACTTGTTTTATTAAAGGACATCTTTTATACTTTCAAAAGGAATACACGAGAGAAAATAAAGTTTTACCGCTTTAAAATAAGGAGTTTGGTTATACATGAAAACAAGAAGATGGTTTGTGGATTGTTCCGCAGAATTATCCACAACCGATCCCCAGATTACACAAGCCGCGGAATTGCTCCGGCAGAATGAGGTTGTGGCTTTTCCGACAGAAACCGTTTACGGACTGGGCGCTAACGCTGAAAATACGGAAGCCGTAACGAAAATATATGAGGCGAAAGGAAGGCCGAGCGATAACCCGCTGATTGTGCATATATCCCATGTCAGCCAGCTTGATCGTTTTATCAGCCATATTCCTGAGACGGCGAAAAAGCTTATGGAGCTATTCTGGCCGGGGGCGCTGACCCTTGTCCTGCCGTGTAAGCCCGGTGCGCTGTCACCCCGTGTCACCGCGGGACTTGAGACGGTAGCGGTCAGAATGCCTGATCATCCGGCAGCATTAGCCCTCATCAGCTCGGCCGGACTGCCGATCGCCGCGCCGAGCGCCAATTTATCAGGAAAACCGAGCCCGACGAAGGCCGAGCATGTAGCTCATGATTTAAACGGCCGTATTGCCGGTATTGTGGACGGCGGCGCGACGGGAATCGGAGTGGAATCAACCGTTCTGTCCTGTACGGGGAAACAGCCCGTGCTGCTTCGTCCGGGAGGCGTGACAAAAGAGCAGATTGAATCCGCCGCCGGTCCGGTTCTTGTGGATAAAGGGCTGACAGAAGAAGATGAGGTTCCTATTTCTCCCGGTATGAAATATACACATTACGCGCCTTCTGCGCCGATGGCTATTGCCGACGGCGGCGCCCGGAGAATTCAAGAACTGGCAGACGCATATAAAAGCCGGGGAAAACGAATCGGCATTTTGACAACAGAAGAGAACGCCGATAGTTACCAGGCTGATTATATCAAGGTCTGCGGCAGACGCGCCGACCTTGAAACAGTGGCGTCCGCCTTATACGATGCGCTCCGCAGCTTTGATGAAGCGGAAGTGGATATGATTATTTCTGAGTCCTTTCCGGATACCGGAGTGGGGCTCGCCGTTATGAACAGGCTGATGAAAGCCGCAGGCGGCACCGTTATCCATTAACTTGTTCTACCCCTTATCGGACATGCATAAGCTAAACAAGCGGGCACGTCCAAGGGGGTTTTTATTCATGTCGAATCTATTCATCGGGGAACTTGTCTCCTTAAGCATCATGGCATTTGCTTTGGGGACGGATGCCTTTTCCGTCGGACTCGGAATGGGAATGATTCAGCTGAAGAAAAAACAGATTTTTCATATAGGGGTTGTCATCGGGCTGTTTCATGTCATGATGCCGCTGGCGGGAATGGCGGCCGGGCATCTGCTGTCCGGTTTTCTGGGGATGCTCGCCGTTTACATCGGCGGATCTCTTCTTTTCATTTTAGGGGTGCAGATGATGATCGCCGCGTTTAAACAATCGGACGGGCCGCTCATATCTCCGGCAGGCTCGGGACTGTTGCTGTTTGCGGTCGGTGTCAGTCTGGACAGCTTTTCTGTCGGGCTCAGTCTCGGGATGAACGGCTCCAATCCGTTTCTGGCCGTTACGCTGTTCGGGGTCTTCAGCACCGTTTTAACATGGGCGGGCCTTTTGGCGGGAAGAAAGGTGCAGTCGTGGCTCGGCTCCTACAGCGAAGCGCTTGGCGGAGCCATTTTGATCGGATTCGGGCTGAAACTGCTTTTACCGATATAAGATACGTAAAAAAAGAAACGAAGATGCCGTTTCTTTTTTCTTCATTTATAATAGGCAGTAAGAGGTGACGGACATGAAAATAATCTTTGTTTGTACAGGCAATACGTGCCGCAGTCCCATGGCTGAGGCTCTTTTTAAATCCATAGCAGAAACGAAAGGGCTGGATGTCAGCGTAAGCTCGGCCGGCGTATTCGCGTCTCCGCACGGAAAAGCGTCGGCTCATGCCGTAGAAGCGCTGTTTGAAAAACGGATCGCCCTCAATCACAGTTCATCTCCCTTATCGGAAGAACATATCGAGACGGCCGATCTGGTGCTGGCGATGACCGAACAGCATAAACAGCTGATTGAAGGCCGATATCAAAACAGTCAGGGCAAAGTCTTTACCATTAAAGAATACGTAACGGGGGAAAACGGCGATATCTCTGACCCGTTCGGCGGTCCGCTTGATGTTTATAAACAGACGCGGGACGAACTGGAGGAGCTGCTGACCCTTTTGGCTGATCAATTGCTTGACGGGAAAAGCAAGTAATCTGTCAGAAAATCTGCAAACAGGTCATTTGCAAAACGAATGTGAAAGAGTAGAATGAAATCAACGGATTTCGTAATAAAAAGGACAAGCACACTGGGCTGTCTTCGCCCAGCCACACCTAGGAGGTAAATGAATGAAAGTAGCTATTGCGTCAGATCACGGCGGCGTCCATATCCGCGAAGAAATAAAAAGTCTTTTGGATGAATTGCAGATTGAATACATTGATATGGGCTGTGAATGCGGCGCCGGCTCTGTCGATTATTCAGACTACGCTTTTCCGGTAGCGGAAAAAGTGGTGAACGGCGAAGCTGACAGGGGAATTTTAATTTGCGGCACAGGCATCGGCATGAGCATCTCCGCAAATAAGGTAAAGGGCATACGCTGTGCGCTTGCCCATGACACCTTCAGCGCAAAAGCGACGCGTGAACACAATGACACGAATGTTCTTGCGATGGGCGAACGCGTCATCGGCCCGGGGCTGGCGCGCGAAATCGCAAAAGTCTGGCTGACGACTGAATTTACGGGCGGCCGCCACGAACGGCGGATCGGCAAAATCGCAGATTACGAAGAAAAAAATCTGTAAGAGGTGCTGGACAATGGAAGAGATGAAGCAAAAATGGACGGACATGCTGACTGAGTTTCAAGAGCAGGCAGGACTGACGGACGGCAGTCTGCTGGTGATCGGGTGCAGTACAAGTGAAGCCGCCGGAAGCCGGATCGGCACCGCCGGAAGCGGGGATTGGGCTGAATTGATATACAGCGGACTTAACCGGTTTAAGGAAAAAACGGGTGTGCATCTTGCTTTTCAATGCTGCGAGCATTTAAACAGGGCGCTTGTCATTGAAGCGGAAACGGCCGAGCGGTTCAGGCTCCCCATTGTTTCAGCCGTCCCCGTCCCGAAAGCGGGCGGAGCGATGGCCTCTTATGCATACCGGCAGATGCGTTCTCCAGTGCTCGCTGAATCGATTCAGGCTGACGCCGGGATTGACATCGGTGATACGTTCATCGGCATGCATCTGAAACCCGTTGCCGTCCCTGTCCGGATATCGAGCCGTGAGCTTGGAGAAGCACATGTAACGATGGCCCGGACAAGACCGAAGCTGATAGGCGGAATTCGCGCCGTTTATGAATGCGAATGATGAAAATGCTTTTCCTGTATAATGTTCGTGTTTTCTAATTAAATTTTGTGATTTTTTTAAATAAGCTGTTACATTCACCTGAAAAACCATGTACAATAAGGGTGGTAAAAATAAAGAACAGGAAACGGATAGGAGAGGATCTCGCTGATGAAACATTTACCTGTACAAGATAAACAAGTGTTTAACGCCATCAAAGATGAGCGTAAGCGTCAACAGACTAAGATCGAATTAATTGCTTCTGAAAACTTCGTGACGGAAGCGGTAATGGAAGCACAAGGCTCTGTTTTAACAAACAAATATGCTGAAGGCTACCCCGGCAAACGCTACTACGGCGGCTGTGAGCATGTTGATGTCGTTGAGGACATCGCCCGCGACCGCGCGAAAGAGATTTTCGGAGCTGAGCATGTAAACGTTCAGCCGCACTCAGGCGCTCAGGCGAACATGGCTGTTTACTTCACGATTTTAGAGCACGGCGACACGGTGCTCGGGATGAACCTCTCCCACGGCGGCCACTTAACACACGGAAGCCCGGTTAATTTCAGCGGCGTTCAATACAACTTTGTAGAATACGGTGTCGATAAAGACACGCAATATATAGATTATGAAGATGTGCGTGAAAAAGCGCTGGCGCATAAGCCGAAACTCATCGTAGCCGGAGCGAGCGCATACCCCCGCACGATCGACTTTAAAAAATTCCGCGAAATCGCTGATGAAGTCGGCGCTTACTTCATGGTAGACATGGCGCATATCGCGGGTCTTGTCGCAGCCGGTCTTCATCCGAATCCGGTTCCTTACGCTGACTTTGTAACGACAACGACTCACAAAACACTTCGCGGACCCCGCGGAGGAATGATCCTTTGCCGTGAAGAGTTTGGCAAAAAGATTGATAAATCCATTTTCCCGGGAATCCAAGGCGGACCGCTTATGCATGTCATCGCGGCAAAAGCCGTTTCTTTCGGAGAAGTGCTTGAAGATGATTTCAAAACATATGCGCAAAACGTCATCTCGAACGCGAAGCGCCTGGCTGAGTCTCTGAACAAAGAGGGCATTCAGCTCGTATCAGGCGGAACGGATAACCACCTTGTACTTGTCGACCTCCGTTCTCTCGGACTGACCGGAAAAGTCGCTGAACACGTTCTTGATGAAATCGGCATTACATCTAATAAAAACGCGATCCCTTACGATCCGGAAAAACCGTTCGTCACAAGCGGAATCCGTCTCGGTACGGCAGCTGTGACAAGCCGCGGCTTTGACGGTGACGCGCTTGAAGAAGTCGGCGCCATCATCGGCCTCGCGCTGAAAAATCATGAAGACGAAGCAAAACTTGAAGAAGCGAGAAAGCGCGTATCTGCCTTGACTGAAAAGTTTCCTTTATATAAAGAACTGGACTATTAATAAGGAAGAAACCTGCCGGAACCTTAATCCGGCGGGTTTTTTTATGATTTTCTTGAAACTGTTTGTCTTTTTCTGTAGAATCAATAGAAGTGTGAAAAAGTCACTCGGACAACAAAAAAGGAGCTGAACACAGTATGGGAAAGGTTTACGTATTTGATCATCCTTTAATCCAGCATAAGCTGACATATATTCGGAATGAAAATACAGGTACAAAGGATTTCAGAGACCTTGTGGACGAAGTCGCATCACTGATGGCGTTTGAAATTACACGTGATCTTCCTCTTAAAGAAGTGGAAGTGAAAACACCTGTTCAAACAGCGACTTCCAAAGTGATTTCAGGGAAGAAACTCGGTATCGTGCCGATCCTGAGAGCGGGTCTCGGAATGGTAGACGGCATGCTGAAATTAATCCCGGCCGCTAAAGTGGGACATGTCGGATTATACCGTGATCCGGAAACCTTAAAACCGGTGGAATACTATGTCAAGCTTCCTTCTGATGTAGAAGAACGCGAATTTATTGTCGTGGATCCGATGCTTGCTACGGGAGGCTCTGCGGTTGAAGCGATCAACAGCCTGAAAAAGCGCGGCGCGAGAAACATTCGTTTTATGTGTCTTGTAGCGGCTCCGGAAGGCGTGGAAGAGCTGCAGAAACATCATTCTGACGTTGATATTTATATCGCCGCCCTTGATGAAAAACTGAATGAAAAAGGCTATATCGTTCCGGGCCTCGGTGACGCGGGTGACAGACTGTACGGAACCAAATAAATCGGAAAACCTCATTCAGGGGGTTTTCTTTTTTTATCCAGATATTTGCTGAATGGGCAGAGTTCATACATTTATAGGTGAATTTGTGAACATTCTGTGTATGCTTCCGGTATAAAAAGTTTTTTAACTTTAAACAGATTGACACATGTTAGGGGCTATTGTATGCTAAACGAGGGTATTATGAGAAGGTTTTCATTCCTTTCATTTCTAGTATCCATCCTCATTTTAAATCCTCCAAAAAAACCCGTTATATGAGGATTTATCTAAGCGAATGAAACAGCATCCCGTGGCATCAGGAGGATGAGTGGTTTTTTCGAACAGGCCGTTTTGCGGACAAAAAAGGCCTTCTGCAAGGGTTAACCGCATGTTTTGCCGTATCCAGGAATTATATTACATTTTCATCAGGAGACAGATAGTTGATGGACGATCCCAATCTTACATTCAGCAGACAACGGAGATATGTATTTGTAATCTTAGCAATCTATTTGCTGGGATATGGTCTTACGGCGTATAAAACTGTTTTTTTAGGCCTCTTTTTGGGAACTGTTTTCAGTTTGTTTAATTTGTGGCTCTTGACCAGAAGAATGAATGCTTTTGACAAGGCCGTGGCGAAAGGAAAGTCCATACGATCACTCGGGAGCGCAGCGCGTTGGTGCAATGCGATACTTGCGATGGCTGTCGCCTTTAAATATCCCGATAAAGTCAGTGTGGCAAGTGTGATTATTGGATTAATGACAATTTATCCCGTCATTATGATAGATTCCATTATTCAGCTCAAACGTTCATCAATGGAAGAGAGGTGAAAACCCATTGAATCACGATTACAGAACTATTGATTTGTTTGGTCTTACTTTTAATCTGACAAACATTCTGATGATTACTGTGGCAAGTGTGATTGTGCTGCTGATTGCGATTCTTACTACAAGAACGCTGTCCATCCGTCCGGGAAAAGCCCAGAACTTCATGGAATGGATTGTTGATTTTGTCCGCAATATTATAGGCAGTACAATGGATTTAAAAACAGGGGCTAACTTCTTGGCGCTTGGTGTAACCTTGCTGATGTACATATTTGTATCAAATATGCTAGGGCTGCCGTTTTCTGTAACGGTCGGACACGAGCTTTGGTGGAAATCACCGACGGCCGATCCGGCTATTACTCTGACTCTAGCCGTTATGGTTGTGTCGTTAACGCACTATTACGGCGTGAAGATGAAAGGTTTGAAGGAATACTCTAAGGATTACCTCAGACCGGTTCCGCTTATGTTCCCGATGAAGATCATTGAGGAGTTTGCGAATACGCTGACACTCGGACTTCGTCTTTACGGTAACATTTTCGCCGGGGAAATTCTTCTTGGCCTGCTTGCGAATCTGGCGACGAATTTCTACTCAAACAGTTTCTTTCTCGGTTTGGTCGGCACAGTCGGAGCCATTATTCCGATGCTTGCATGGCAGGCATTCAGCTTGTTCATCGGTACCATCCAGGCATTTATCTTTACGATGCTGACGATGGTGTACATGTCACACAAAATCAGTCATGATCATTAAAATCATATATCCATTCGGATAACATTTTAAAGGAGGAACTTTTTCATGAATTTAATAGCAGCT
This sequence comes from Paenibacillus lentimorbus NRRL B-30488, assembly GCF_000411595.1. Taxonomy (NCBI): domain Bacteria; kingdom Bacillati; phylum Bacillota; class Bacilli; order Caryophanales; family Paenibacillaceae; genus Paenibacillus; species Paenibacillus lentimorbus. Next base: position 39,619 of record NZ_ANAT01000005.1, on the reverse strand, counting down.
GCAATTGCAATCGGTTTAGGTGCACTTGGTGCAGGTATTGGTAACGGTCTGATCGTTTCACGTACGGTAGAGGGAATCGCCCGTCAGCCGGAAGCAGGAAAAGAACTTAGAACTCTTATGTTCATGGGTATCGCATTGGTTGAGGCCCTTCCGATTATCGCTGTCGTTATCGCGTTCTTAGCGTTCTTTGGCTAAGCAAAAAGCCTTATATGAACTAAAAATGGCGAAGATCACTCTAAGAGAACCTTCGCCATTGCTTTATGTCTGATAAGCAGGCCGTCCCGAAACGGCTTTTTATCAGCAGAGAAAACCTGCAGAAGGGAGTTGCCGTAGTAGATGTCTCAATTACCTCTTGAATTAGGACTGTCGTTTAACGGCGGAGATATCCTATTCCAATTGTTAGCTATGTTAGTTTTATTAGCGCTTCTCAAGAAATTCGCTCTTGGACCGCTATTAAATATAATGAAACAGCGTGAAGATCATATCGCCGGCGAAATTACGTCCGCTGAAGAAAGAAATAAAGAAGCGCAGAAGCTGATTGAAGAGCAGCGCGTTCTTTTAAAAGAAGCGAAACAGGAATCACAATCACTCATTGAAAATGCGAAAAAATTGGGTGAAAAGCAGAAGGAAGACATTATCCAGGCTGCACGCGCCGAGTCTGAAAGATTGAAAGAAGCGGCGAGAACCGAAATTGTCAAAGAAAAAGAACAAGCGGTTTCCGCACTTCGCGAGCAAGTCGCATCACTTTCTGTCTTAATCGCATCGAAAGTGATTGAAAAAGAGCTTGATGAACAAGCCCAGGAACAACTGATTCAGGACTATCTTAAAGAGGTAGGAGAAAGCCGATGAGTGGATCTGCTGTCTCTAAACGATACGCGTCAGCGCTTTTCGACATTGCCGTTGAGACTTCTCAAATCAATGAAATCGAAGAAGAGCTTACCGTACTAAAAGAAGTGTTCCGGAACGAAGCCGGATTACAGGAAGTGTTAAGCCATCCGAAGGTATCGGCCGCTAAGAAAAAAGAGCTGATTCAGCAATCGTTCGGCGCACTGTCTGAGTCTGTGCTGCATACGATTTTTCTTCTGATTGACCGCCGCCGGTCTTCGATTGTGCCTGATCTCACAGACGAGTTTATCAAACTTGCCAATCAGGCCCGTCAGACAGAGGACGCGGTTGTTTATTCAGTAAAACCGCTGTCAGAAGCGGAAATGTTATCATTGTCTCAAGTGTTTGCAAAAAAAGCCGGAATCGCTTCGCTCAGAATCAGAAATGAAGTGCAGACGGATTTAATAGGCGGCATTAAAGTCCGCATTGGAAACCGGATTTATGACGGAAGCGTAAGCGGAAAGCTTGAGCGCATGGAACGTCAACTTGCCGGAGGAAATCGATAGAAGGGGTGAAACCTAAGTGAGCATCAAAGCTGAAGAGATTAGCACGCTGATAAAGCAGCAAATTCAAAATTACCAATCTGAAATTGAAGTTCATGACGTAGGTACAGTCATCCAAGTCGGAGACGGTATTGCGCGTGTACACGGCCTTGACAATTGTATGGCCGGTGAACTTGTTGAGTTTTCAAACGGCGTTTTGGGTATGGCTCAAAACCTTGAAGAATCCAACGTAGGTATCGTTATCTTAGGACCTTACAGAGATATCCGCGAAGGTGATGAGGTCAAAAGAACGGGCCGCATCATGGAAGTTCCTGTAGGTGAAGAATTAATCGGACGTATCGTCAACCCGCTCGGACAGCCGGTAGACGGACTGGGTCCGATTCTGACAAGCAAAACACGTCCGATCGAAAGCCAGGCTCCAGGCGTAATGGACCGTAAATCGGTACATGAGCCGCTGCAAACGGGTATCAAAGCGATCGACGCGTTAATTCCGATCGGCCGCGGACAGCGTGAGCTGATTATCGGGGATCGTCAGACAGGTAAAACATCTGTTGCGATTGATACAATCTTAAACCAAAAAGATCAAGACATGATCTGTGTGTACGTAGCGATCGGCCAAAAAGAATCTACAGTACGCGGCGTGGTGGAAACACTTCGTAAGCATGGCGCGCTTGATTACACGATTGTCGTGACGGCATCCGCTTCACAGCCGGCTCCGCTTCTTTACCTTGCACCGTATGCAGGGGTGACAATGGGTGAAGAATTCATGTACAACGGCAAGCACGTTCTCGTCGTATATGATGATTTATCCAAACAAGCAGCCGCTTACCGTGAGCTGTCATTGCTTCTTCGCCGTCCGCCGGGCCGTGAAGCATTCCCTGGGGATGTATTCTATCTTCACTCCCGTCTGCTTGAGCGCGCAGCCAAGCTGAGTGACGCTAAAGGCGCAGGATCAATTACGGCGCTGCCGTTCGTCGAAACACAAGCAGGAGATATCTCCGCTTATATCCCGACAAACGTCATTTCCATTACTGACGGACAGATTTTCCTTCAATCCGACCTATTCTTCTCAGGCGTGCGTCCTGCGATCAATGCCGGATTATCCGTATCCCGTGTCGGCGGGTCAGCCCAAATCAAAGCGATGAAAAAGGTAGCGGGAACATTGCGTCTTGACCTTGCTTCATACCGTGAACTTGAAGCATTCGCCCAATTCGGATCTGATCTTGACCAGGCGACTCAGGCGAAACTGAACCGCGGTGCGCGTACAGTTGAAGTGCTGAAGCAAGACTTGAATAAGCCGCTTCCGGTTGAAAAACAGGTAGCCATTCTTTATGCGCTGACAAAAGGATATCTTGATGATATTCCGGTTGCGGATATCAGACGTTTTGAAGAAGAGTACTACATGTACCTTGATCAAAACCATAAAGATCTGCTTGACGGCATTGCGAAAACAGGAAACCTTCCTGCTGATGAAGACTTCAAAGCTGCAATCGAAGGCTTCAAACGCACATTTGCACCAAGCAACTAACCCTTAGAAGATGAGAGAAAAAGGTTCTCTTTTTCTCTCTTTTTACGCAAATGAAGAATAAAGGTGGTGAAATCTTTGGCCTCATTACGCGATATTAAGTCAAGGATCACGTCAACGAAAAAAACAAGCCAGATTACAAAAGCCATGCAGATGGTATCCGCTGCGAAGCTGAACCGTGCGGAAACCAACGCGAAGTCATTTGCTCCGTATATGGATAAGATCCAGGAGGTTGTGTTTAACGTCGGAAAAGGCGCGAAAAACGCGAAACACCCGATGCTTGTCTCAAGAGAAGTGAAAAAGACGGCGTATCTCGTCATTACATCTGACCGCGGGCTTGCGGGTGCGTTTAACAGTTCGGTTTTGCGAAACGCTTACCGCACCATTCAAGAACGCCATCAGTCTAAAGATGAATACACGGTGATTGCAATCGGCAGAGTCGGCCGCGATTTCTTCAAAAAACGGGAGATGCCGATTTTGTCTGAGTTAGTGGGGCTTGGCGACGAGGTCACTTTTGCTCAGATTAAAGATTTGACCCGTCAGACGGTTCAAATGTTTATCGACGGCGCATTTGATGAACTGCATTTGGTGTATAACCATTTCGTCAGTGCGATTTCACAGGAAGTGACGGAGAAAAAAGTGCTGCCTTTAACGGATTTCGGAACGAGCGGCGGGAAGCGCACGGCTTCTTACGAGTTCGAACCGGATGAAGAAGAGGTGCTCGAAGTGCTGCTTCCTCAATATGCGGAAAGCTTAATTTACGGCGCGCTTCTTGACAGTAAAGCAAGTGAACACGCTGCGAGAATGACAGCAATGAAAAATGCGACTGATAATGCGAAAGAACTCATTGATTCACTTTCGCTTTCATATAACCGCGCGCGTCAAGCGGCGATTACACAAGAAATTACCGAAATTGTCGGCGGTGCAGCCGCTTTAGAATAGAAAGATTTTGTCAGGAGGGATAGCGATGAAGAAAGGACGCGTAAGTCAGGTGCTTGGACCGGTTGTCGACGTACGTTTCGAGGACGGCCACTTGCCTGCGATTTATAATGCGATTAAAGTTTCACAGCCAGCTACAGGCGAAAATGAAGTAGGCATCGACCTAACGCTAGAGGTTGCTCTTCATTTAGGTGATGATACAGTCCGTACAATTGCCATGGCATCTACGGACGGAATTCAGCGCGGAATGGAAGCTGTTGATACAGGTGCGCCGATTTCCGTTCCTGTCGGTGATGTGACTCTCGGACGCGTATTTAACGTACTGGGAGATAAAATTGATTTAAATGAACCGCTGCCTGCGGATGCTCAAAAGGACCCGATCCACAGATCAGCTCCTTCATTCGATGAGCTTTCAACTGAGGTTGAAATTCTTGAAACGGGAATTAAGGTTGTTGACCTGCTCGCTCCTTACATCAAGGGCGGTAAAATCGGATTGTTCGGCGGCGCCGGCGTAGGTAAAACCGTATTAATCCAGGAATTAATCAACAACATCGCGCAAGAGCACGGCGGTATTTCCGTATTCGCCGGTGTAGGAGAGCGTACTCGTGAAGGGAACGACCTTTTCTACGAAATGAGCGATTCAGGCGTTATCAAGAAAACAGCCATGGTCTTCGGACAAATGAACGAGCCGCCGGGCGCACGTATGCGTGTAGCACTGACGGGTCTTACAATGGCTGAGCATTTCCGTGATAAACAAGGACAGGACGTACTGTTCTTTATCGATAACATTTTCCGTTTCACACAAGCGGGTTCAGAGGTTTCCGCGCTTCTCGGCCGTATGCCTTCTGCGGTTGGTTATCAGCCGACGCTTGCGACAGAAATGGGTCAGCTTCAAGAGCGTATTACGTCTACAAACGTTGGTTCAGTTACATCTATCCAGGCGATCTACGTGCCTGCCGATGACTACACTGACCCGGCGCCGGCGACAACGTTCGCTCACTTGGATGCGACGACTAACCTTGAGCGTAAATTAACTGAAATGGGTATCTACCCTGCGGTTGATCCGCTGGCTTCCACTTCCCGCGCGCTTGCTCCGGAAATTGTCGGAGAAGAGCATTATGCGGTGGCGCGTGAAGTCCAGTCAACGCTTCAGCGTTACAAAGAACTTCAGGATATTATCGCGATTCTCGGTATGGACGAATTAGGTGAAGAAGACAAGCTTGTCGTTCACCGCGCACGCCGTATCCAGTTCTTCCTTTCTCAAAACTTCCACGTAGCTGAGCAGTTTACGGGACAAAAGGGTTCTTACGTGCCTGTTAAAGAAACGGTACGAGGCTTTAAAGAAATCCTTTCCGGTAAATATGACCATCTTCCGGAAGATGCATTCCGTCTTGTGGGACGCATTGAAGAAGTCATTGAGAATGCAAAAGAGATGGGTGTAGAAGTTTAATCTGGTCCTAGGAGGGTAAAAGCATGAAGACCGTTAAAGTCAATATCGTTACTCCCGACGGCCCAGTATATGATGCTGATATTGAAATGGTAAGTGTAAGAGCCGAGAGCGGTGATCTCGGTATCTTGCCTGGCCATATTCCGACCGTGGCTCCGCTTAAAATCGGCGCTGTCCGCCTTAAAAAAGACGGACAGACCGAATTGGCGGCTGTCAGCGGCGGATTTTTAGAAGTCCGTCCTGATCAGGTCACTATCCTTGCACAAGCCGCTGAAACAGCGGAAAGCATTGATAAAGAGCGCGCCCTTGCTGCGAAAAAGCGGGCGGAAGACCGTTTGAACAAACGATCAGATGATACTGACATTCGTCGGGCTGAGCTTGCGCTACAGCGGGCTGTAAACAGATTGGATGTTGCAGGAAACTAAAAAAGAATCCTTCTCGGCTGTCTGAGAAGGATTCTTTTTCTATATTAACGCATAAGAGATTCATAGACGCCGATAAGCGGATGATCCTCTTCTTTTTGCAGATATAAATGTTCGCAGCAGTTGTCGGTGTGCCACGTTTTGTTTCCTCTCCGCACACCCGTCGTATAAGCGCCGTCCGTATACGGATAAGGTTTGACGACCCATTCGGCATCGTCATGGTGTCTGATGGCACAATCGATGACATACACACTGAGCATTTTCTCAAATTCGTCAATCGGCAGGTTCCAATCCGCCAAAAGCAGCTCTTTTATGCTGCGGAAGTAAAGAGCTTCCACTGCCAGCAGGCTGCCGGGTGAATAATCAAGAGAAATGTTGAAAAACTGACATAATTCTTTCAGTTCCTCTGTTTGAGACTGTCTATAATCATAGTAGAATGCTATCGCTTCCCACTCGTGGTCAAATATGGGAAGTGTTTCTCCAAACTGCTTTTCCGGATGAAAAAAGGAATGATTCATATTCCCATCTCCTTTCAAAAAAAGTATATCATGCCGGAGAACGGACATTTAAGCGGGGATTGCCCCTAATTTTGGATAAAAATTCTGATGTAAAAATGATCATCTTTCTCTCTTCTTCTTATATAATAAGAGAGGATATGAGGGGCGGAAAAAATGAAAGGAGATGGAATTTGTGAATGTATTGGGGCAGCAGGCCGCAATCAGCATCCTGGTTCACCTGGTATGCATTGCGGTGACATGGTGGGCGCTTCAGGCCGTCAACTTTGATCCGCTGATCCGAAAAGGAAAAATAGTGCAGGCGAGGCTGCTGATCATTCTTCTTACCATTGCGATCGGTACGGCAGTCGCCAACTTCTTTTTAGATTATCTTACCTATTCGAAACAGCTTCCATACTTATTTTAAGATGTTTCGTCTGTTGAAATGAAGGGAATCGCTGGGTGAGAAACCAATTTTTCTTCACCCGCTTGGCGAGTTTTGACGAAGTTTTCCATGTATTGCTTTCCCCGGCTCCGGCAAAAATGGGAGTAAGGGGGAGAGATCGATATGAAGAAAAAAAGAGCAGGCCGCATCATCTTGTTTTTTGTTTTTTTAAGCGCCTTAATAGCGGTATTTCATTCCATTCATGCAAGTGAGCTGTCTCCGCTTGCCCAGATTGCCGAAGGAATGGAGCGGCAGCAGGTCACTGTGGATGAATGGACGCTTCATGCGAAAAAAAATCTGAACCTGTCACTGAGTGAATTTGATGACAAGGTAAAAGAACTGAAGACGCAGTATCCGCAATATCATTGGGAATCCGCGCGGGAAGATAAAATCGTAAAGGCCGTCGGCACGTATTCTGACAAAAAAAATCACACAACTTTTAAACTGCAGCTCGTCACTACCCTCAAAAACCAGAACCCAACTTCGTATTTATTGTATGAGCAAATGAGCCCGGAGCAACCGGAAAACTGGAATGATACATATGAACAGTTTGAACGGCAGGCACATGACATATTTCAAAATAAAGTATTTATTTTTACTTGTCTAAAGGGTCATTTAAATGATAATATGAGTATTGTTTTGCAAAAAAAAGCAGAACAGCTCATGAAAGAATTTGAAGCAAGTCCAGTTGAACATGTAGTTGAGCCTCATTTCGTTTCTGTTTCTGCATTTACATATAAGTGGACAGATTACATCATGACATCGAAACATAAGATGAATGTGCAAGTTGCGCTTAGAAGTGCGGGAATGGGCGGAAAACATACCGTTACGGTTGGCACACCAATCGTGACGACTGAATATTAATATAGAGAATATAGGGACGCGGAGGGGAATACCTTGGAAAAAATCATCGTCCGCGGCGGTCAGAAGTTAAACGGCACAGTGAAAGTTGAAGGAGCAAAAAATGCCGTTTTACCAGTTATCGCTGCATCTTTATTAGCAAGTGAAGAAAAAAGCGTAATATGTGATGTACCTACGCTCTCCGATGTATATACAATTAATGAAGTGTTGCGTCATTTAGGAGCAGATGTGCATTTTGAGAATAATGAAGTTACCGTAAACGCTTCTTACGCTTTAGAAACAGAAGCACCTTTTGAATATGTGCGCAAAATGCGCGCGTCAGTGCTTGTTATGGGCCCTCTGTTAGCCCGTACGGGTCATTCAAGAGTAGCGCTTCCGGGCGGCTGCGCAATCGGCTCAAGACCGATTGATCAGCATTTAAAAGGCTTTGAAGCAATGGGTGCAAAAATCAAAGTAGGCAACGGCTTTATTGAAGCAGAAGTGGAAGGCCGTCTGCAGGGCGCAAAAATCTATTTAGATTTCCCAAGTGTGGGTGCGACAGAAAACTTGATTATGGCAGCTGCTTTAGCTGAAGGAACAACAACGCTTGAAAACGTGGCAAAAGAGCCTGAAATCGTTGACTTAGCGAACTATATCAATGCGATGGGCGGAAAAATCCGCGGAGCCGGCACAGGCACCATTAAAATTGAAGGTGTCGAGAAGCTTCACGGCGTAAGACACAACATCATTCCTGACCGTATTGAGGCGGGTACTTTCATGGTGGCTGCGGCTATCACGGAAGGGAATGTATTAGTCAAAGGTGCGGTTCCTGAGCATCTTACGTCTTTAATTGCGAAAATGGAAGAAATGGGAGTCAAAATTACGGATGAAGGAGAAGGCCTTCGTGTCATCGGTCCTGCCCAGCTGAAGCCGATCGACATTAAAACGATGCCTCACCCAGGATTCCCGACTGATATGCAGTCGCAAATGATGGCGCTGCTTCTCCGTGCGAGCGGAACAAGCATGATTACTGAAACTGTGTTTGAAAACCGTTTTATGCATGCTGAAGAATTCCGCCGGATGAATGGCGACATTAAAATTGAAGGACGTTCTGTGATCATTAACGGTCCTGTACAGCTGCAAGGCGCAGAAGTTGCCGCTACGGACCTGCGTGCGGGCGCGGCGCTGATTCTTGCGGGATTAGTGGCTGAAGGTCATACACGCGTCACGGAACTGAAGCACTTGGATCGCGGTTATGTGAATTTCCATAAAAAACTTGCGGCTCTCGGCGCTGACATCGAGCGTGTCGTTGATGAAACGGCCGCTGAACAAGAAAGCAAAGAAGTCGTAACTGACCTAAACGCATAATGGCTGTAAAAACAGTATGTCAATCTGGCATACTGTTTTTTTTGGTTTATCATCATTATTATGCTCTGATTTTCAAAAAAGAATACGTTTTTCGCGTGAAAAACGGAATAAAGATTCTGTCCAAAAGGAAGTCATATTAGCTTGTCCCTGCCCATAAGATGAAGTAGAGTCGAATCCCAAGCAGGAGGCAGCTGATATATGAAACCGATTGTATTTCTACTATCCGGGCTGTGTATACTTATTCTTCTTGTTCCCACCATTCTCGTCCTTCCGTTTCAGGCGGAAAAAGGAGCAGCCGTAAACAGAGAGCCCGGACACAAAACAGCACACACCACACGAGAAACAAAAGGAGCAGAAACATTGAAAGAATCACCTGTATCCATTCCGGTTTATCGGACATCCAATCATTCTGTAGAGAACATTCCGCTTGAAGAGTACGTGATCGGTGTCGTGGCTTCCGAAATGCCCGCAAACTTTAAACCGGAAGCCTTAAAAGCCCAGGCGCTCGCCGCTCGGACCTTCATCGTCAGGCTGATGGTCGCTGACTCAGCCGTTCAGGCGCCGAAAGGATCACTGGTGGATGATACGCAAATGTTCCAAGTCTATCAAAGCAAAAGCCAGCTGAAAAAAGAATGGGGTTCTAAGTACGCACACAACCTCAAGAAAATTACAAACGCGGTCGCAGGCACGCAAGGAAAGATTTTAACGTACGACAACAAGCCGATTGAGGCATCTTTCTTCTCTACGAGCAACGGATATACGGAAAATGCGGAAGCCTATTGGACAAGCGCCATTCCTTATTTAAAGAGCGTGAAAAGTCCGTGGGATAAGCAATCGCCGAAATATCTCGCCACCCAGACCTTCAGTGTGCCGGAGTTTCAGCAAAAGCTCGGCGTACAGCTCTCGGGGCAAAACACGGTAGGGCAGATTACGGCCAGAACGCCGGGCCATCAAGTGGCAACGGCCGTCATAAACGGCAAAAAGCTGAAGGGAAGAGACATCCGGGAAAAACTCGGACTCCGTTCTGCCGACTTTGAATGGAAACGGAACGGCGGCAGCATCACCATTACGACAAAAGGATTCGGCCACGGCGTCGGCATGAGCCAGTACGGGGCCAATTACATGGCGGAGCAGGGGAAATCCGTGGCGGACATCGTCAAGCATTATTATCAGGGAGTGGACATATCCGAAGCAGATTCATTTTTAAACAAATATATGGCGAAAAAATAGACGCTTTCATGAGCGTCTGTTTTTTTGAAAACTATTCCATAAACGGTAAAGCAACCAACAGACTCATATAACGAAAGCCTAAAGGCTGACAAATGCCGTCTGAAGGCTGAGCGCCGGGTGAAAATCACTGATAAAAATGCCGCATCTATGTGAATATACGCAAAAATAATGAGGAACGCCGTCCTATTTATTTCCCTTTTCATCTCATTTACGATAAATATTGTTCGGCGTTGAACGTAAATCTATTGAAAAGGGGAAGAAGCAATGAAAAAAACACTTTCACTCATAATCATGCTCGGATTGATGCTGACTGCTGCATCTCCTGCTTTTGCTGCCGAGAATGCAAACGAGAAGACATTTTTATTTAAAAACAATATCGCCATTTTGCTTGATGCGAGCGGCAGTATGGCGAAACGGATTGACGGCGTTTCTAAATACAATATGGCAAAAGATGAAATTGTCCGTTTTGCAGATCGAATTAAGTCTACATCACAGGTCAGAATGACGGTTTTCGGTTCGGAAGGCAATAATAAAAACTCCGGAAAAGTTCAATCTTGTGAATCCATTCGCGGTGTATACGGATTCCAAAAGTTTGACAGACAGAGCTTCCTCAACTCTCTGAACGGAATCGGGCCTACGGGCTGGACACCGATTGCAAAAGCATTAGAAGATGCGAAGGCTTCTTTTAACGGCGTTCATAAATTCGGCTTTAAATCCGTTTACCTGTTGACAGACGGTGAGGAGACATGCGGCGGAGATCCTATTAAGACAGCGAAAGAACTTCGCAAACATCATATTAAAGTCAACGTGATTGGCTTTGACTTTAAAGAAGGCTTCAACGGACAGCTTCACGCAATTGCCGGTGCGGGCGGAGGAAAATATTACGAAGCTCACAGCCAAAAGGATATGAACCGCATCTTTACGATGGAAGCGAGTTCATTAGCGAAATAAGAAAAGGTGCCGTTTAGCGGCCCTTTTTTTATGTTCCATTTAACAAAAGTTTCAAGAAAAGATGAAGAGAAAACTGTAAAAAGAATCAGATTCCGGACTTATATTACAAAAAGGGCGAAAAAGGCATTAAATCTGTCATCATTTATCCAATCTTTTTAGGATGATGCGCATAATTCTGTTCATTTTTAACGGCGTACAGCCGCTTATACAAAAGGAATCCCGCCCTATATCTTTTTGCATACTCCTCATCTAGCATAGAGAAGAGCCGGGGGCCCATCGGCCAAAAACAAACGGAGAGGAATGAAGGAAATGAAAAAAATGTTCACTGCGGGGATTGTCGGACTTTTGACGCTTTCACTCGGATCGCCTGTTTTTGCAGCTGAGAAAAAGCACGAAGAAACAAACGTCGCCGTGCTGTTTGACGCAAGCGGGAGCATGATACAAAAAACAGGGGGAGAGCGTAAAATAGATGTTGCGAAAGAGTCTGTCACTTCTTTTGCGGAAGTTCTTCCTGAAGACACGAATCTGATGCTTCGGGTATTCGGGCATAAGGGCAATAATAAAAACTCAGGCAAAGCCGTATCATGTAACGCGACAGAAACGTTATACGGCCTTCAGCCGTACGCCGTGACTCCATTTGAGCAATCACTCAGCAAGATTAAACCGACCGGCTGGACACCGATAGCGAAAGCGCTTTCTGATACACGTGAAGAATTTGAGCGGGCCGGCGCTAAAGGGAAAAACGTCGTATATCTGATCACAGACGGTGAAGAAACATGCGGCGGGAATCCTCAGGCCGAAATTCAAAAACTCCGTAAAGCGAATGTCAACACGGTCGTCAATATCATCGGCTTCAACTTCGGCATGAAAGGAAGCGAAAGCCTTGAAAAAGCGGCGGAAGCGGGAGGCGGCACATATGTCTCAGCTGACAGCGCGGACGAGTTTAAACAGGCTTGGGAAGACGCTGCAAAGGATTTAGCAAAAGAATAGGTTAAAAAAGGACGCCCGCGCGGCGTCTTTTTTGTTTAGAAAACGGAACCGCGGGAATGATACGGATAAAAGGAGATGAACGCTGTTGTTAAAAGGAGCAGGCATTATATTGGTGCTGGCGGCAGTCGTTTTTGTTCTGATAGGGATTTTTCTGAAGCTTGCCGCCTTCATATTCGTCAGTATATTGGCCATTATCGCCGCAGTTATTTTATTCACCATTTTGAGCAGACATCATCGCAACGAAACATAGAGTCCGAAGAGGGCTCTTTTTTTAAACCGCAAATTCGACAAAATACAGGGATTGTGGAAGAATAAAAGAGAAGGATACTGCGGAGGGGAAAAAAGTGGATGAAAAAACAACAGCGGTAAGAGACATATACCGCTATGAAAAAGGGGTATTAACAAAGACGGCAGATCGGATGGTTTCAGAGTATCCGCTTACCGTCATGGTGAGCGGGCAGGAATTTGTTACGCTCGTCTGCACGCCTGACCATTTAGAGGAACTCGTCATCGGATTTCTCGCATCAGAAGGCGTCATTCGTTTTGAAAAAGAGATCAAAAGCTTTACTATAGATGAAAGTCTCGGGTTTGCATATGTTGAACTGACGAATCCCGGAGTGCTTGAGCAAAAGGACTATACGAAGAGGGTCATCGGTTCATGCTGCGGGAAAGGCCGCCATTTTTACTTTCAGCAGGATGTGAAAACGGCCAAAACCGCCGTCAGCCGGATTACCATAACTCCTGAGACGTGCCTTCGCCTGATGAAGGAGATGCAAAGCGGAAGCGGCACATTCCGGGAAACGGGCGGCGTCCATAATGCAGCGCTGTGCGATACGGAAAAGCTGCTCTTGATGAGGACGGATATCGGGCGCCACAACGCGCTGGATAAGCTGTACGGCTGCTGTTTGAAAAACGGAATGCCCGTCCGTGACAAGCTGATCGTCTTCAGCGGCCGGATTTCCTCAGAGGTTTTATTAAAAGCCGCAAAAATCGGCGTGTCGATTGTCATTTCAAAATCGGCGCCGACGGAGCTCGCGCTGCAAATGGCGGAAGAGCTGAACATCACCGCGATCGGTTTTGTCAGAAACGGATCATTTAACGTATACACACATCCTGAACGGGTTGAACAATAGAAAGGGGTCTTGGGCTTATGAATACAGAAACGCGCCGGGTGACAGACAAAAGGGAAAGGCCGCTCAGGGATCTTCGTATCTCTGTAACCGACCGCTGCAACTTCAGATGCACGTACTGTATGCCAGCCGAATTATTCGGACCGGATTATCCATTTTTACAAAAGACGGAATTGCTCTCCTTCGAGGAGCTTGAGCGGCTTGCGAAGCTGTTTGTCGGCCGCTTCGGCGTTGAAAAAATCAGGCTGACAGGCGGAGAGCCGCTCATGAGAAAAGATATGCCTGAATTGATCAAAAAACTTGCGCGCATCCCCGGACTTAAAGATATCGCGATGACGACAAACGGCTCTCTGCTTCCCGTGTATGCGGAAAAACTGAAGCAGGCGGGGCTGCATCGAGTGACAGTCAGCCTCGATTCTTTAGAGGATGAGCGGTTTAAGGCCATTAACGGCCGCGGCGTTTCGGTGAACAAGGTGCTTGAGGGCATTGAGGCGGCAAAAGCGGCCGGACTCGGTGTGAAAATCAATATGGTTGTTCAAAAGGGCGTCAATGAAAAAGATATCCTGCCGATGGCCCGCTATTTTAAAGAAAAGGGTCATATTCTCCGGTTTATTGAATTTATGGATGTAGGCAATACGAATCAATGGAATAAAAAAGACGTGATCACGAAGGCCGAGATTATTGATCTGATCAACCAGCACATGCCGACGGAGCCGATAGAAGCGAATTATAAAGGGGAGGTCGCTTCCAGGTTCCGCTATCTTGACGGTTCCGGCGAAATCGGCGTGATTTCCTCCGTCTCGGATGCATTCTGCGCCTCCTGCAACAGAGCGCGCCTGTCGGCGAGAGGCGAGCTGTTTACGTGCCTGTTTGCGTCAAGCGGCTATGATGTTCGGAAACTCGTGCGCGGCGGTCTGACCGATGATGAATTGACGGAATCCATCGCTTCTGTCTGGAGAAATCGCACGGATCAGTATTCAATTGACCGCGCGCTTTCTAAAACGGATGGGAAAAGAAAGTGGAAATGTCTTATATAGGCGGATGAAGAAAAGCTTGCCCGGACAAGGGCAGGCTTTTTTATTCACATTATGAGAGCGGTCTGTTCAAAAAATACCGGTGACAGCCGAAATATATGATAGGAATTTTGATGCAGGACAATCAAGTTATGCAATTCCAAAGCCATACAATATGTTAAAATATAACCAATAGAAATTAGAAAAGGTTGTGAAAGGGGCATGACCGCATACGAGATTCCGTCATCTCAAGTTGGAGTCAAGATCAACAAATGGTACAAGCACATTTTAGCGTTTCAAGCGGCTGATGCCATAAAGCTGAAAGAGGAAATTGATGAGGATATACAACGTATGGAGGAAGACCAGCTGCTGCTGTTATATTATCAGCTGATCAGCTACCGCCATCATATTATGCTTGATTACGTCAAGCCGGAATGCACCGAACAATCACAGATTCAGTACAGCGAGCTGCAAAAGACGATCGAAAGCACGGACAGTATATCAGGACTGTCTGAGTATTATTTCCATTTGTTCAGAGGAATGTATGAATTCGATCACAATAACTATGTTGCGGCTATTTCTTTTTACCGGAAAGCGGAAAAACTCCTTTCATTTGTCGAGGATGATATAGAGAGGGCGGAATTCCATTTCAAGATGTCTGAAGTGTTTTACGTCATGAAGCAGACTCATTTTTCCATGAATCACGGGATTCAGGCGCTGGATACGTATATGAAACACGATTTTTACAGAGTGCGGAGAATTCAATGCCATTTCGTCATCTCAGGAAACTACATCGACTGCAAAAACTACGACAAAGCGCTTGAGCATTTAGACGAAGCCCTCCGCCTTTCTTTGCTTGAAGGACAGCCCCGCCTGATCGGGTCTTCGCTTTACAATCTGGGGAATTGTTATTCTGAAAAGCGGGATCTGGATGAAGCGGCCCGGTACTTTAGAAAAGCGGTTCCCGTTTTTGAAGAGCATCAGCTTGAACAGCTTCCGAAGGCGCTGTTCAGCTTAACGCACACCCTTTTCAGGCTGCATGATGACCAAGCGGCCCTTACCTATTATGAAAGAGGGGTCATGATCGCGAAAGAACGCGGCGACCGATTCAGTTTAGAGAAGTATAAGTTTTTACAAGCGCTTTATTTGGAGTCACTCAATATGGATTTAATTCATGAAGTGTTTGACTATATGAATGAAAAATCGCTGTATGTGTATATTGAAGATTTCGCCTTGGAGGCCGCCGTTTACACAAGCGCACATGAGCAATATAAAGAAGCGGCGTATTTTTATGAAAAAGCGATTCGCATGAGAGAAAACATTCAAAAAGAACAGTGTTTATACGATATATAATTTTCTTAACCATCTGATCAGCAGATGGTTATTTTTTTATGCACATCAAGACGTTTGATCATAGAAAAAATCGGAAAAATCGCAAAAGAGGGAAAAAAGTACGATGGGAAGGAGGGATTTGTTGTTCGGATTTAATGATATGATAAAGTTTTTCGTTTCATTTCTCATCATTCTCCCGATGGTGTCTGTCATCCATGTGTCGGGACACAGCTTTATGGCCATGCTGTTCGGAGGCAAGGCGTCATTGGATATCGGAATGGGGAAACGTCTTTTAAAAGTAGGGCCGATTCAGGTTCGGCGTATCTACTTCATAGATTCTTTCTGCAAGTTCGGCGAATTGCGGATAGATAACCGTCTGACGAGCGCGCTCGTCTATTCCGGAGGCTGTCTGTTTAATCTCGCTTCTATCTTTTTAATAAATCTGCTGATCATAAAAGATGTCCTCGAGCCAAACTTATTTTTTTACCAATTTGTCTATTTTTCAACTTATTATGTTTTCTTTGCTCTTCTGCCGGTGCAATACGGGGATAATAAGCTGTCAGACGGATTGGCCGTTTACAAAGTGATCCGCTACGGGGAACGCTGTGAAATCAATAATTGAGAGTTGAAATGTTTGCTATCAGGCTGAAAGGGAAGAAAACAAGTACACAAAAACAAAAGGAGCTGAAGAGATCATGAGTGAAGATAACGGTTTAAAAGACAAAGTAAAAGGCGGCATGAACAAAATGAAAGGGGAAGCAAAGGACAAAGCAGGCGACATGGCAAACAAGTCCGACTTAAAAGCGGAAGGTAAAAAGACAAAGCGAAAGGCAGCCTGCAAAAGGGTGTCGGTAAAACGAAAGATAAACTCAGTGATGATTAATTTGATCGTGAAACACAGCAAAAAGCCCAAAATATTTTGGGCTTTTTGTTATGAGAAATGACAAAAATTCCAGTTCGTTTGGTTAATATTCACTAAATTTTTAAATATTCTATAAATTCCCCGGCGATTTCTTTATAATATTCACAAAGAATGTAACCTTTCTTCACATTTAATTAAACGTTTGTTGAAGAAAAAAATGAGAAATCGGTCATTTCTGCAAAAGGAATCGGGCCGTTCACCGTCGAATAACTTTTATCACTTAACATTTCATGAGGTGAAGGGGGTAACGGCCGCCTGCATCGTTTCGGTATGACCATGCGGATTGCGTTTGACTATCACTAAGGGGGAATACAGATGAAACTGACACCGGTTGAACAAGAAAAATTGCTTATTTTTACGGCGGGAGAGCTCGCTAAGCAACGGAAGGCGCGCGGCGTCCTGCTGAATTATCCCGAAGCCGCCGCATATTTGACCTGTTATCTGATGGAAGGCGCGAGAGACGGAAAAAGCGTTGCGGAGCTGATGGAATCCGGCCGCAATGTATTGACGGAAAAAGACGTTATGGAAGGTGTTGCGGAAATGCTGGACAGCATTCAGGTGGAAGCGACGTTCCCGGACGGGGTTAAGCTTGTCACCGTTCATCAGCCGATCAAAGCGGAGGTGAAGTCATGAAGCCGGGAGCGATTCAAGTCGCAAAGGGGACCATCACCATTAACGAAGGCCGGAAGACGCTGGAGGTGTCAGTCACCAATAACGGAACACGGTCAGTTCAGGTAGGATCGCATTTTCATTTTGCCGAAGCCAACGGCGCCCTTTCCTTCAATCGGGACAAAGCAATCGGCATGCGCCTTGATATCCCGTCAGGCACATCTGTCCGTTTTGAACCGGGAGAAGAGAAAACCGTCACGCTCGTGGAAATCGGAGGGCGAAAAACGGTCAGAGGCCTCAACGGCATGGCCGATACGTATATGGATGAGCGGGGAAAAGAGAAGACGCTGTCAAATCTTAAAAAAGCCGGATGGATGGAGGAGGCGATCCGATGAAAATGTCACGTGAGCAATACGCAGAACTGTTCGGACCGACAACGGGAGACAAAGTCAGACTCGGAGATACGGATTTATGGATTGAAGTCGAAAAAGATTTCACGAATTACGGGGAAGAAATGATTTTCGGCGGAGGGAAAACAATCCGGGACGGCATGGGGCAGAACGGGCGTATCACCGGGAAAGACGGAGCGCTTGATCTGGTCATTACAAACGCCGTCATCCTGGATTATACCGGAATCGTCAAGGCGGATATCGGGGTGAAGGACGGCCGGATTGTCGGCGTCGGGAAAAGCGGCAACCCTGATATGATGGATGGGGTGGACCCGCACATGATTATCGGTGCCGGAACAGAAGTCATTTCCGGCGAAGGGAAAATCGTAACGGCCGGCGGGGTGGATACGCATATCCACTTTATCTGCCCGCAGCAGATGGAAGTCGCGCTTTCTTCAGGTGTGACCACGCTTCTCGGCGGCGGAACAGGTCCTGCGACGGGAAGTAAAGCGACGACTTGTACATCCGGTGCATGGTACATGTCGAGAATGCTGGAAGCGGCCGAGGAGTTTCCGATCAATGTCGGTTTCTTAGGAAAAGGAAATGCATCCGATAAAGCGCCGCTGATCGAGCAGGTGGAAGCAGGCGCGATCGGCCTGAAGCTGCATGAAG
This sequence comes from Paenibacillus lentimorbus NRRL B-30488, assembly GCF_000411595.1. Taxonomy (NCBI): domain Bacteria; kingdom Bacillati; phylum Bacillota; class Bacilli; order Caryophanales; family Paenibacillaceae; genus Paenibacillus; species Paenibacillus lentimorbus. The sequence continues at coordinate 21,513 of NZ_ANAT01000005.1, read as the reverse complement.
ATTGGGGATCAACGCCAAGCGCCATTAAAGCTTGCATGGAAGCAGCGGATGAGGCGGACATTCAGGTGGCGATCCACACAGACACGATAAATGAAGCGGGCTTTTTAGAAAATACGCTTGATGCGATCGGCGACCGGGTTATCCATACATATCACATAGAGGGAGCCGGCGGAGGCCATGCACCGGATATTATGAAACTCGCATCTTACGCCAATATCCTGCCGTCCTCTACGACGCCGACGATTCCATATACCGTCAACACGATGGATGAGCATCTTGATATGATGATGGTCTGCCATCATTTAGATTCAAAAGTGCCTGAAGACGTGGCGTTCAGTCATTCACGCATCAGAGCGGCCACCATTGCGGCGGAGGATATTCTGCACGATATCGGCGCGATCAGCATGACGTCATCTGACTCGCAGGCGATGGGCAGGGTGGGAGAAGTGATTATCCGAACATGGCAGGTGGCCGATAAAATGAAAAAACAGCGCGGCGCTCTATCAGGAGAAAACGGCAATGACAATGTGCGCGCCAAACGCTATATCGCCAAATACACGATCAACCCGGCTGTCACTCACGGCCTGAGCCATGAAGTCGGTTCCGTTGAAAAAGGAAAGCTCGCCGACCTCGTACTATGGGACCCGGTTTTCTTCGGCGTCAAACCTGAACTTGTGCTCAAAGGCGGCATGATCGCCCGCGCGCAGATGGGAGATCCGAATGCTTCCATTCCGACGCCTGAGCCCGTGTTTATGCGGCAGATGTACGCATCCTACGGTAAAGCAAACCGAAATACCTCTATTACATTTATGTCCCAGGCCGGTATCGCAAACGGTGTGCCGGAAAAGCTCGGCCTTGAAAAAATGATTTCTCCCGTACGGAATATCCGTAAGCTGAGTAAGCTCGACATGAAGCTGAATGACGCGATGCCGAATATACATGTCGATCCGAAAACCTATCAGGTGTTCGCCGACGGAGAAGAGCTGGCATGCCAGCCCGTCAGTTATGTTCCGTTAGGACAGCGTTATTTCTTATTTTAATCCCTCTCCGGCCGGTTTCCCGCCGGCCTGTTTACCCTCTATTGCCAACTTGATTTCATCCTGCCGCCCGTTTTAGTGTATATTAGTAGTTGACAAACAAATGAAATGTAACTATTTTGGTTACAATGGTGGTGAAAAACATGATTAACAGCCGTCTTGCTGTGGCCATTCACATTTTATCGCTGATCTCAACGGATGAACGGGCGTCATCGGACATGATTGCGGGCAGCGTAAACACCAATCCCGTCGTAGTGCGGAGAACGATCAGCCAGCTGAAAAAAGCGGGTATTCTGACATCCCGGGCGGGTGTTCCGGGAGCCAGCCTGAAAAAAGATCCGTCGGAGATCACCCTCTTAGAGGTTTACAGGGCGGTGCAGAATAAGGAAGAGCTTTTTGCGGTTCACGACAATCCGAATCCCGACTGTCCGGTCGGCAAAAATATTCAGCGCGCGCTCGATGAGACGTTCGGAAGCGTACAGCGGGCAATGGAGAATGAACTTGCGAGCAAGTCCCTTTATGATGTAATGAATCATCTCTTTTGTTAAAAAGAGATGGGTTCATGCCGCTAGAGGTGTAATGAATATGGTTACAATGGATAATGAGGAAATCACGGTTTTGGCTTCATATTCAGACAAGCCTGGATGCGGGATTGCGATCTGTTGAATGAAGAAATCCTCCGAAACTAAAGGAGGTGGTAACCGGGATATTTTTATTTTGCTTAAGGCTTATGTGAAGGTGTCTGTTGTAAGCGGGTTACCGAAAAATGACGGAACTCTTATTTTAATACGCGCTAAAAAAACTGATGGAGAATATCCTGCCTCCGGTAATGCCAAAACCGTTCGCCTCTTCACAATCATTATAAAATTTCTCAAGGAACGATCAGCAGCCCGTTAGCTGCCCCTCATTAAAGATGAGCTGTTACCACACTGTTACATTAGAACTTCCGCTGCTTTTATATCCTTCTGTCGCTAAGACTTGATAAGCCCAATTACTGCCCAGATTCATTCCATGGCTCTTCCATGCGTTAACATGATTGCTGAAAGTGATTGCAGCGTTGCTTCCGGTTGGTCTCTTCGACTGGCGGACACTCCAGTACTGCGTAAAAGTAGTGTTATCGCCATCAATGGAAGGTGCATTATAACGTGTCGTTGTATATATGTCATATGTACCTCCATCACTCTTTACAGTACCTTTATACGTTCCGGTAGGTCTGTAAGTACCCCATGAATCCACCACATAATATTCGATGAGAGGTGCTCTCGTCCAGCCGTATAAAGTCAAATATCCATTGCCATTCGGCGCCCAAACTCCGGCATTATAGTTTATTGTTCTAAATGGCGAGCCTGTAGTCCAGCCTTTACCAACAACGAAATTCCCGGTATTAGACCAATTAACACTGTAATTCCCGCCAGAGCCATTGACTGCGTTTACTGTTCCGCCCCCGTCAGTCCAATTTTGCCAGTAATCTGTGCCAGCTGCAGAGGCGGTTGCCGAAAACATGCTGATACTCATGAAAGCTGCCGTCAATCCCACTAAGAATTTCTTTTAAACTTAAACATATGTTACCTCCTATACTATTTTTTCTGACTTTGACATGAGGCAGCACTCGTAAATATTTAACAAACGCCAACGCTTTTGATCGTTCCTTTCAATATAATAGCATGAATACATGAGTAAATATTAAGAACAATTGTAATTTAATTACAAAGACCCAAAAAACTGTATGATGAGTGGTCTTGTACCGCCATAGCCTTATTTCGCAGAACTGAGTGATTTCAGTTGAAACTCTGAGGAAAAGTTTTATTTGAAAAAACTTTTTTGCCGAAAGAATATCTGCATACAGCGTCAATGCTGTTCGCCGCCGTATTGGCAAATCCAAAGCAGAAAAACTTTACCGTTGTCGGAGAAGCGGAATAAGAAAAAATCCCGGGCGGATGCGCCGGGATTTTCCTTTTTAATATGTATTGGCATCAATATTATTAAACACGCCGTCCACGATGCCGAGCGTCATGAGGACAATGAAAAGAACGATACCGAGAACGGACAAGCCGACCGTCACGATCAGATAGATCCCCTGCATTTTCACGAACTTTGCATAATTCTCCAGCATATGTTCCTCTGTCAGTTCATTGAACTGCGCCGCCATCTGTCCCGCTTCATTTGCCGAGCGCATCAGAAAAATGCCGGCAATGATCTGCAAAACGCCGGGAATGGCTCCGATTAAAAAGAAAAACGCGCCCGACAGCGCCGCAAACGCGCCTATAATAATAAATAAAATACCTGTCGCTTTTCCCCATTTCGAAATAGAAATAAGCGAACGATTCACTGATTCAGGTTTCAAACTATGGCACTCCTTTACAAAAAAATACTCACTTTTCATTTATACACTATTCGGTCATTCTTTTGAATATAAAATGTGTTTTTTCAAGCCGTGTCCGTTTTTATATCAGAAAATTCCCGAGAAACACCCCGGGAATTACAAAATCGGCGACAGAAGTCTTGAAATCGATTCTTTAATGCGGATCCGCAGCGAACGCTCCTGATATTCTTCATACGTATATTTTCTGGAGACGAGCAGATCTTCTTTAAATGAGGAAATGAGTTTTTTCGCGATGGTGACGTCATAAATAAAGGCGTTGACCTCAAAATTAAGTCTGAAGCTTCTGACGTCGATATTCGCCGTACCGACTGAAGCCGTCTCATCATCAACGACAATCGTTTTTGCATGAATAAAGCCGTTATCGTAAATGTAGACTGAGGCTCCGGCTTTCAAAAGATCGCCGATGTAAGATAAAGTCGCCCAGTAAACGAAAGCGTGATCCGGTTTGTTCGGGATCATGATTTTGACGTCGATGCCTGACAGACAGGCGATCCTGAGGGCGTCCAAAAGACTTGAGTCTGGAATAAAGTAAGGCGTCTGAATCAGGATCGATCGTTTGGCCGTTGAGATCATCTTGATATAGCCGTTTTTAATTTGTTCCCATTCTGAATCAGGTCCGCTCGTGACAATCTGCATCCCGACATTGCCCTTCGGCTCGCATTCCGGAAAATGATTCGGAACGTAAGTGAGCGTATGGTGATGGGAGGCTTGGTTCCAATCGAGAATAAACCGTGTCTGAATGGCGTGTACCGCCGTGCCTTGAAGTCTGAGGTGCGTATCGCGCCAGTAGCCGAATTTCGGATTCAGGCCGAGATATTCATCTCCGACGTTAAAGCCGCCGACATAGCCGGTTTCGCCGTCAATGATGACGAGCTTGCGGTGATTCCGATAATTGAGCCGCAAATTAATCGGACGAAGCCTGGAAGGAAAAAGACTTCCACATGGCCGCCGGCGTCCCGCAGCGGTTTGAAGAATTTTTTCTGAGTGATCTTGAACCGAGTTCATCATATAACACTCTGACTTTTACGCCTTCCCGTGCTTTTTTCACTAAGGCATCGCGCAATTTTTTTCCCAGTTCATCACCTTTATAAATATAGTATTGAAGGTGAATGTGATCTTTTGCGTTGGAAATGTCCTTCATTAAGCGTTTGAACTTATCGCGCCCGTCCGTTAAAATCTCCACCGAATTATCCTCTGTAAAGACTGCGTGGTTGTTCATGACAAGCATATAGATGAGGTCTTTATTATCCACAGTCGCCCTGTTGTTAAATTGGAATTGCCTCGACTTCAGATCTTTCAGCTGAAACTTCAGCAGCTTTTCTATCCCGATTTTTTTACGGTCTTCCCATTGAAACAGATGCTTGCGTCTCAGGTTATGGCCGAATAACAGGTATAAAATAAACCCTAAAATGGGAATAAAAAAAAGAACCAAGAGCCAAGCCCATGAAGCGCTGGCATCGCGTCTTTCTTTGAAAATCATGATGACGGCCAAAAGTATATTTAAAACGAAAAAAAATCCGAATAAAATAAATGAAATGCTCACTTTGCAACCCCGCTATATCATATTTATCAAGACTGTGCCCATTAGTATTCCGACAAGTGCAGCAATCTGATTCCCATTTCAAATTATAACATTGACATTTTGAAAGAATAAAGAGCCGGAATCAAAGATGAATGCAGTTTTCTTTCAAAGAAAGTTCCGAGTGCGGTAAAATATGCATATATGAAAAAGAAGACAAAAATGACAGCAAAGGGGAGAGGGCATGAAGCTGGAGCATGCGGAACAATTGCCGGGATTCATAAAAAAAGAAATTCAGAAAATACAAATCGCCATCGCGCCGCTGATGAAAAAAAGCATCATTTACCGTTTTCTTGCTTTCCCGCTCGCCGCTTTTAGTCTGTTTCATCTGGCATCGCTTTTGATTCAGGCCCCTTCCGGGAGGGGAGCTCTCGTATCGGCCGGCATTTTTGCCCTCCTTGCGGCTCTGGGTCTTGCGTTTTTTAAGGAAGCCGGCTATCAGCGGAAACAGGTGCAAAAAACGATCCGCATTTATATGCTGAACAGGATCAGAAAAAGCGATATTCTGTCTGAGGAACGGAAAAGCGCCTATACCCGGCTGATTGCCGAGGAGCCGTCTGCGATGAAGAGCTTTATTGAATTTTTAACGGAAGAAGACCGGAAAAAAGAAATGCTTTATTAAAAAAAGAGCTGACGCGCGATCAGCTCTTTTTGTCATTCAAACACAGGGTCGTTCTCATAGTAATATGAATCAGGCGTGTCATACGTATCAGTGCTGTAATAAGCCATAATTCCGATGACAGCGAAGATGACGACTAAAATAAAAGCGAGAATGCCCAGTACCACACTGGATGCCGCGTAAAAAAACTGCATTTTGATAAATGACGCGTAATGTGCAAGCATATTTTCTTCCGCGTTTTCTTCTAGTCCTTCCTGAAGGGCGGCAGCCGCTTTTGCCGAGCGCATCAGCATGACGCCGGAAATGATGAGCAGAACACCCGGAATGGCTCCGAGCAGCGTCACAATGGCTGACAGAGCGGAAAGAGAGCCCGTGATGATCAGAAACACGGCGGTGATCTTTCCCCATTTGGCGATGTCGGCAAGGGAACGGGCTTTTTTATTGAGCGGCTGGTTTTCGTCTTTGTCTTTATCGATGGTGATCATGACAGTTCTCTCCCTAAAATGTTCAAGTCATATCGTTTTCCGTCCATTTCGGCGATACCCGGGAATACGCCCCATTCGGTAAAACCGAATTTTTCAAACAGCTTAATGCTCGGCACATTATGTCCGAAGATAAAAGCCATCAGGCTGCGGATGCCGATTGTCGGAGCGAGTGCCAGGGCTTCTTTCAGCAGAAAGCTTCCTGCTCCTTTGCCGCGGCAATCCTGATGCAGATAGATGCTGATCTCCGCCGTTTTGTCATAGGCCGGACGGCCGTAAAACGTTTCAAAGCTGATCCAGGCCGCCACTTTGCCGGTCTCATCTTCCGCGACCATCAGCGGGCGCCGGTCCGTGTGCCGCAAAAACCAATCCATCCGGTCTGCGGGCGTCACTTCTTCCGTATCAGCCGTTACCATTCGTGAGGCAATCGTCGAGTTGTATATGGCCACCACCGCATCTAAATCCTCCAATACGGCTTTGCGCAGGGTTAAATTCATATTCCGGGATCTCCCTTCACATTTCATTACATAATTAAGTGCAATCTGCACATACTACTTCCAAAAAAGTTTTTTATGGATGTGTATATATTTTCAGAAAAGTGTTCAGAATGTTGCTGAGGTGATGAACAAATGAGAGAGGAAGAAAAGAAAACTTCTCAAGTCAAAAAACTTCAGCGGTTTTTTCGCAAACGCTGGATATTCCCTGCAATCTACTTAGTCAGTGCGGCCGTCATTTTAACAGCTGTCCTTTGGTATCAATCCGTTTCGAATGATGTGAAGGACAATCTGACGAACAACGGCGGAAACTCCGCGTATGACAGCGGCAAAGACGATGCCGTCGAAGTAGGCAAGTCAATGGAAAACGTCGCAATGCCGGCTGCTCATTCTGAAAATGTTTCTGTTGTGAAAAAGTTTTACGAATCTGATGCCGCAAAAAAGAGAAAGAAGCAGCACTTGTTAACTATAATAACACGTACAGCCTCAGTAAAGGAATTGACTTAGCTGAGAAAGACGGAAAATCATTTGATGTTTCTGCTTCTCTGAGCGGTACGGTTGTTAAAGCTGCTAAAGACCCGGTACTGGGGTATGTGGTTGAAATTGAACACTCAGACGGCCTGTCTACTGTCTATCAGTCTTTATCTGAAGTCAGCGTGGATCAGGGCGACAAAGTAAAGCAGAACCAGGTTATCGGTAAATCCGGAAAAAATCTTTACAGTGAAGAAAGCGGAAATCACGTGCACTTTGAAATCCGCAAGGACGGCGTAGCGATGAACCCGCTCAATTTTATGGACAAGCCGGTAACATCTATTGAAAAAGCGGCGGCTGAAGAGAAAAACGCTGTAACAGAAGAAACGGAAGGGTCAATTCAGCAGTCTTCCGAGAAAAAAGATGTGACGCCTAAAAAAGAAACCGAAGAAAAACCAGGTGACAAAGAGGACGGCACAAAAGACAAGACAGATGGTAAAGATGACGGCTCAATGAAAGATTCGGGCAAGTAATCTTGATCCCAAAGCGTCTATCAGCTCTGATAGGCGCTTTTCATATTGCCGCATGTGCCTTTATACTAGTAGAAAACGAAGGAGATGCTGAATGAATAAATGTCTGGCGGCCGGGTGGCTCGTCTTTGTTTTCGTTTCTGCTTTGACTGAAAGCTTTCACGATATGATTGTGTCGCAGACGGTGTCCTTCCGTTTCACGTCCCATCCAGATGTGTCCGGTTTCTTTGTGTTCGATATGGCGGAGCTCGCCATACCGGAAGCGGCGATTCAAAAGCTTGGGCACGCGTTTTCATTTTTTGTGCTCGCCTATTTGTTTTTCAGGGAGCGCAGGCGCATGAAGAGGGCGGTGCTGTATGCATTGGCCGCCGCTTTCCTGACAGAAATCGTCCAGCTCTTTTTCGGCAGAAACGGATGCCTCCGCGATGTGATGATTGACAGTCTCGGCATTGCCGCATTCTGTGCTTTACAAAGGAAAAAGCATACAGCCAAACATACAAAAACCGGCAGTCTGTGACAGACGCCGGCTTTTTTATATATTATGGTTTGTCGATTTGCTTTTATGAACGATACTTTCATAGATTCGCACGATCAGATCGACAATCGGACGAAGCACATTTGAAAATCTGAACAGCAGGAATCCGACAATGAGGGAAACGACAATGCTTCCGAGCACATCGATCGGATAATGATGGCCGACCCAAATTCTTGAGAAGCCGGTCAAAAGGCCGAAAATCACAAGCGGCCAGCCGAGTTTTTTGTTGCGGAACAGAATCGCAATTGAAATCGCCAAAGCGCCTGTCGTATGGTCACTCGGAAATGAAGCATCCGCGGCATGAGGGATCAGCGTATGAACCGTATGCTCGACAAAGGGGCGCGGCTCGACATAGACTTTCGTGATGAGGTAGTTGATGATAAGCGCCGCAACACCCGTGAAGCCCGCGTACAGGGCGTTTTGTCTGCCTTTTGTGCTTCCGAACAGCCACATGGCAAGCAGGAAAAGGGCGTAGGCGTAAATGGCGTATTCCGTTATAAATACCATGATAGAGTCGAGAATGGCACTATGGTGCGACAAACCATTGATCGCTTTAAATAGTTCGTAATTCACAAATATCACCTTTTATCTTTATTTTATATGAACAGTGTAATGCTTTTTTCTATGAGACACAATTGGTATTAAAAATAATCATAAAAAAGTAAACAGAATGAAACGTGACTGTATTACTGTGCGTCAAGTATGCGGGAAAAGAATAGCCGAAGGAGTTTTGTCCGTTGCTGAAACGTTTGAAAAACGCCGATCTGCCGCTTGTGTTTGTCATTATGCTGCTTTGCGGATTCGGCTTGTTAATGGTGTACAGCGCCAGTGATGTGATGGGGTCTCAGCGGTACGGAGATCCATCCTATTTCTTCCATAAACAAAGTGCCTCTTTACTGATAGGATTATGCTTATTTCTATTTGCCGCCTGTCTGCCGTATAAGCGGTATGCGCGGCTTGTACCGCTGTTTGTGGTCGGTTCGCTGGTATTGCTGCTGCTCGTATTGATACCGGGAATCGGGCTGGAGCGGAATTTTTCCCGCAGGTGGCTGGGAGCGGGCCCGCTTGTCGTACAGCCGTCTGAATTGGCGAAGATCGCCATGATTTTGTATTTCGCTTCGATTTATACGAAAAAGCAGCCGTACATTCATCAATTTGTGAAAGGGGTTCTGCCGCCTTTAGTGATTTTGGGGACCGCTTTTCTGCTGACTTTGGCGGAGCCTGATTTAGGGACGGCTTCCTTAATACTGGCGGCGTGCGGGTCGATTTTATTATGTGCCGGCTTGAAAAAGCGCCATCTGTTCGTGCTCGGCGCGACGGCGGTGTCGGGGGTTGTTTATCTCGCATTTTCTGCTTCCTATCGTGTGAAGCGCCTCGTTTCCTTTACCAATCCGTTTGGTGACGCGAACGGGGACGGCTATCAGCTGATTCAATCCTATTTTGCTATTTCCGGAGGCGGGTTTTTCGGAAGAGGGCTTGGAAACAGTGTTGAAAAAATGAACTATCTGCCTGAGGCGCATACCGATTTCATTATGGCCGTGATCAGCGAAGAGCTGGGGATATTCGGTGTTCTGATCGTTTTGGGATTATATTTTGCGTTAATGCTTCTCGGCGTAAAAACGGCCGTGCGGGCTGATGACCCGTTCGGGAAGCTTCTTGCCATCGGAATTACGTTTCAATTGATGTTTCAGGTTGTCTTGAATTTGGGAGCGATGAGCGGACTCCTCCCGGTTACGGGTGTGCCGCTTCCGTTTATCAGTTATGGCGGTTCTTCATTGATTATGACGCTGTTTTTGTGCGGCATACTGGTCAATATCAGTACATATGCGAAAAAACAAACCGTACGGCATAAGCGTCCTGCCCCGCATGAAAAAAAGGCTTCTTCTTTTTAATGAAGCCAGAAAAAACGCCCGGGATATTTCTGTCTCCGGGCGTTCTGTCTGTTTATAAAGCTCCCGGTCCTTCTTCTCCGGTGCGGATATTAATCGTGTTTCCGATTTCATAGACGAATATTTTGCCGTCTCCGGGCTCTCCCGTTTTCAGCACTTTTTTCGCCGTTTCCACCACTTGATCAACGGGAACCTTGCAGACAACGATTTCCACTTTCAGCCGTTCATACACATTGCTTTCAATTTTGACTCCGCGGTACAGTTCGGTGTGAGCTTTTTGAAGGCCGCAGCCGTGTACGTTGGAGAAGGTCAGCGATGTGACTCCGATTTTACCGAGTTCCTGTTTTAATGTTTCAAACTTAGCCGGACGCGTAACGATTTCTACCTTGAACATTTGACCGCTCATCTAAGCCACTCCTCACTTTATAAGTCCTGATATGCTTTTTCCCCATGCATCGTTAAATCAAGCCCAAGTGACTCTTCTTCTTCGCTGGCGCGGAGGGGAATGAACAGACCTACAATTTTAATGATAACGAAAGTGACAATAAATACAAATACATAGGTTGCCGCAATGGCTGCAATCTGCTTCCAGAGCAGTCCCGGATCGCCGTAAAACAGCCCGTTTGCCCCGCCGTCATTGACGGAAGTGGTGGCGAATAAACCGGTCGCGATGCCGCCCCATGTCCCGCCGATTCCATGCAGGCCGAAAGCGTCAAGCGCATCATCGTATCCGAAAGTCTTTTTAAGCCAATACACGCCCCAGAAGCAGACAAGCCCGCCGATGAAGCCGATTACGATGGAAGAGAACGGCGTAACGAACCCGGCAGCCGGCGTAATGGCGACAAGCCCGGCAATAGCGCCTGATACAGCGCCCAGCATGGTCGGTTTTTTGTTCAGCATCCATTCGATTAAAATCCAGCCGATAATTCCGGCCGCAGCCGCGGTGTTTGTGTTAATGAAGGCAAACATCGCGATACTGTCAAGCGTGAGGGCGCTGCCGACATTGAAGCCGAACCATCCGAACCAAATGAGCGCCCCGCCCAAGAACGTGTAAATTAAGTTGTGAGGCGAAGCCGCCGTGCCGTCCTTGCGTTTCCCGAGCACAATCGCCAGCACGAGCCCGGCGGCCCCGGAAGAAATGTGGACGACGTTTCCGCCTGCGAAGTCAAGAGCGCCCATTTGGCCGATCCAGCCGCCGCCCCATACCCAGTGCGCAACGGGCGTATATACGAGGGAAGCCCACAAAAAGGAAAATACAAGAAAAGCACTGAATCTCATGCGTTCAGCAAATGCTCCGGAAATAATGGCCGTCGTCAGTACGGCAAACGTCATTTGGAACATCATGAATAATGAATGCGGGATCGTATCACTATAACTTCCGGGTTCAAAGCCGACCCCCTTCAGGCCGGCCCATTCAATCCCGCCAAGCCATGTATTCCCGGGGGCAAAAGCAAGTGAATATCCGTACAAAACCCAAACGACGGATACGATGGCGAGGGAAGAAAAACTGTGCATCGCCGTGCTGAGCACGTTTTTGCTTTTTACCATTCCGCCGTAAAACAAAGCCAGCCCGGGGGTCATCAGCCACACGAGTAAAGCGCAAAAGAACATAAATACTGTATCGCCCATCTGCATGTTGTATTCCTCCGTCTCATTCAAAATGTAATCGTGATTAATTCATTATTATAGAGAAAAAAGAACGATAAAACATTTTCGTGTAAGGTTATCTGACATGGTTTTTTGCGTTCATAATGTCGCTTTTTCAAAGAGGTGTCATGCGACTTTATATCCATAAAAAGAGCGCCGGAGCATGGCGGAAGAAATCCTGTCCGGGAAAGAGTAAAATAAACGGGGTGAGAAACACTAACTGCATCAGGAGGAATCATTATGACAACATCATTGAATCTGCAATTTGAAAAAACGGCTTTGGTCATTATTGATTTACAAAAAGGTATTGTGCCGATGGATAAAAGCGGTACCGTTGTGCCGAACGCGAAAAAATTAATTGATGTGTTCCGGGAAAAAGGCGGATTTATCAGCTTTGTGAACGTGGATTTTCATGACGGAGCGGATGCGCTGAAGCCGCTGACGGATGAAGAGGCGGCGGGCCATTCGGCTCCGCCGGCGGATTGGGCTGAATTTGTGCCTGAAATCGGAGTGAAAGAAAATGATTATACGGTAACAAAACGGCAGTGGGGCGCGTTTTTCGGCACGGACCTGGACCTTCAGCTCAGAAGACGGGGAATCGACACGATTGTGTTATGCGGGATTGCGACAAACATCGGTGTGGAAAGCACGGCGCGGGAAGCTTTTCAGCTCGGGTATCAGCAGGTTTTTGTAACTGACGCGATGGCGACATTCAGCGATGAACAGCACGAAGCGACACTCAAGTTTATCTTCCCGAAAATCGGCAGAAGCCGGACGACGGAAGAATTTATCGCGCAGACAAAATGACAATCTCCAAAAAAAGCCGCGTCCTGTTCTTGACGGCCGTGGCTTCGGGGACGATGCTGAACCCATTGAACTCGTCGATGATTTCTCTTGCGCTTCACAGTATTCAGCATGAATTTCACCTGTCGTTTACAACGGTGTCCTGGCTGATATCGTCCTTTTATCTTGCCAGCGCGGTGGCGCAGCCTGTTACCGGGAAGCTCGGTGATATGCTCGGCAGGAAGAAGCTGTTTTTGATCGGGCTTCTGCTTGTTGCCGTCTCGGCGGTCGGCGCGCCGTTTGCGCCGACTTTTATGACATTGCTGATCATGCGGCTTTTTCAATCGATCGGAAGCAGCGCGATATATCCGTCCGGCGTCGGATTGATCCGTTCAAATATACAGGAGAAGCAGGCTTCGGCGCTGGCCGTCCTGTCAATCTTTGCATCAGCCATGACGGCGCTCGGTCCGACTCTCGGCGGTTTTCTGATCGTTTGGGGAGGGTGGCCGGCGATCTTTTTCGTCAATCTGCCGTTTATCATTCTCAGCTTTTTTCTCGGAATGTATATGTTTCCGAAAGATGAAAAACGCGAGATCGGCGGCTTGAAAGGCGTGCTCCGCCAGCTTGATACGATCGGGATACTTCTGTTTGCCGGAGCGATTATCCTTCTCCTGTCGTTTTTATTGTCCTTCAGTACGAAGCCTCACTATACAGAAGGCGTATTCGGGCTTTTGTTTGTCGGGCTGTTTATCTGGCGCGAGCTGAAAACGGAGAAGCCGTTTATTGATGTCAGGCTGTTTAAAACGCATCGGAAACTATCGTCGGTGTATATTCAATTTATTTTGCTGAATATATTCTTTTACTGCATCTTTTTCGGGCTTCCGAGCTATTTTCAGGATGAAATGCATTTGTCCGTTCAGACAAGCGGATTGATTATGCTGTTTATGTCGGGCATGAGTATTCTGGTGTCGCCTTTGACCGGAAAATGGATAGATAAGAAAGGGCTTCTTCAGCCGATTGTTGCCGGAACCTGCCTGACCGCGATCGGAGCGGTGCTGTTAACGTTTTTCTTCCTTCAGGCGCCTATGATAGGAAAAGGGCTGATCCTGTCCGTGCTGGGTGTCGGCTACGGCTTCGGAAATGTCACGTTTCAGGCGGCTATGCTGAAAACGAGCCCCGCCGACATGGTCGGAACAACGTCCGGCCTGTTTCAGACCTGCAGGTATCTCGGTTCGATTTTGTCTTCTGTCATTTTGGGCATTCTTTTCGGAAAAGAAATTACCGCCGGCCATTTTCATATGCTCGGCACGATTCTTATCGTTGTCGGCGCCGTAAGCCTTTTGATGGCGTTCCGGTTTTCGGTTCTCCTCAAAAAAGCCTCTTAACAGGCGCAAAAAAAAGAGACGGGCTCTCCCCGTCTCTTTTTTTGTGTAATGTGCTCAAAAAACAAAACGATTATTGTCGACAGCAACCAATGTTATTTACGGAATTTTCAGTTATATTTTTTCACATGTGATGTAAGGAAAACGTACATGCGGGAGGGAGAAAATGAAAAAACAATGAGTGATCGGCTAAGCAACAAAGATTTACTGCCTTTAGAAGACGGCGAACGGACATGGAAAGCGGTGAATTTTGCATCCATCTGGATGGGGTGTATTCATAATATCCCGACCTACGCGACTGTGGGCGGGCTCATTGCGATCGGCCTTTCTCCGTGGCAGGTGCTCGCCATTATCGTGACGGCGTCACTGATTTTGTTCGCCGCTTTGGCCTTGAACGGCCATGCCGGAACGAAATACGGCCTGCCTTTTCCGGTCATTATCAGGGCTTCTTACGGAATATACGGCGCTAACATTCCGGCGCTTCTCAGGGCGTTTACAGCCATCATGTGGCTCGGAATTCAAACATTTGCCGGGAGTACGGCTTTACACATTCTGCTTTTGAACATATGGCCTGGCTGGGGGAGTCTCGGCGGAGATTGGAATATATTCGGGCTTCATCTGCCGGGCTTTCTGTCGTTCATTTTCTTTTGGGGCATTCATCTGCTTGTGCTGCGGCACGGCATGGAATCGATCAAAAAATTTGAAGTGTGGGCGGGCCCGCTTGTATATCTCGTCTTCGGCGGCATGGTCTGGTGGGCGATAGATATTGCCGGCGGGCTCGGTCCGATTTACTCACAGCCGGGAAAGTTCCATACCTTTTCTGAAACGTTTTGGCCGTTCGCCGCCGGAGTGACGGGCATTATCGGAATATGGGCGACGCTGATCCTGAATATCCCTGACTTCACCCGGTTCGCCGCGTCGCAAAAAGAACAGATTCGCGGCCAGTTTTACGGGCTGCCGGGAACATTTGCGCTGTTTGCGTTTGCAAGCATCACGGTGACATCCGGATCACAGGTAGCATTCGGAGAACCGATTTGGGATGTGGTGGAGATTTTGGCCCGGTTTGATAATCCTTTCGTCATCGCTCTTTCGGTCATCACACTTTGCATCGCCGCCGTCTCGGTTAACGTGGCGGCAAACATCGTGTCACCGGCCTATGACTTGGCGAATGTCCTGCCGAAGTATATTACATTCAGAAGGGGAGGGTATTTGACCGCCGTTTTGGCTCTGTTCACAATACCGTGGAAGCTGATGGAGAGCGCCACGAATGTATATGCGTTTCTCGGACTCATCGGCGGGATGCTCGGACCGGTGGCCGGGGTGATGATGGCTGATTATTTTATCATCAGAAAAAGGCAGCTCTCAGTTGAAGACCTTTATTCGGAAACCGGACAGTACACTTATTACAAAGGCTATAATTACCGGGCCTTTGCCGCGACCTTTCTCGGCGCGTTTATTTCTTTAATCGGGATGTACGTCCCGGCGTTCGCCGGCATCTATGATATTTCCTGGTTTGCGGGTGTCATTTTGTCATGTCTCGGTTATACGGCGCTTATGTACATTCATCCTCCTTATGCAAAAGCGGAGGGGCGAATCGTGCGGGAAAGAGCGGCCGAATAAAAAAAGCCGGGGGCTGCCCCCCGGCTTTTTGTCATATCAGTCTGCGATTGAAACGTTTCCGTCCGCTTCAAGCGGCGTTCTTTTTTTCTGGCTCCAGCCATACAGGAGCAAAGCAATCAGGACGAACAGCCCCGCTGCCAGATAAATCGAATGGAATCCGGCCGAAGCGACGAAGAGGCCGAATACATATGACCCGCCGGCAATCCCGCTGTCAAAGAAAGTGAAGAAGGTAGCCGTCGCAAAGCCTGAACGGTGTCCGGGCGAATTCTGAATCGCCAGCGTCTGCATACACGGTACGATAGAGCCGTATCCGAGACCGATTACGGCACCGGACAAGAGAAGCATGAGGGCGCTGTTTGTCATCGCCAGCATGCAAAGCCCCGCGGAGAACACGATAATCGACGGATAGATGACGATTCCCGGCCCCACTCTGTCAAACAGCTTTCCTGTGAAAGGACGGGCGGCCAACATCGTCACGGCGAAACAGACGAAGAAATAGCCGCTGACATCCAACAGGTGGATCGTCTTTGCATAAACGGATAAATATGAAGTCACACTTGAATAACAGAAAGAAATGGACAACCCGACAATCGCGATTTTAAGCGCGCCTTTTTCAAACATGTCGGAGAAAGAAAAACGGAAGACAGTCGTTCCGCTGTTGTTTTGATCCGGCACACGAATCATAAAAGCAATCAGCAAGCCTAAAGAAACAAATACAGCAAAAAGCGTAAAGAAAACCGGGAACGATATGACTTTCACAAGGCTCAGTCCGAGAAACGGACCGATCGCCATGGCAAGGTTCATAGACATCGCGAAATAACCGAGCCCCTCGCCGCGCCGCTTGGCGGGAATAAGGTCAGCGGCAATTGCGCCCGTGACCGTCGTTAAAATGCTGAACCAGATGCCTTGGAAAAAACGCAGTCCGAGCAGCAGATAGAAATTGTGTATCGGCAAATACAGATAAGAAGACAGGGCGAACAGCGCCAGAGATACAATCGTCATTCTTTTCTTGCCGAACCGTTCAATAATCGCCCCTGAAAAAGGACGGGTGATAATAGCAGATAACAGGAACAGGCTGATCAAAAGCCCTCCTTGCGATTCACTGCCGCCAAGCTCCTGAATCATATAGATAGGCAGCACGGCCAAAAATGTATAAAAGAACACAAAGACAAATAAATTCACGAGTACGACCATAATAAAATCTTTGGTCCAGATCGAGTCAGATTTACTCAAAAGTACAGCACTTCCCTTTCTTTATTATTTCGTTAAAAACACATTCAGAAACTCAGAAAAAGCTTCCTTATCTCCATCTTGGAAATCCGCAAGCATGTCTTCCTCGAACTTCAGCATCTCTTGATTGATGCTGTCGTATTTCAATTCAGCTTCCTTCGTCAGGACGACGAGCTTTTCCCGCTTGTCTTCTCCCTGTTCCCGCTGAATCCAGCCGTTTTCTTCAAGGCGTTTGATCGTTCTGGTAACGGTCGGCGCCTCTACGTTCAGATAGGACCAGATTTCTTTTTGGGTCATCGGTCCGATCGTTTTTAAGCAATATAGGATTGACCATTGAGAGGAGTACAGGCCGAATGGTTCCAGCCGTTCATTGGCTTTCTTCGTAATCAGGCGGGCGCATTGATTGATTTGATGAATGAGGCGTCTGTTGACGTGGATCATTTCCGTTCTCCTTTTCAAAAAACTTACCTAAGTAACTAATTGTGCTGTTTCATTCTACACCAGGATCGGGCGGATGTAAACCCCCCGTTCAAAAAGCAGAAAATTATGACCCGCCCCTTGTCCTTATTGAGTTTTTAGCATATTCCCAATTCATTGCTAATACACTGTTACAAACCTATCAAAGAGAGTGTTTGAGGTGAGGGATCGTGGGCATATTTCTAAAACCTTCTTATATAATCGGACAACGAAGAAGCTGCATCATCAGTGAATCTGTTACAGAATACGGATCTCATTTCACACTTCTCACATCCAACTGGGGAGGTCGAGTGGTGTGCACGATTACATCAAAGAGCGAACAATCAAGATTGGTAAGTATATCGTGGAGACGAAAAAAACCGTTCGTGTCATTGCGAAAGAGTTTGGTGTTTCCAAAAGTACCGTACACAAAGATCTGACAGAACGCCTGCCTGAAATCAATCCTGACTTGGCGAATGAAGTAAAAGAAATACTCGATTATCATAAATCCATCAGACATTTAAGGGGGGGCGAGGCGACGAAATTAAAGTACAAGAAGGATGAAATTCTTGAAGGGGAGCCCGTTCAGCAGCCGTAGCGCCTGACGTCTGCCGGGCCCTTTTTTCTCCTCCGGGCGGTTTCGCGAATATCCGCAAAATTTTGTCAAGAACTTATATCGTTCAGCAGCTTTTTTTTGATAAATTATGATAATATATATAATTAGGGCACAATGTGGATATTTTACTGTGAAACAGATATCAAGGAGGATATAAATAGATGTTTGCAAGGGATATTGGAATTGACCTCGGTACCGCAAATGTACTGATCCATGTAAAAGGAAAAGGAATTGTTCTGAATGAGCCTTCCGTTGTGGCACTTGATAAAAACAGCGGCAAAGTGCTGGCTGTCGGTGAAGAAGCCAGACGAATGGTTGGACGTACACCTGGGAATATTGTTGCGATCCGTCCGCTGAAAGACGGCGTAATCGCAGACTTCGAAGTAACTGAAGCCATGCTGAAACATTTCATTAATAAGCTGAATGTAAAAGGACTTTTCTCAAAACCGCGCATGCTGATCTGCTGCCCGACGAATATTACATCCGTTGAGCAGAAAGCGATTAAAGAAGCAGCTGAAAAAAGCGGCGGAAAGCATGTGTACCTTGAAGAAGAACCGAAAGTTGCCGCTATCGGCGCGGGTATGGAAATCTTCCAGCCGAGCGGTAACATGGTTGTTGACATCGGAGGCGGTACGACAGATATCGCAGTTATTTCTATGGGCGATATTGTCACCTCCTCTTCTATTAAGATGGCTGGGGACAAGTTTGACATGGAAATCTTAAATTATATCAAACGCGAGTATAAGCTGCTGATCGGTGAACGTACCGCTGAAGATATTAAGGTGAAGGTCGCAACGGTTTTCCCAGACGCACGTCATGAAGAAATCACCATCCGCGGCCGTGACATGGTTTCCGGTCTGCCGAGAACGATTACAGTAAACAGCAAAGAAGTGGAAGAAGCCCTTCGTGAATCAGTTGCCGTCATTGTGCAGGCCGCCAAGCAGGTTCTTGAAAGAACACCGCCTGAATTGTCCGCTGACATCATCGACCGCGGCGTTATCATTACCGGCGGGGGAGCGCTGTTAAACGGGCTTGATCAGCTTCTTGCCGAAGAGCTGAGGGTGCCGGTTCTTGTCGCTGAGAACCCGATGGATTGTGTTGCGGTCGGAACCGGCGTCATGCTGGATAACATGGACAAGCTTCCAAAACGCAAACTGAGTTGATGATAAAACCTCATTCTGAAAAAGAATGGGGGTTTTTTTCTGTCAAACCCTTCACGAACGGGAATGTAAATCCGATAATAAGAAAAAATGCTGATTTTCATTATAGAACAAATGTTCCGGTGAGGCAACTGGAAATAATGCTATTTCAGAGGTGGAAGACTTGTTAAAAGGATTATATACCGCAACGTCCGCAATGATTACACAGCAGAGAAGAACGGAAATGCTGTCAAATAACATCGCAAACGCGAATACGTCAGGATACAAAGAGGATCAAGGTTCAATCCGCGCCTTTCCCGAGATGCTT
The DNA here is from genome assembly GCF_000411595.1 of Paenibacillus lentimorbus NRRL B-30488. Taxonomy (NCBI): domain Bacteria; kingdom Bacillati; phylum Bacillota; class Bacilli; order Caryophanales; family Paenibacillaceae; genus Paenibacillus; species Paenibacillus lentimorbus. The sequence goes on along the minus strand of NZ_ANAT01000005.1, from coordinate 2,293 downwards.
CTGAGCCGAATAGAAGGCGACAAAAAAACGAAAATCGGTTCCGTCAACACAGGCGTATACATGCAGGAGCTGAAACCGTTGTTTACGCAGGGAAGCCTGAAAACGACCGATCAGCCGACCGATATCGCGCTTATGGAGAATCAGGTTCCCAAGAATGCCGAAACGAATGAAAAAGCCGAGCTGTTTTATCCCGTGCAGACTGCGGGCGGCGTCCGCTATTCAAAAAGCAGCACTTTCTCATTAAATGAAAACAATCAGCTTACGATAAACGGAAACCTTGTTTTATCAACAAACGGACAGCCGATTACAGTCGACAATGAAAAATTCACCGTATCAGAAAACGGAACGGTCACGACAAACGGCCGGCCGGCGGGGCAGATTGACATCAGAATGGAAGAAGACGTGCGCAATCTGAAACGGGACGGCAATGACCTATACAGCACGGCCGACGGCTCTGAACTGCCGAGCGCGGCGGCGAATCCCCAAGTCTCGTATTCATTAAAGCAAGGCGTCTCGGAGCTTTCGAACGTGGACGTGACGAGCACGTATACAGAAATGACGGAAGCATACAGATCATTTGAAGCCAATCAGAAAGTCATTCAGGCTTACGATAAAAGCATGGATAAAGCCGCAAATGAAATCGGCAAAGTGTAACAAAATGGGGGACGTTCAATTATGATGCTCAGATCAATGCTGACGGCTTCAACAGCCTTAAATCAGCTTCAGCAGCAGATGGATACAGTCAGCAGCAACCTTTCAAACAGTGATACGACAGGCTATAAAGCGAGGGACTCCCGCTTTTCCGAGCTGATCAGACAGCAGTATGACCATATAGATGACAAAAAGGAAAATTCGCCGAACATGCGGAAAACGCCGCCCGGCCTGCGTCTCGGCGCCGGAACGGTCATGACTCCGCAGCTGGATTCAGGGCAGGGAAGCATCAAAAAAACCGACCGTGACCTTGATATCGCGTTCACCTCACCTTATCAATATCTTCAGGCAGAAGCGGACGGACGGCGGGTGTATACAAGGGACGGCTCACTTTCCCTCAAGCCGGCCGGCGGAAATGACCGGCTGCTTCAGCTGATGACAGCGGGAGGCAATCCCATTCTCGATGAGAACGGCCAGCCCATACAAATTGACAGTTCGCTGAATCAGCTGAAAATCAGCAAAACCGGAACGCTGACTGCTTCAGACCAGGCAGGAACCCGTTCGCAGACGTTTAATCTCGGCATCGTCAATGTCAATAATCCTCAGGCGCTTCATGCGGAAGGGGATAATCTGTTTTCCGTAAACGGAGCGGGGGCTTCAGCGATTGAAGAGCTTACCGGCGCAAACCGGCAGGCAATCGGCATGGAGCAGGGCGCGCTTGAAAGTTCAAATGTCGATATGTCAAAAGAAATGACCGACTTAATCGTGTCTCAGCGTTCCTATCAGCTGAACAGCCGCACGATTACATTGGGAGACCAAATGCTGGGCTTAATCAACTCAGTCAGATAAAAGAAGGGGCGTTTTGATCAGCCGCGCATGATAAAAAATGCGGCTTTCTCAAAATCGCCCTTTTTTTTGTAGTAATCAGTAATATCCTGAAGCAGCACTTCCAAATCCACCCACGCTTCAATTTTCTGCAGCTCCAGCACGAGCTTCTGCAATCGGTCGTACGGGTCCTCCTGAGCGGTGTACAGTATGTTGAGCGCGGTCAGCTTCAATTTCATAATCTTGTTCTGCACTTTTTCAGATATGTATAAACCTTTCTGCAGCACGGTTTGTCCTTCGGCGGCATATCCGGTTTTAAAAAGTGCTCTGACCGCTTCGTATACACAATGCAGGTAGGAAACGGGAGACTCTTTCTCGAAACGCTGATTGCCCAATACCTTTTTGTAAAAAGGGAGGGCCTCTTTATCTTTTTTCTGGGCGGTCTTTAAAAAACCAAAATTATAATAGGCGTGGCACAGCAGGTTATTGTCATTGATCCGGTCCGTTATCTTTATGGATTCATTAAAGAGCTGTTCTGCGTCTTCATAGCGTGCCTCGTCTATGTAATTCACGGCGAGAAGCAGCCGGCAGCTGAGCGTTTTTTTGATGTAGCCGGCTTCACCTTGATAGATTTCCAGCGCTTTGTTGACATATTGAATGGAGAGCGCAGGCGACTTCATCATGTAATATGCACCCGCTGTTTTATAATAAAATTCAGCGGCTTCGAAACGGTCCTGAATGGCCTGCAGGTACTGTTCAGCTTCTTTAAAGCGGCAGACAGCACGGTTCGGAGCGCCATTCACCATATGGAATAACC